>JAHCBC010000004.1:340267-680534 GCA_019634595.1 Akkermansiaceae bacterium
GCTTCGGCCAGCCTCCCGGAGAATGGGTGTCGATCTTCAAAAAGAACACCGCTTCGCCAGGCGAATGGGTGGAAATATCCCGTATCCAGCCACCTGACCGACAAAACACCATCCGCTTTGGCCACAGCATCCAACTCATGGGTAACATGCTTGTCATTGGCGCTCCCGGAGACGTTACCGGAGGAGTTGAATCAGGCTCTGTCTATGTTTTCCGTGGGAACGAAGATCTGACTTCATGGACTCTCGTCCGGAAGATCCGGATGCCGGGAAACGCGGCGGAGGATGCCTACGGTTCAACTGTCGCGACCAATGGCGATGATGTCGCTGCAGGTGCTCCTGAAAAATCATCGGTCTGGCCGGAAGGTGGCGCGGTGCATGTCGATGCATCCTCCACCCACCTGGCGAAATGGGTGGATTTGCACTCCCTCGCCGGCCACGACGAACAGGAGGTATTGCTCGGTTATGCGATGGGGGTTGATCCCAGGAACCATCCGGGGCGGACCATCCGCCTGGTTGCCGGAGGAAATGGCAGCCACTCCATCTTCTATCCCCGCGCCAAGGATGCGCCGGGGGTGGATTTCAGGATGGAGTGGTCGGAAGATCTCAACTTGTGGAAAGATACCGGGACTGATCCCGGCATTTCCCGATCAGTGGATGCCGAATCCCCAGATGCGTGGGAGCACCGCCTGGTGATTCCGCCAACCACACATGGCAGGGCGTTCTTCCGTGCAAGGGCGATCCGCCGTTGAATCCCCTACTTCTCCATCTGCGAACGCCAGTAGTCCAGGCGTTCCTTGATCCGCTTCTCCATCCCCTGCTCCCCCGGTTGGTAGTAGGTGCGGCCCTCCGGCAGGTAGGCCTGCGGGATGTAGGCCCCCTCGTAGTCGTGGGAGTAAAGGTAGCGCAGATTTTCTTCGGTTTCTCCGGAGGCACTGGCGAGCTTTTTGCGGGTTCTGGTCCGGAGATGCGGAGGAACTGCCAGCGTGCGGCCACTTTCCACATCGGACATCGCCTTTCCTAGAGCGGCGTAGGCGGTGTTCGATTTCGGTGCGGTCGCCAGATAGACGGTGGCATGGGCCAGCGGGATCCTGCCCTCCGGCATGCCGACGAACTCCAGCGCGCCGTGGGCATCCAAGGCCACGCGCAGGGCACCGGAGTCCGCCAGGCCGATGTCCTCCGAAGCTGAGATCACCAGCCGCCGGGAGATGAAACGCGGATCCTCCCCGGCATGCAGCATCTTCGCCAGCCAGTAGAGCGCGGCGTCCGGATCACTGCCGCGGATGGATTTGATGAACGCGGAGGCGGTATCGTAGTGGGCGTCACCATCCGCATCATAGACCACGGCTTTCCGCTGGATGGACTCCTCCGCCACTTCCAGGGTCAGGTGGACGGAACCATCCTCGCCCGGATGGGTGGTCAGGATGGCCAGTTCCAGTGCGGTGAGCGCTTTCCTCACATCCCCATCGGACTTTTCCGCCAGATGCTGCAACGCTTCCGGATCCGCAGCCACCCGGTAGGTTCCAAGGCCGCGCTCTTCATCGGAGATGGCCCGTTCCAGAACCGCGACCACATCCTCCACGGGCACTGCCTCCAGTTGGAAGATCTGCGACCGGGAGACGAGCGGCGAGTTCACATGGAAATACGGATTGTGCGTCGTCGCGCCGATGAACCGCACCACTCCGCGCTCGATGTGCGGCAGCAAGACGTCCTGCTGCGCCTTGTTGAAGCGGTGAATTTCATCGATGAAAAGGATCGTCGTTTCCCCCCGCAGCTCCCGCCAGGTGCGGGCCTGGTCGATCTTGGCGCGGATCTCCGCCACGTTCGACTCGACGCCGTTCAGAGACTCGAAGCGTGAACCGGTCGTCCGCGCGATCACGCTGGCCAGCGTCGTCTTTCCGGTCCCCGGAGGTCCGTAAAAAATGAGGGACGTGAAGCGGTCGGACTCGATGGCCCGGCGGAGCAGTTTCCCCTCCGCGAGGATGTGTTTCTGTCCCGCGACCTCGTCGAGCGACCTGGGCCGCATCCTGGCGGCCAGCGGCTCGGAAGGGTTCGGCTTGTCTTTGAGGGCGGCGGGAGTGGTGAAAAGATCGGACACGTCTGCTTGGTGGGAGCATCCCATCACTTGCCCTCCGCCGCCAGTCGATTTAAGGAGCGCCCGCTGATGCAGAAGTCCCGGATCCTCGAAATCGTCGCCGCTTATCTTTCCCGCCATCCCGGAGAGGCGGAACGGCTGCGGGTTTTCACCGACTATCTGGCGGTGAACGAGGAGCTTTTCAGCAGGAAGAATTTCAACGGCCACATCACCACCAGCGCGATCGTCTTCAATGCGGAGCGGGACAACCTCCTGCTCATCGTCCACAAGACACTCGGCCGCGTCCTCCAGCCCGGCGGACATTTCGAGGGTGACGATTCACTAGCCGCCAGTGCCGCCCGGGAGGTTCTGGAGGAAACAGGCGTGACCGTGGAGCCACACCCAGCCGCCTCCGGAGACCACCCGGTGGACATCGATGCCCATTGGATGCCCGCTAATCCAAAGAAGCAGGAGGACGGCCACTGGCACTTCGATTTCCGCTACCTGTTCACCTCCGCCCACGCGCATGACTTCTCCCTTCAGGAAGAGGAAGTCAGCGGCTGCGGATGGCACGCGGTGGGTTCACAAGAGGCCCAGTCGTGCTTCGGGTCTTACTGCTGGCCAAAGTTGGGACAGGCCCCATAGGACGATGGTCCCTCCGCTCACACACCCTAGCTCTCCGTCGTCGCCGGCTGGGCGGGGTGTTCGATGATATGGTAGTCCACCTGGGGATAGGGCAGTGATATTTTTTCCTCATCAAAGGCTTTTTTGGCCTGTTCGCGGATGTCGCAGGAGGCTTTGAAATGATCGTTGGTGGACACCCAGAAGCGTGCCTGCAGATCCACGGTGCTGTCTCCCAGATTTTTCACCACCACCGTTGGGGCGGGATTTTCCAGCACCCTTCCGTCCTTTTTGACGAGGTCCAGCAACACCTGCCGCGCTTGGTCGATGCTGTCGTCATAACCGATGCCGAAGGTGAGATCCACCCGCCGGGTGCCGGCCGTGGTGAAGTTGAGGATCGATTCGTTCACCAGTTTTCCGTTCGGGATGAAGACGGTGAGGTTGTCCGCCGTGAGCAGGATCGTGTGGAAGATCTGGATCTCCTTCACCTTGCCCTCGAAGCTCTGGGCCTTCACGGAATCCCCCACCCGGAATGGGCGTATGATCAGCAGCACCACACCACCGGCGAAATTCTGCAACGTGCCGGAAAGGGCAAGACCCACCGCCAGACCGGCCGCACCGATGACGGCGACGAACGAAGCCGTCGGTATGCCCAGATAGTTGATCAGCGTGACCGCCAGCGCCACCTTGAACGCCGCGTCCAGCAGGCTGCCCAGGAACGGTCGGAGCGATGGATCCACCCGCTTGTTCGCCAGCAGCTTGTGCAGCCACTTGCTGAGCAGATTCGCCAGTTTCCAGCCGATCAGGCCGATCACCAGCGCGATGCCGATCTTCGGTGCGAAAGCGACGGCGGAATCCAAGGCCTTCTGGCCGTAGCGCGTCACCTGCTCCGTCCATGTCAGCGGCTCCGCAGCCACCATCTGCTCCGTCACCACTGTCTGCGCTAAAATCGTCCACATATCGCCCTAACATGCCACAATCCCCGCAATGGCAAAAAAAACATTACGGCGCATCATCGCCGGTCCGTTGCGTTCTTTGAATCATTGGAAATTCCCTCTTCCCCTTGGCTTTTCCGGCCCTTTAGACTCCCGCCGTCATGCTGGAAACCCAATCCAATCCCGGAAAACTGATGGCCGCCAACCGCGGCGAGATCGCCATCCGCATCTTCCGCGCCGCCAACGAACTTGGTCTCCGGACCGTCTCGATTTTCGCCGAAGAAGACCGCTTCTCCATCCACCGTTTCAAGGCCGACGAGGCCTACCAACTGGACTCCTCCAAGGGGCCGGTCGGTGCCTACCTGGATGTCGAGGGGATCGTGAAGCTGGCCAAGGCAAAAGGGGTCACGATGATCCATCCGGGCTATGGCTTCCTGTCTGAGAACGCCGCCTTCGCCCGCGCCTGCGCACGGGAGGGCATCACCTTCATCGGGCCGTCCCCGGAGCTGCTGGAAAACATGGGCGACAAGACCGCCGCCCGCCAGCTCGCGGAAAAATTCAACGTCCCCACCCTGCCCGGCACCGAAGAGCCGATCACCGACCCGGACCAGGCGCTGACCGTGGCCCATGAAATCGGCTTTCCCCTCATCATCAAGGCTGCCTTCGGCGGCGGTGGCCGGGGCATGCGCGTGGTGGAGAAACCTTCCCAACTTCCCGGCCTGCTCGCGGAGGCACAGAATGAGGCGCTCAACGCGTTCGGAAACGCCGCCGTCTTCCTGGAGCGGTACATTTCCCGGGCAAAGCACATCGAGGTCCAGATCCTCGGTGACCAACATGGCAACGTCGTCCACCTCTTCGAGCGGGACTGCTCCGTGCAGCGCCGTTACCAGAAGGTGGTGGAGGTGGCCCCCGCGGTGAACCTCGACCCGAAGGTCCGCAAAGAACTCTGTGATGCCGCGGTGTCGCTTGCAAAGGGCATCGGCTACAACAATGCGGGCACCGTCGAGTTCCTCTACGACATGGACAAGAACGACTGGTTCTTCATCGAGATGAACCCGCGCATCCAGGTGGAGCACACCGTGACCGAGTGCGTCACCGGCATCGACCTCGTCCGCTCGCAGATCCTCGTTTCCGCCGGAAACTCGCTGTTCGGGGATGAGATCGCCATCCCCCAGCAGGACCAGATGCCGTGCAATGGCTTTGCCATCCAGTGCCGCGTCACCACGGAAGATCCGGAGAAGAACTTCGCGCCGGACTATGGCCGCATCCTGAACTACCGCTCCGCCGCTGGCTTCGGCATCCGTCTGGACGCCGCCTCCGGCGACGCGGGTTCCGTGGTCACCCCTTACTACGACTCCATGCTGGTGAAGGTCACCGCGATGGGCCGCAGTTTCCCCATCGCCTGCCAGCGCATGGACCGCGCCCTGCGCGAGTTCCGCATCCGCGGTGTGAAGACGAACATCCCGTTCCTTGAGAACGTCATCGCGGATGAGACCTTCCGCACCGGCCAGGCGCACACGAAGCTGATCGACACGAAAACGTCCCTCTTCAACTTCAAGATCAAGCGTGACCGGGCCACCCGCACGCTTGCCTACCTCTCCGACATCACCATCAACGGGAATCCATCCGCAAAGAACTGGAGGCCGTCATCCCCTCTCCCCGCAGCGACCATCCCGGCGAAGCGCGAAAGCGGCTACCCCGTTGCGAAGCACACGAAGCATCTGCTGACGGAACTGGGACCGGAGAAATTCACCCAGTGGATCCTCGACCAGAAGCGCCTCCTCATCACGGACACGTCGATGCGGGACGCGCACCAGTCGCTCATTGCCACGCGCATGCGCGGACTGGATATGCTGCACATCGCGGAAACGTATTCGAGCAACCTGCCGCAGCTATTCTCCCTGGAGAACTGGGGTGGAGCCACGTTCGACACCGCCATGCGCTTCCTCAGCGAGGATCCGTGGGAGCGCCTGCGCCAGCTCCGCGAGAAGATGCCGAACATCCTTTTCCAGATGCTTTTCCGCGGCTCGAACGCCGTCGGTTACTCGAACTATCCGGACAACGTGGTGGCCGGGTTCGTGAAACACGCCGCCGACAGCGGCATGGACATCTTCCGCATCTTCGACTCTCTCAACTACCTGCCGAACATGAAGGTGGCCATGGAGGCCGTCCGCGAACACGGCAAGGTTCTCTGCGAAGCCGCCATCTGCTACACCGGTGACATCCTGGATGAGAAGCGGGACAAGTATTCTCTGAAATACTACGTCGCCAAGGCGAAGGAGCTGGAAGCGATGGGCGCGCACATCCTCGCCATCAAGGACATGGCGGGCCTCTGCAAGCCGCAGGCGGCCTACAATCTCGTCAAGGCGCTGAAGGGCGAGATCGGCATCCCGATCCACTTCCATACCCACGATACCTCCGGCCTCAACGCCGCCTCCGTCATCGCCGCGGCGCGTGCGGGTGTGGACATCGCGGACCTTGCCGTGGCCTCCCTTTCCGGCTCCACCTCACAGCCGAACCTCAACTCCGTCTGCGCGGCCCTCGCTAATTCCGAACAGGATCCCGGCCTGGACATCGAGGCGATCAACGAGGTTTCCGACTACTGGGAGGAAGTCCTCGGCTTCTACAAGCCCTTCGACTCCGCGCCCCGCGCAGGCACCGCGGAGGTCTATGACCATGAGATGCCCGGCGGCCAGTACACCAACCTCCGGGAGCAGGCGAACGCGATGGGTCTCGGCCACCGCTGGCGCGAGATCGCCCGCACCTATGCGGATGTGAACCAGCTTTTCGGCGACATCGTGAAGGTGACGCCATCCTCCAAAGTGGTCGGCGACATGGCCATGTTCCTCATCACCCGCGGGATCAAGTCCGCGGATGTGCCGAAGCTGAAGCCCGGGTCCATCGATTGGCCGGAAAGCGTGATCGACATGCTGTCGGGCGGCCTCGGCCAACCGGACGGCGGCTGGCCCGTGGACGTACAGAAGGTCGTGCTCGGCAACAAGAAAGCCACCACCAAGCGGCCCGGCGAACTCGCGGAACCAATCGACCTGGAAGCCACCCGCGCGGAACTCACCACGAAACTCGGCCGCGACGCCACCGATGACGATCTCTACTCCCACCTGATGTATCCGCAGGTGTTCTCCGACTTCGTCGCGTTCCGGAAGAAATACGACGACCTCAGTGGCCTGCCGACCTCGGCGTTCTTCTACGGCCTGCAGATCGGTGAGGAAATCGAGGTCGAGATCGACCCCGGGAAAATCCTCATCATCAAGCTCATCTCCATCGGTGAGCCGGACAGCGAGGGCCGCCGCGCCTTGTTCTACGAACTCAACGGCATGCCCCGCGAATCCGTCGTCGCGGACAAGTCGCTCGTTTCCGTCTCGAAAGCCAGCCGCCCGAAGGGCGATCCGTCATCACCGGTGCAAGCCTGTGCACCGATGCCCGGCATGGTCACGGAAGTGGCCGTCTCCGCCGGTCAGGAAGTGAAGGCGGGGGACAAGCTCATCGTCCTGGAGGCGATGAAGATGCTCACCACCGTCTCCGCCAACGCAGATGGCACCGTGAAGGAGATCCTCGTCAAGAAAGGCGATCAAGTGGACAGCGACGACCTGCTGGCGAGGCTGGAGTGACGGATGGGGTTCCGTGGGATGGGCTGCCATCCCACGGCCATCAACCTGCACCCACCCCGTTTTTCCTTGAAGCGCCAAGAACAGCAGGGATTCTTGTCATTCGATGAAAGCCTTCTCCATTCTGCTGACGCTTGTCCTTTCGGCTGCCCCATGCCTTGCGCAGGGAACGCCGGAGGCGCTCGCCGTCTTGCAGGGTGCGTATGAAAGGGAGAGCCTGGCGGTGCTGGACCCATTGAAGAAGCGCTATGTGGACAGCCTCCACTCCCTGAAGCTGAAATACACCCAGTCCGGAGATCTGGACGGAGCGCTCGCCGTTGATGGCGAAATCAAACGGATGGCGGACACCGGCGACGGCAAGCCCCCTTCAAACGGGGAACCGCTCCCGGAAGATCTCGCCGCCCTCCGGAACATCTACACCGACGCCGCTGCCAAGGCCGTTGATCCGCTCATGGGCAGATACATCGCATCCCTTGAAGCGATGAAGCTGAAGTTCACCCAGCTCGGCAAACTCGATGAAGCCGTCGCGGTGGACAAGGAACTCAAGCTCCGGAGCGCACTCGCGGAAGCCGCGTCTCCCAAAAGCTCCGCGACGAAAATCGACACTGCAAAACTGGCGGAACTGAAATGGCGCATGCCGGAGAAGCTTCTCCCCGGTGGTGAGTCGAACCGCCAGTGGGTCCAGTTCGCCCCCAACGGCCGGCTCGTCTGCGGGTGGAACACCGCCAACTTCAACTGGAAGCTGTCCGGGGATGGCCACGTTCTCTTTTATCCATTCAAGAACCGGCAGAAGGCGGTGAAATTCGAGTGGGACAACGAGTCCCCCACCGCCACGATCAGCACCGAGGACAGCTCCCACAAGGTCACCCAGTTCAGGCGTTGACCCGGCGGGACATCGCCGCCATCTCCCCGGCACTTTTGGGATGACAGGATCTCCCGGTTGATGGAGCATCCGAAGATCCATGAAGACATCCCTCATTGCGTTCGCATTGGCTGTCTGCGCCGCGCTTCCGGCCAACGCGCAAGGCCCGGCTCCCGATGAGTTGGCCACCCTGAGGGTTTCCTACGAGCGGGCTTTGGAAGAGGCCGTTTCACCGTTGCGGACCAAATACATCGACGCCCTTCATTCGCTGAAGTTGAAGTATTCCCAAACCGGCGATCTCGAAGCCGCGTTGGCGACCGATGCCGAGATCAGATCCATTACACGCGGGAGCAACTCCGCATCAAAGCAACCGATTCCCGCTGACCTATCAGCGTTGAAGCGGGGCTATCTGGAGTCCTCAGCACGGGTGAACGGTCCGCTTTCCGGCAAATACGCGGAGGCGCTGGAGGCGCTGAAACTGAAACACACCCGGCTTGGACAACTGGATATGGCTGTCGCGGTGGATCGGGAGATCAAGAAGATCGATGAGGCGAGAAATGCTGCGGCTGCCGGCACCATCACCGCGCCCCCCATCGATGTCGGAAAACTCGCGGACACCCGCTGGAAGCTTCCCTCCGCGTTGTTTTCCGAAAACCCCGACCAATCGAGATGGATCAGGTTCAGGCCGGATGGCGTTCTGAAATGCAGTTGGAGCCAATCGAATTTCAACTGGAGGGTATCTGAACAAGGCCCAGTCGAACTGCGGCCCTTCATGGACAAATCCGTTATCCTGAGATTCATCTGGAACGGCAAATCCCGCTCCGCCGAATTGATCGGCAATGATGGCACCAGCCATAAGATCGAAAGGATCGACTGAATCTCCCGAAGCAATGGGACACCCCACCGGGGCCCAGCTTATCGGAAAAAACTCCGCGGGACTCCCGCGATCACGGAATGGTGGAAATCCGGAAACCATGGGAATCTGTCTCCGTTAGCCCCCCCTCCCCCTTTCCACCCCCAAATGAAACGCCCCCTCGGCCTCACGGCCGCGTTTGCCCTGATGGCAGCATCCATCGGCACCGCACTCGCCCAGAACTCCCTTCTCATCACCTACGCGGAGAATCCGGGCAGTGTGAATTCCACGCTCTCCCACACGAGCGTTTTCGACTTCAACAACCTCTCCACCGGAAACCTGACCAATGTCAGTTGGGATGGTGTCGGCACCTATGACCGGCTGACCATCAAGAACGCCGATGTCTATGGCGGCGCGGGAACGGACGGTTCCCGCTACGCCGTGCAGGGTGCCGGTGGAGTGGAGACCTCCACCCTCAGCTTCAACGACAACCACGCCTACTTCGGCATGTGGTGGTCCGCCGGTGACAACCAGAACGAGCTTTCCTTCTACAGTGGTGACACGTTGATCGCCCGCTTCAGCACTGAGACCCTGCTCTCACGCCTCGCCACTTCGAGGGAATACCACGGCAACCCCAACGAGGGTGATTTCCAAGGCGGGAACGCCGGAGAACCCTATGCCTTCGTGAACTTCTTCGGCGAAGGCGACACCACCTGGGACCGCATCGTCTTCAGCAACACCTCCGGCAGTGGATTCGAAACCGACAACCACACCGACCGCGTGCAGAAGTGGGGTTCCTTTGCCGAGGAAGAGAACAAGCCGATGCCGGGAGTCGTGCTCGCCCGTGCGTCCGGAGACACGGTGGCCATGATCCCGGAGCCGTCTTCCCTGGCGTTGTTCGCAGGCCTCACCGGACTGCTGGCTTTCCGCCGCAGGCGCTGATCCTCCGCCGTTCAGGGAGCCACCGCCACCACCTGCAGCCAGCGCCCCACCGTATCAGCCTCCTCGGGCGTGGTGAGCCTGTCATTCACGTGGGTGATGGTGAAACCCGCCTCCTGCAGGAGGGCGACGTAGTTGTGCGACAGGGAAAGCTCCCAGCCGTAGGGATACGTGCCGGGCTCACGCGCCAGGTCATGGTCCGCGGCGATGCTTTCCGTCAGCGAGACCACACAGTTCCCCCACTCCCGGCCCATGCGTCCGAAAAGCCCCTGCAACTCCGGCCTGGTGAAATATTCCAGCACCCCGCCATTGGTGACCAACACGGTGCCGCGTCCGCCGTTCTGTTCCAGCCAGCGCAGACCGTCCGAGTGATGGAACCACATCCGTCCGCTTTCCGCATGGATGCGGCGGTTGTTCTCCACCTGCGGCAGATTGACATCCACGCCATGGAACTCCGCCAGATCCGGGAGACAGCGGCGGAAATGATCCAGGATCTTCCCATCGCCGGAACCGATCTCCACCATCCGGCGGAGGGGCGCGGGCATATCCGCCATCACCCGGCGGGTTTCATCCACGATCGAGGAATGGTAGGCCAGGAAAAGCGTTTCGTAGCGATGCGACAGCCCTTCATAGAACTCATCCGAAGCTCCCGAGGACCAATAGTCCCGCAGGAAGTCACGGATCATCGCGTGGTCCTCGTCGCCGACCGCTTTCATGAAGTGGCCGTTCCGGATGAGCCGTCCGCTGAGCGGCGGATGGTTTGAGAACGGCTTGTTCCTGATCTCGTTGGAGAGATCCGGCCTTACGGACATGAGCATCCGTCCGGCGGTTCCTTTCAAAAGACGGTGCAGAGGAAGATCGGAGATCTTCCGGTAGGCTTTCAGCAGTTTCATGAGTAAATGGGGGGAAGTTACTCGGTCAGGCGCCACTGGTGGCCCGGTGAACCCGCATGATTACCTGCGGAATTTCCCCACAACAAGTGCCAAATCCTTGAAGAATGCTTGGTTTCAAAGGCCCATTGGTAGATGGGAAACATTGATTGTCCGGCACCAGTTCCCGCCCCATGCGCCCGCGCATGTCACAAGACTGTCGCTTATCGGGGGATGCCCTGCCCCTGTTCGGGGGCAGACTGTGTCCAGCTTTCCAGCCTTGCGGCTTGCGAACTACCTGATGAAAACGGCCACCGACCCATCCACCGATCTCACCCCGGACCAAGATGGTTCCGGCATTCTCCTGAAACCTGCGAAAGGGAGCTTCCTCCGCAAGCTGGGGGCCGGATCGCTCGCCATCTCACTGCTCGTCCACGCGGTCATCGTGGCCATCGGCATTTTCCTGGTCATCGCCGTCATTCCGCCCGAACCGGAGAAGACCGTCGATTTCAAACCAAGCGGAGGCGGTGGAGGTGCCCCAGCCTCCTCCCCCAGCCAGAAAAAGATGCAGGCGAGCATCGCAAAGCCGAATACCGCCCGCGTCGCAGCGGCAAATGTGGCCAGCGCCTTCACTCTTCCGGAGCCAACATCCTCCAGCAGCATGAGCTCGCTGGGCGCGCTCGGCGGCAGTATGGGGACCGGAGGAATGGGTGGTGCGGGCAGCGGAGGAGGCTCCGGAAATGGAACCGGCATGGGCACCGGCGACGGAATGGGTATGGGGAACGGGATGGCCGGCGGAAAGGGTCTCATCGTTTTCGGCACCACGCTCAACGTCCGCTCCATCGGTGTGGTGCTGGACGTCTCCGGATCCATGACCAAGCACCTTCCGAAGGTCATCCACGAACTGGACCGCGTGGCGAAAGGCAGTCCCGTCGTGCTGCATGTCGGCTGCGGGATCAGCGGGGGCAAAACCCGCCCCAACATCGACGCGGTGGTCTCCCATATGCGCCGCGGCGGCAGCGAGGATTCCTTCAAACGCTTCTGGTACCTCTATCAGGATCCTTTCTACCGGGATGAAAAGAAGGACTCCCGAACGAAGGTGGACTTCAGCCGTCCCCTCCCCGTGCCGGAGGTTTATGAGGTCTTCGCCGATCGCCAGAACACCTACTACAACGACCCGGAGGGGCCGAAATCCACCGCCGACGCCATCCTTGCCCGCGAGTTCGACAAGGTGGACGCGATCTACTGGTTCGCCGACTTCCAGGATCGCATCGACGAGGAACAGGCCGGGGAAATCCTGAAAACCCTGAAGCGCAGGAAGCAGAAGCTCTACATGCACGCCTCCGCCCAAGGGCAATACATCGATGTGGCGCGGAATCTCATCTGCATCCCCTCCGGCGGCAAGGAGATCCAGCCGGACGCCGACCCGTCGAAGTCCGCGAAGAAGTGACGCCGGGATCTCCAATTCCGTCATCGACTTTCACCGAACCTCGCGGATCATCCTGCCAACATGGCCGCAGGCAGCCTCCTCACCCTTCTAGACGACATAGCGTCGATCCTTGATGACGTCTCCATCCTCACCAAGAAGGCCGCTGCGAAAACGGCAGGCGTGCTGGGGGATGATCTGGCCCTGAACGCCCAGCAGGTCAGCGGTGTGGTTTCCAATCGGGAACTGCCCGTGGTGTGGGCGGTGGCGAAGGGCTCTTTCGTCAACAAGCTCATCCTCGTCCCGCTGGCCCTGCTCATCAGCGCCTTCGCGCCATGGGCCATCACCCCGCTGCTGATGATCGGCGGACTCTACCTTTGCTTCGAGGGTGTCGAAAAACTCCATCATGCGCTCCAGAAACGCGGGAAAAAGACCGCGGAGGAAGCAGGACAGAACCTTTCCGAACTGGCAGCCACCACACCACAAGAGAAGGTGGAAACAGAGGCGGATAAGATCAAGGGTGCCATCCGCACGGACTTCGTGCTCTCCGCGGAGATCATCGCCATCACGCTGGGAGTCGTGGAAAAGGAGAATCTCGTCCGCCAGGCGCTTTCACTCTCCTCCATCGCCCTGATCATGACCGTCGGCGTGTATGGACTCGTCGCCGGCATCGTGAAGCTCGACGACGCCGGACTCTACCTCACCCAGCGCGAAGGAGCGGCTCCGAAAGCGGTTGGCCGCGGCATCCTCTGGGCCGCGCCACTCCTGATGAAGCTGCTCTCCATCCTGGGAACCGCCGCCATGTTCCTGGTGGGCGGCGGCATTGTCGTCCATGGAATCCATTGGCTTTATCTCCAGATCGAGTATCTGGCGGCCGCGACCGGCGGCTTTTTCGCCCCCATCGTTTCGTCCTTGCTCAACGGCATCTGCGGTCTCATCGCGGGTATCCTCGTGCTGCTGCTGGTGAACGGCATCCGCAAGCTGCGCGGGAAGCCCGCGCATTGACAGATCCAAGGAGTAGCGAAGATCGTGAGACCTTCGGTTGGGCAATCTTTCCTCCACCCTCGGAACTCCGCCGCTCTAACGGTTTCCGGATGCGCCCTCCATCGCGCTCCACCGGCGGTGAATACGCCGGGATCCCACCAGTCCTCCCCGCCGAAGCTCTCACGAGCTTCGCTACCCACAAAAAGAAAGCCCGGTCACATGACCGGGCTTCCTTATTGGAATCAAGCTTGCGGAAGGATCACTTCGCGGCGGCGACAACGGCGTCCTTGGTGATGCCGAGTTCCTTGAACACGGTATTGCCAGGAGCGCTGATGCCAAAGCGGTCGATGGCGATGACCTTGCCTTCGTCGCCGACGTATTTCCACCACAGGCCGGAAACACCCGCCTCGATGGCGACGCGCTTCTTCACGGCCTTCGGCAGGATGCTTTCCTTGTACTCCGGGCTCTGGCGCTCGAAACGCTCGAGGCATGGCAGGGAAACGACGCGGACTCCATCGCCCAGCTCGGCGGCGGCGGCAACGGCGTGCTGCACTTCCGATCCGGTGGCGAGGAGGATGGTGGTGAGTTCACCCTTTTCCTTCACGGCGATGTAGCCGCCGCGCACGGTGCCGTCCCGGCGCTCCTGCACCGGCACGTCGTTCATGAGCGGGATGGCCTGGCGGCTGAGGATGAGGGCGGTCGGGCCATCCGTGCGGTTGAGCGCGGCGATGAAGGCACCGGCGGTTTCCTCCGCATCACCCGGGCGGATCACATCCAGGTTCGGGATCACGCGCAGGCCGCTGACGGTTTCCACCGGTTGGTGGGTCGGGCCGTCCTCACCGACACCGACGGAGTCGTGGGTGAAGATGAAGGTCACCGGCAGACCGGCAAGCGCGGCGAGACGGATGGAGCCGCGCATGTAGTCCGCGAAGGCGAGGAAGGTGGCGCCGCTGATGCGGAACAGGCCGTCATAGGCGATGCCGTTGCAGATGGCGCCCATGGCGTGCTCCCGGATGCCGAACCAGATGTTGCGGCCGGTCGGGTTGGTGGCGGAGAAATCACCGCCGCCATTGATGTAGTTCTTCGTGGAGCCGAAGAGGTCGGCGCTGCCGGTGATGACCTGCGGGATCGCCTTTGCCACCGCGTTGAGGACGGTGCCACCCGCGGAACGGGTCGCGTCCTTGTAGTCCGCGGCGAAGGCCGGGATCTTGTCGCTGAGATCGGCTGGAACGGACTGGGCGACACCGGCGGTGAGTTCCGCGGCAAGGTCCGGGTTCACCTTCGACCACGCGTCATAGGTGGCCTGCCATGCGTCGAACGCGGCCTTCTGGCCGACCTTGCGCTCGGAGAAGAAGTTGCGGGTTTCCTCGGAAACATAGAAGTGGGAGCCTTCCGGCAGGCCGAGGCCCAGCTTGGCGGCATCCACGAACTTCGCGCCACCTTCACCGTGGCCCTTCGCGGTGCCCTGCACTTCGGCGATGCCCTTGCCGATGATGGTCTTCGCGATGATGACCTTCGGCTTTCCGTTCTTGTCGTTGCGGGCGTGGTCGAGCGCCTTGGCGATCGCGGCGAAATCGTGGCCGTCGATGGTCACGGCGTCAAAGCCCTGGGAGGTGAAATATTGCTCGGCGTTCTCGCTCTGCGTCACGTCCGCCATGGCGTCCAGCGTCACGTCGTTGGAGTCATAGATGAGCACCAGGTTATCCAGCTTGTTGTGGCCGGCGAAGGCGATCGCCTCCTTGGCCACGCCTTCCTGGAGGCAGCCGTCGCCGAGGAGGGCGAACACGCTGTGGTCGAAGAGGGTGTGCTCCGCGGTGTTGAAGCGTGCGGCGGCGCGCTTGCCGGAGAGGGCATAGCCCACGGCATTGCCCACGCCTTGGCCGAGCGGGCCGGTGGTGGCCTCCACGCCCGGGGTTTCATGGAACTCCGGGTGGCCGGGGGTGATGGAGTGGAGCTGGCGGAAGTTCTTCACGTCATCCAGCGGCACCGCGTATCCGGCCAGGTGCAGCCAGCCGTAGATGAACATGGAGCCGTGGCCGGCGGAGAGGATGAAACGGTCCCGGTTCAGCCACTTCGGCGCGTCCGGGTTGTAGCGGAGGGTTTCGCCGAACAGCACCGCGCCGATGTCCGCGCAGCCGAGTGGCAGGCCGAGGTGGCCGGAGGAACAGGCGTGGACGGCATCCATGGCGAGGCCACGGGCTTCATTGGCAGCGGTTGCGAGCAGGGTCGTGTTCATGACAAAGAGATTTCCGGTGAATGATTGGGATCAACCGGAGGCGGAAAAGACTAGGAATCCTCCCCCTCTTGACAAGCCGCAACCATGCCTCCGTCACTTTGTTGCGTGGAATTTCATGCATCCCCGGCATGAATCAGAAAAATCACTCAGAAAAATCTTGCGCAACCCGGGCCTCTGTCGTTTCTTTCGCCCCGCACCGCGACAACGACCCGTTCGTCTATCGGTTAGGACTCCAGATTTTCATTCTGGCAAGAAGGGTTCGACTCCCTTACGGGTCGCCAATTTTTCCAAAATTGGCTCGAAGCAGAAAACCGCCGCTCTCCTCAGGGAAGCGGCGGTTTCGCTTTTCCGGCCATCCCGTTCCGTCCCGGCACCAGTGCTTGACGGAGCACCGGCCGGGCATTGCATAACCGGGGATGGCAGCGCGCCTCATCCGCCGGTTTCCTCTGGTCGCCTTTTTCTTCCTGGCTTTCTCCATCTCATGGGGTTCATGCATCCCATTTCTGCTGGCCGGTCCGGTGACCCTCCCCATTCTCTTCATCGTGGGAGCCAGCGGCCCCACCGTCGCCGCCCTCATCGTGGTGGGTGTCACCGGAGGAAAACCCGGTATCCTAGATCTGCTCTCCGGACTCCTCCGCTGGCGGGTCCCTTTCCGCTGGTGGGCCGTCGCGCTGGCGGGTCCACCTCTGCTGATGGCCGCTTCCATCGGCATCCAGGCCGCCACGGGCTTTCCTCCCAAGCCGCCGCATGTCCCCGTTCCCGCTCTTCCTCTGCCAATCGCCATCTTCCTGGCTGTCCTGCCGTTGGCCGCCGTGTTTGAGGAAATCGGGTGGCGCGGCTACGCCCAGACGCGGCTGGAGAGCCGGCATGGTCCTGTCCTTGCCGCCGTCATCCTCGGTATCCTGTGGGCCTGCTGGCACCTCCCGCTGTTCCTCATCCCCGGCCTGAGCCATGAACATATGTCATTCGGCCCCTACCTGGCTTTCGCGGTGGTGCTCTGCCTCTGGTTCGGCTGGCTCTATCGCCGGACCCGCAGCATCCTGCTGGCTTCCGTTTTCCACACTTCCATCAATCTCTCCGGCATCCTCGGCGGGGGCAGTCCCGGTGCGGAACTCATCTTCGGTGCGCTGGTTGTTCTTCTTACGCTGGCGATCCTGCTCCCATGTTCCAGCCGCCCGCGGACAGGAAAGTCTCCTGTCCAGCAGGATCCGTGAAGCGGTGTACATCGCCCACGCCCGCCACCCCGTCTCCGCGCTTGAACACCCGGCCTTGTCCGCCTAAACATCCCGCCCGCCGCCAGTGGCGGCATTTCCACTCCATCCAGTCATGCCCGATTCCAAAGAAATCCGCGTCTTCGCCCCGGCCACGGTGGCGAATGTCGCCTGTGGCTACGACGTCCTCGGCTTCGCGATCAACGCACCGGGTGACGAAGTGGTCGTCCGTCATTCAGACAAACCCGGGCTGCACATCACCAAGATTACCGGCGACAACGGCAAGCTGCCGAAAAACCCCGCCCAGAACACCGCCGGAGTGGCCGCGCTGGACCTGCTGAAGCACCTCGGCATGATGGACCGCGGAATCGAGATGGAGATCCACAAGAAGATGCCCTTCGGCTCCGGTCTCGGCTCCTCCGCCGCTTCCGCGGTGGCGGGTGCCTACGCCGTGAACAAGCTGATCGGCTCACCGCTCAGCCGCAAGCAACTCCTCCCCTTCACCATGGCCGGTGAGGCCTTCGCCGACGGCGCATGGCACGCGGACAACGTCGGCCCCTGCCTCATGGGCGGCATCGTCTTCATCCGCTCCAACGCGGAGCTGGACATCGCCCAGCTCCCCGCGCCGAAGAACCTGTGGGCGGCCGTCGTCCACCCGGACATCGAGATCCTCACCAAGGTCGCCCGCGAGATCCTGCCGAAGGAAATCCCGCTCGAAAACGCCACCCAGCAGATCGGCAACCTCGGCGGCCTCATCTGCGGCCTGATCCAGGAAGACTACGGCATGATCTCCCGCTCCATCCACGATGTGATCGCGGAGCCACGCCGCCAGAAGCTGATCCCGGATTTCTACAAGGCGAAACGCGCCGCACTCGCTGCCGGTGCTCTCGGTTTCTCCATTTCCGGTGCCGGTCCGTCCGTCTTCGCGCTCTGCGAGGGAGAGGAAACCGCCCGCAAGGTGGCGGACGCCGTCTCCAAGGTGTTCTCCGCCGTCCCGCTCACCAACCAAGCCTACGTCTCGCCCATCAACACGACGGGTGTGCACGTGATTTCCTGAGCCACCGGCATTGCGGGAAAGCGGGTTTTCCCTCGCTTTCCCGGCCCCGCGGCCCTAGAATAGCCCCCCGATGTCCAAGGAATCATGTGTCCGGGAAGAAATGCGCCAAGCTCGCTTGAAGATGCCGCAGCGCACCTCAGAGGAAGCGTGGGCTCAACACGACGCGGCGGAGAAAGCCTCCATTCAGTTCGCTCAGCGGAGCGCGACGTCCTCCGCAAGTGGGCAAAGCACCAAGGCCGTCTCTTCGGTGAAGACCCGACGCTGAAGCTTTCTCGACGGAGCTCTCACGGGGAACACACCGTTTCCTTCGACGAAAGGGAGCTGTGTTGGTGGAAAATCACTCATCCAGGAAAAGCCGGCGTGGGAGCGGAGTTCGACTTTGAATCACTACCGCCCTTTCAGATCAGCCGCGTGTTCGCGCGGGAACTGTTGCCGTCTGAATACATCGAACGGATGATCCTTCATAATCGGGAGTTCGGAGATGATGTCCGTTTGGAGGGGTATCTTGATTTACCCGAACCCAGTTTGATCATCTCGCAGCCAGACATCGCTGGAACGCCCGCGACCGAAGAAGAAATGTGTCACCAGATGGAGGCATTCGGCTACCGCTCGCTTGGCAGGCTCCAGATCGGAAAGGCTGGATCCATTTCCTTCTACCATCCGGAACGCCGGATCGCCCTCTTTGACGCCCACCCCGGGAATTTTTTCCGTACAGAAACACTTGCGATTCCGATTGATGGGCTCATGTCGGAAATCTCCAATCCGGCGGAGCATCAGTGGTTGAAGGACCAGATTCAGCCCTGACAGACTCTCACAAAATCCAACCGAGGCTTGGCATTCTCTTCCCGACCTCCGAAACTTCCACCCCCGCCGTGCTTTACCACTCCACCAACAATCCCGCCCACCGTGTTGACCTGAAGGAAGCGATCCTCCGCTCCCTGCCACCGGACAACGGACTCTACATGCCGGACAAACTGCCGGTGCTGGGCGAGGATTTCTGGAAAATCTGGCGCTACCTTTCCTTCCAGGAGATCGGCTACGCGGTGGCGGAGGCCTTCTTCGGCGAGGACGTGCCGCACGACGCGCTGAAGGACATCGTGGAAGGAACACTGACCTTTGATGCGCCATTGGTGACACTGGCACCCGGCGACCACATCCTCGAGCTGTTCCACGGCCCTACCCTCGCCTTCAAGGACTTTGGTGCACGCTTCATGGCCCGCCTGATGGGCTGGCTGACCCGCGACGAGGACCAGGAACTGACGGTTCTGGTCGCCACTTCCGGCGACACCGGCGGCGCGGTCGCATCCGCGTTCCACAACGTCCCCGGGACCCGCGTGATCATCCTCTATCCGGAGGGCAAGGTCTCCGGCCTCCAGGAGAAGCAGCTCACCGCTCTGGGCGGCAACATCACCGCGCTGGAAATCGCCGGCTCGTTCGATGATTGCCAGGCGCTGGTGAAGTCCGCCTTCCTGAACCAGGAGCTGTCCGCGAAGCTGAACCTCACCTCCGCGAACTCCATCAACCTTTCCCGCCTGGTCCCGCAGAGCTTCTACTACATCCACAGTGCCCGCCAGCTTCCGGAAGGGGTGAAGCCCGTGTTCGTGGTGCCATCCGGCAACTTCGGCAACCTCACCGCCGGACTGCTGGCCGCACAGCTCGGCCTGCCGGTGGACCACTTCATCGCCGCGACCAACCGCAATGACGTGGTGCCCGCCTACCTTTCCTCCGGCGACTATCAGCCGCGCCCGAGCGTGGCCACCATCTCGAACGCGATGGATGTCGGCGCACCGTCTAACTTTGTCCGCATGCAGGCGCTCTTCGGTGGTTCATGGGACTCCATGAAGGCGAAGATCCACGGCGTCATGTTCAGCGACGACCAGACCCGCGCGGCCATCCGCGAGGTGAAGTCGATCCACGGTTACGACATCGACCCACACGGCGCGGTCGCATGGCTGGCCGCCCGCCAATGGCGCGCCGGTCACCCCGGCACCGCCACCATCAGCCTGGAAACCGCCCATCCGTCGAAGTTCCCGGACGTCATGGAAGCGGAACTCGGCAAAGGCGTCATCGAGATCCCCGAACGCCTCGCCGTTCTGGCGGACAAGCCGAAGGTCGCCACAAAGCTCGGCACTAATACCGCCGCGTTCCATGACTACCTGCGCTCAATCTGAGGCGAGAGGGTCGCAAGGCGTTCAGCGAGGGAGAGCTACATTACCAATCCTCCCCCCCGGGAAAGCCGCGGGGGGCGGCACCTTCCCTTGCGCCATCATTTGACAACTGCTCCAACAGCCGTTTGTTGGCGGTCTAACCAAACCAACATCATGAGCAACGCCAAAGATCTGTCCAAGGAAGCCCCCACCAGCCCACGAGTCCGCATCGGTGGCTACGCCATCCTGTCCCGCATGGCGGACAAGGGGCGTGCGGATATCGCCGGAACGCTGGGTGATTTCCACTTCGACTGCCCCCTCGACAACATGCTCTTCGGTTTCAAGGGTGTGAAGGGGGCGGACGTCCGCAAGGAGCTCGAGAAGGGAGCGTCCGACACGGAGATCGCCGCGTGGCTCGATGCAAACGGCACGCCGAAGACCGAGGACGAGAAGAATGCCTGGTCCAATGAGATCGAGGCCTATCACCCTTACGAAAACCCGGAGAAGAGGGATTGGTTCATCGGTGTCTGCGGCGAGGTCGGCATCGATCCACAGACCAGCACGTTGTTCGACTACCTGGAGACAGACGATCGGGTGAGCTACAAGATCGGTTGAGGCCCCGCGTTGGGATCACCCTCTCGCGGCGTTCACCTGATCCAGGATTTCCCGGAATGGAATGTCCGCGAGCATCCCGAAGGCGTCGTGGCGGGTCAGTCCCGCACGAGTTGCCGCCGGGCTGGTCATGCCTGAGAGAAACCGGGCGAGCTGCCGCGGGGTGGCGAGGGCCGGATGCCGTTCATCGATCAGGCCTTTCATCACCGCCCATTCCCCATCCTCGGCCTTTCTCACCTGCGGGCGACGGATCGATTCCGGCTTCAATCCCCGGCAACGGTCACAGTGGCCGCATGGCTCCGGCAGGAACTCCCCGAAATATCCGGTCAGGCAACCGGTGAGGCATTCTCCGCGACCAGGCAGATCGGAAACCATCCCGAGCCTATCCAGATCCGCCGTTTCCCGGCGGGAGAATTTTTCCGCGAAACGCTCGGCGATCTCACGAGGATTGCCCTCCTTGAGCATGCGGTAGCCCTGCCTCACGCCGGAGATTTCCAGGGCCACGTCCCCTGCCCGCTCCAGTTCGGAAAGGGCGGCCACCACGCGCTCCCGCGTCACCTCCAGTGTCGCCGCTGCGGCAGATGGATCGAAGTATCTCCATGTCCGCTTTTCCTCCCCCAGCTTCCAGAGCTTCCGCAGGAAATCGGCCTCCTCCGGCGGACGTCCGCTGAAGATCCGTTCCTGCGGTTGCAGTAGCTTCACCCGGTAGGTGGAGTAGAACGTGCCGGTGGCCGTGATGTGTCCATCCGTCTCCAGGTAGGTCATCACCGTGGCCACGACCTGCGTCCGGATATCGCACGACACCGAGAGGTCATAGACGGAAACATCAAAGGTCGTGCCCAGCCGGAGCACCCGGTCCAGGAGATTGGCCAGCGCCCGCTTCGTGGGAGTGTCCGCGTGGATGAAATTCTCCAGCGTCACCAGATCCTCACCACATGCGAGCATCTCGCACACCGCCGGCTTTCCATCACGGCCCGCCCGGCCGATCTCCTGGCTGTAGTTCTCCAGGCTCTTCGGCAGGTTGTAATGGTACACCGCACGGATGTCCGCCTTGTCGATGCCCATGCCGAACGCGATGGTGGCGACAATGACACGCACCGTCCCGTCCATGAAGGCGATCTGCGCCGCCGCCCTCGTCTCCGGCGGCAGCCCCGCATGGTAGGCCTGCGCGGAAACCCCGTTGCGGGCCAGATAGGTGCCGATCTCTTCGGCCGTTTCCTGCCGCGTGACATAGACCACCGCGGCACCATCCGTCCCGCGGATGCGTTCCAGCAGCAACGCCTTTCTCTCCCTCACCCCGCAGACCGTGGTTCTCAGATCCAGATTCGTGCGGTGGAAGCTGAGCTGGATGTGATCCTCCCGGGCGATGCCGAAGCGTCCCCGGATATCTTCCGCAACGGATGGCGTGGCCGTCGCCGTCAGGGCGAGGATCCGTTTCACGCCCAGGTCCTTCAGGATCATCGCCAGCTTCAGGTAGTCAGGGCGGAAATTGTGCCCCCATTCCGAAATGCAGTGTGCCTCATCGATGGCCGCCATGGCGATCGGCAGGCGTTCCAGCCGCTGCCGGAACCGCTCGTTCGTTAGGCGCTCAGGGGCCACGTAGAGCAGTTTGAGTTCCCCGGCATCCAGCCGCCGGTTGATCTCCATCACCTCCGCCGCGTCCAGCGTGGAGTCCAGCCGCGCCGCGGAAATCCCCCGCGCCGTCAGGCGGTCCACCTGATCCTTCATCAGCGCGATCAGAGGGGAAATCACGAGGGTCACACCATCCAGCAGCAGCGCGGGAAGTTGGTAGCAGAGGGATTTCCCTCCGCCCGTTGGAAAAACCGCCAGAGCGGACCGCCCTTCCATCAGGGCGTTGATCACCGGCTCCTGCCCCTCCCGGAAAACGTCGAAACCAAAGTGTTCTTCCAGAGTCCGCAGCACGTCCGACTTTCCCGGAGGTTTGCCCCCCTTGACAAGCTTCGCTTTGACAAGTGCCGGAAGCGCCCCAACCTTACCATCGGACCCATGGAAGTTGCGACGGATAATTTTGCGATCACCCGGATGGAACGGGCTGAAAGCAGCACCTTCGGCTGGCAGGTGCGCCTGCAGCGGCGGGGTACGCGGTATGCGAAGTATTTTGCGGACCGCCGCTACGGTGGCATCGACGCATCACTGGCAGCGGCCAGAAAGTGGCGAGACGACCTTCTCAAAACTTTCGCCGAAGACGAAAGAGCCCGTGTCTGCTCGAAGTCTTCCCGCAACTCCTCCGGTGTCGTGGGTGTCTCGAAAGTGACGATCTCCGGTGCCAACGGGGTGACGTATTACTTCTGGCAGGCGACTTGGTCCCCTTCCCCGGGCCAGCGGCGCAGCATCCGCTTCTCCGTGAAAAAGCATGGGGAGGAAGAGGCGTTCCGGCTCGCCGTGGAAGCACGCCAGAACGGCACCTACGGCTGATCCGGCAGATTCCTTTTCTTGGGGCTTGGCAATCCGCCCCAATGGGTCAGAACAGCACCATGTTCAGCGCCAGTAAACTCACCCCGGAACAGAAAGACTCCCTCCATGCCTGGGCAGCGGAAGGCGCCACCATCTCCGACCTCCAGAAACGGCTGAAGGATGAGTTCGACATCTCCATCAGCTACATGGATGCCCGTTTCCTTGTTCTGGATCTGGAGATCAAGCTTCAGGAGCAGAAGAAGGAAGAGGAGAAAAAGCCGGAAGCCGAAGCTCCCGTTGCGACCGGTACCGTGACAGTGACGATGGATCATGTGGCCCTGCCGGGTTCGCTGGTCAGCGGCCGGGTGACCTTCAGCGATGGCGAAACCGGCATCTGGATGCTCGACCAGAACGGCCGCCCCGGCCTCGACGCGGATACCCCCGGCTACCGTCCGTCCCAGGAGGATGTGATGGAATTCCAGACCCAGCTCCGGGACCTGATCCAGCAGAGCGGGCTTTGATCCGGATACTGCCGGATTCCATTAAATGGTAGTGTAGGAGGCATAGACAAGACGCCGTTCCTTATCGATGATGAGTGAACGGAAGGATGACCTCCTCTGCCCTTCGTGGCGTTCGCTCCCTTTCCATCGCTGAAGATCCGGGGTGTCCGGGAATGGCCAGTTACCTGGGAAAGATCGGGAATCTTCCGGCGACCAGACCCACTTGCTGTCGAGATCCATTTCATCAATCAATTTCTCCACCGCCTCCGGAGTGGTCTCAAAGCACCAGACTGTCGTCCTGTCGGTGATGCCACCTCCCCAGGAGTGGTAACGAAGGTTCTGCGATTTATCGGGGAAAGGCGCTTTCATGGCCTGCCGGAAGGCGTTCTCCGCCGTGGGTGGATTCATCACCAGGGATACCACTACGGAGCCGAACATCAGAATCGGCGGAAACAGCAGCAGAAGCTTCCGCCATGGTTTCCAGCGCTTCCTCGAAGCAACACAGACCAGAGCGCACCAAATCAGATAGAGGATGCTGACTCCTGTTCCTATAAGGACACCGTTGATCAGTCCCACCTGCAATCCCTCCCTGAGGTTCGTATGACTGGCAGCAATGGGAATTCCATAAGCGAGGATCACCAAGAAGATCCCTAGGCTGATGATCCACAGGATGGTGCCATTGCATCCGGCAGGTTTCTGAATCTGGTCTTCAGCGGTGGCCATCAGGGAGGAAGCCTAGTCAGGTCGATGCCGGAGGGGCAAGGAGCAGATCAGCGGACTAGCTGGATCTTCCGAATGTGGCTGGGCCATCTTGGCCCAGGCCGTTGCCGGGGCATCCTGCCCCGTCTTTTTGTGCGGGGGTGAACATGGAAGGATCGGACCTGGTTCTCACTCATCCGGAGTGCCTGAAGACCGGAGTGGGACGCTCCGGCAACGGCCTGGGGCGGGACGCCCCAGCCACTTCTACATGAAAAACCCCGCCGCGGCGAACCGGGCGGGGTTTGAAATTTCGTCTTTGCTGAAACGGATCAGGCGTCCTTCTTCTCCTCTTCGGAAGCAGGCTCTGCATCGACCGCTTCGGCGACCTGATGCTCGACAGCTTCGACGATGACTTCCGGTGCACCGACGGCCTCGACGTTCTCAACCGCGGCTTCCACGATCTCAGCAGGAGTCGGATCCTGGAGATGGGTCACGGTTTCGACGACTTCCGTAGCCGCCGCAGCGGCGGGGATGACGGGAGCCTCGACCACGTGGCCGCCGGCTTGCGCGGCATTCCGTGGCTCGCGTGGGGCACGCTCAGGGCGTTCTTCACGCTCCTCGCGGTCTTCGCGCTCGTCCTGGCCCTTCGATTTCGCTCCGGAGACGGTCAGCTTGCGGCCCATGAACGGTTGGTCATGCAGCACCTCGACGGAGCGCTTGGCCTCATCGACATGGAGCATTTCGACGAATCCATAGCCCTTCGAGCGGTGGGTGGTGCGGTTGTAGACGATCTCCACGTTGCGGACGCCGCCGATGCCCTTGAAAAGCTCGATCAGGTCGCTTTCGGAAACGTCATAGGACAGGTTTCCGACATAGACGCGGGAGGACTCCACGCTGCTGGCGTCGCCGCCACGGCTGCGGTTGTTGTCGCGGTTACGGCCACCGCGCTCTCCGCGTTCACCACGCTCGCGCTTTTCGCCTTGGGCACCCTGGCCTTCGGCGGTGCGTGCGACGCGGGTGTTGGACTTCACCTTGCTTTCGCCACCTTGTGGCTTGGACACATCCGGCTTGCGCTCAGGGCGCGGCGGACGGACAGGCTCCTTGTAGAGGCCGATGGCCTTCAGGATCTTCTGCCAGAACGTCAGCTTCGGCGGACTGTATTTCCGGGCAGGGCGGTTGCCTTGCGGGCGGAATTCCTCGGCCCGTGGTGGCTTGTTGCCATCCCGTGAGCCGCGGTCACCGCGATCTCCACCGCGTTCGCCGCGGTTATCGTTGTTCCTTCTGTTACGGCCACCGCGTGAGCGGCGGCGCTTATCTCCCGAGTTCCGGGAATCGTGTGTTGCGTTCGACATGTTTTCGCATGGGTCTTGGGGTTACGGGCGGTCCTTGGCGCGGCGGGCTGGAGTGCCCCGCAATGTTGGAGGATAGGACCCCGGTGTTGGCCGACATGGGCTCCGAAAACCGGCCTTTTGTTACCGGGGGAAAGCACCGCTGCATGCGGAGGTCGCTTTGCCATGTTTCGGAGCCGGTCGGGTTGCGCCGCCGCCCGTGTGCAGCTCTCCCTCATTTCCTGCCGCCAGCCGGATTCCAACGCCCTCGGTAAAAGGAGAATTGAACCGGCAGGTCGCGTTTGACCGGCTGCGGACATCGGAGGATTTCGGGAGAAATCTGCTCGCCCCCGACCCTAAGAGGAATCACGGGCTTGGCAAGACCGGAACCATCCGGAGCTTATTTTGATCAACTCCCTGAAAGGACACCCTTCCAGCGGAGAATCTCCGCACGGACGTTCTGGATCGAGGGAGCGCCCGGGTTTGTCCGCGAGACCAACGCTCTTTCCAAGGAAAAGACGTCCTTCGCATCAGGTCCATAGGCGGGATCAATCGCGGCCAGATCCAGTTGGTCCAGCGGAGTCCCGGTGGCGACCGCCTCCGCGACGGCTTTTCCGACCAATTCATGGGCGTGGCGGAATGGCACGCCCTTCTTCACCAGATAATCGGCGAGGTCCGTGGCCAGCAGCATCGGGTCGGAAGCGGCGGCACGGCAGTTTTTCTCCCGCAGTTCCATGGCGGCGATCATCTCCGTGTTCACGGCCAGGATAAGATTCAAAGTATCAACGGAATCGAAAAGCGGCGGCTTGTCCTCCTGGAGGTCCCGGTTGTAGGTCAGCGGCAGACCCTTGATGGCCACCAGCAGGTTCATCAGGTTGCCCACCAGGCGTCCGGTCTTTCCCCGGGTCAGTTCGCAGACGTCCGGATTCTTCTTCTGCGGCATCAGGGAGGAGCCGGTGGTGTGGGCGTCCGACAGGGCTGCAAAGCCGAACTCGCTGCTGCACCAGAGAATGAGATCCTCACTGAGCCGGGAAAGGTGCGCCCCGCAGAGCGAAATGACGAACAGCAGTTCCGCGATGTAGTCGCGGTCCGCGATGGCATCCATGGAGTTTTTCGTAATCCCATCGAAACCAAGCTCCTTTGCAATCTGCTCCCGATCCAGATTGATGGTCGAACCTGCCAAGGCACCGGATCCCAGCGGCGAAATGTTCAGCCGCTTCCGGCAGTCGGTCAGCCGGGATTTGTCCCGCTCCAGCATCTCGACGTAGGCGAGGAAATGGTGCCCCGCCGTCACCGGCTGGCCGCGCTGGAGGTGGGTGTAGCCTGGAATGACGGATTCCGCATAACGCTCCGCCTGCCCCAACAACGCGTTCTGTAGATCCGTCACCGCACGGATGAGTCCGTCGATCTCCGTCCGCGAATAGAGCCGGGTGTCCGTGGCGACCTGGTCATTGCGGGAGCGCGCGGTGTGAAGCTTCGCCCCCGCCGGGCCGATCCGCCGGGTCAGCTCCGACTCGATGTTCATGTGGATGTCCTCGAGGGACGTCTTGAACTCGAAATTCCCCGCCTTGATGTCCTCCAGGATGGCCAGCAGCCCGTCACGGATCTGGGAAAACTCCTCCTCTGTCAGGATGCCCGCCTTCACCTGCGCGCGGGCATGGGCGATCGATCCCGCGATGTCATGCGGGTAAAGCCTCCAGTCGTAGGAGATGGACTCTCCGAACTGTTGGACGAGCGACGAAGTATCTTGGGAGAAGCGGCCTTTCCACATGGCGGTTATCGGTGCGCCAAAGTGGCCGGGTTGTCCGCAGATGGAAACGGAAATTTCGAAAAATCCCCCACTCCGTCCTTCACGTATGGGGAGATTCCCTAACAAACGGATTTGCCAACTGCCGCGAATTGGCCGAAGGGTGGAGGGTCGCGGTCAACAACCGTTCGCGCGATCCAACAAATCCAAGATATCCCCATGTCCCAGATCATCCCGCTCATCAGTTCCGGCACCGCAGGCCCTCTCGGTGTGCTCCACCTGCCCCGTCTCTGGCTCAAGGCGTCCCTCGGAGCCGCTGGCAAGCTCCACCCGGACTATCCAGCCTGCGGAAAAGGCTACGACCAGATGGTGCTCGACGGCCTCGGCATCGCCAATGCGGACTTCGACGCGTTCATCGCGGAGAAAAAGCCGACCTACCCGCAGTTCGAAGCATGGATCCTCGAACAATCCGGCGGTTCCCTCGACGCCACCGCCGTGAAGAAGCTCAACGACTCGATCACCGGCTACCACCACGGTGACGACATCCGGAAGGACATCCTCTCCGCGAACGGCATCCCGGATGACGGTTCCCTGCCGGACGCCGTGAACCTCAACAACCTGGACGACTGGCTGACCTTCCACCGCGAGGTGCTTTCCTGACCATCATCCGCCCTTCCAAAGGCGTGGTTCTCCAAGCGAGGACCGCGCCTTTTCTTATTGCAACCCCTTCTCAAAAGGTGACGCTCAACGCGGATGTCCATCCGCCCCGCAGACGCCCCCGGCTCCGCCGATGCCAAGACCCTCAACGAGGTCGAGGCAGGCCATGACTTCCGGATCAGCGGCATCAACGGCCCTTCGTCCGACCGGCTGCGGGATCTCGGTTTCCGGGAAGATACCCGGGTCCGGAAAGTTTCCGGAGGGCGGAATCTGGTTTGCTCCATCTCCGGTACGCGTCTGGCCATCAGCAAGGAACTGGCCGCCCAAGTGTTCGTCTCCCCCGCTTTCTGAATTCGCACGTCTTTCCCATGTCGTCGTCTGATCCCGAATCTCCCGCACTCATCGCCCTTGTCGGAAATCCCAATGTCGGCAAGACGACGTTGTTCAACGCCCTGACCGGCACGAACCAGCATGTGGGCAACTACGCGGGGGTGACCGTCTCCGTGAAGCGCGGTGAGACCTTCACCCCACACGGGAAAAAGGTCACGGTGCTCGACCTTCCCGGTTGCTACTCGCTGCGGGCCGCGTCTCCGGACGAGCAGGTCGCCATCGACGCACTGTCCGGCAATCTCTCCGGTGAGAAGACTCCGGACCTGGTGGTGTGCGTGGTGGATGCCTCCGCGTTGGAACGCCAGCTCCCCTTCGTCCTGCAGATCATCGAGCAAGGCCACCCGGTGGTGGTGGCGCTGAACATGGTGGATGTGGCGGAGAGATCCGGCCTACGGTTGGACCCGGTGAAGATGTCCGAAGAGCTGCGGGTGCCTGTCGTCCCCATGCAGGCGAATGCGAAGAAAGGCATCATCGACCTGAAGCAGACCTTCCGCGCCCCCTTCCCTCCGCCAGCACCGACGCCGTGGCTCCATGGCAACGACGACACGGACGTCAGCCGGAAAAAATTCACCGACCGCGTCTGCGAGATCGCCGCGCGCCGTCCTGACGCCCACCAGCAGACCTTCTCCGACAAGCTGGATCGTTTTCTCCTCCATCCCTTCTTCGGCTGGGTGGCATTCGCCGCGATCATGTTCGCCATCTTCTGGACGATCTTCTCCTGGGCGTCGGTGCCGATGGATTTCATCGAAGGCCTGTTCGGCAGCCTCGGCGAATGGGTGGGCGGAAAGATGCCGGACGGCGATCTGAAATCCCTCATCGTTGATGGTGTCATCGCGGGTCTGAGCGGCACGCTCGTCTTCCTGCCGCAGATCGTCCTGCTATTCCTGTTCATCGGTCTGCTGGAAAGCTCCGGCTACATGGCGCGCGCCGCCTACATGATGGACGGGGTGATGTCGATCGCCGGACTCAGCGGGAAGTCCTTCCTGCCGCTGTTCAGCTCCTTCGCATGCGCCATTCCAGGCGTCATGGCCACCCGCACCATCGATTCCCCGAAGGAACGGCTGGTGGCGATCTTCGTCGCGCCATGGATGAGTTGCTCCGCGCGCATTCCCGTCTATTTCCTTCTGATCCCGCTGGTGCTTTCCAAGACAGCACCCGCCTGGCAGCAGGCGCTGATCCTTTTCGCGGTGTATTCGGTGGGTGTCATCACCGCTTTCATCGTGGCCCGCGTGGTCCGCGGCCGCCTGGGTCCTGACAAGACGACGAACCACTTCCTGCTGGAACTGCCACCCTATCGCCTGCCGCAGTGGTCCTACATCCTGCGCCACGTGTTCGACCGCGGATGGGCCTTTGTCGCCCGTGCGGGCACCATCATCCTGGGTCTCTGCATCCTGCTCTGGGCGCTCCAGACCTATCCGAAAAAGGAAGGCACCGAGGACGCCGCGGAGCTGATGGAATACAGCGCCATGGGCAGGATCGGCGATGTGATCGAGCCGGTCGTGAAGCCGCTGGGCTTCGATGGCCGGGTGGGTACCGCCATCCTGACCTCCTTCGCCGCGCGTGAGGTCTTCAACAGCACGCTCGGCATCCTCTTCCACGCGGAGGAGGCGGAGGACGACGATGCGACGACGAACCTGATCCGGGACAAGGTGGCCGCCGCGACATGGCCGGATGGGCGTGCGCTTTTCACCCCGCTCACCGCGGTGTCGCTGCTGGTGTTCTTCATCTATGCGCTCCAGTGCCTGCCCACCAGCGCGGTGGTGGCGCGGGAGTCCGGATCGCTGAAATGGGCTGTCGGACAGTTCTTTTTCATGTCCGGCTTCGCCTATGTGGCATCTTTGCTTGTATTCCAGGCAGGAAGGCTGATGGGTTTCTGAATGATGCAACTCGAATGGCAGACCGTCGCCGCGCTCGTGATCGTGGCGACCACCCTCACCATCTTCCTCGTCCGGTTGGCAAAGCCGAAGGCGAAGGGCGGGAACTGCGGCCATAGCTGCGGTTGTGGTAAAAAGGCCCCGTCGGACCATTCACACTGAGTTTCCGGAATTTTTCCGGCCCGGGCTGTAACATTTCCGGACCCGTTTCCGATTTTCCATCCATATCACCCATCCGTCATCCCATGAAATGGTCCTCTCCCCTGCTGCTGTCCCTCGCCTGTCTCATCCCGTTCGCCTCTCCGCTGGTCTCCGCAAAGGAAGCCGCGCTGCCGCAGGAACTCTCCACCTACGTGGCCAGGGCGGAACCTGACAGCGGCTGGAAATTGGTCACCAAGAGCGAATTCGGCGAGTGCGACTATTGGCACCTCAACCTGAAGTCCCAGGTCTGGCAGGACATCCCGTGGGAGCATGATCTCGTCATCTTCAAGCCGAAGAATGTCACCTCCGAAGGGAAAATGGTGCTGCTGAACGAGGGTGGCAGCTTCAAGCCGGACAAGGCGATGTATGGCGCTTTCCTCGCCAACAAGATGAAGGCCCCGGTGGCCATCGTGCTCGGCGTGCCGAAGCAGCCGCTTTACGATGGCAAGCGCGAGGACGATCTCATCGCGGAAACTTTCATTCGCTACCTGGATACGCAGGACGCCACCTGGCCGCTGCTGTTCCCGATGGTGAAGACGGTGGTGAAGGCGATGGATGCCGTGGGCGAGTTCACCGGCCAGGAATGGGGCGTGAAAACGGACAAATTCCTCATCACCGGTGCCTCGAAGCGCGGCTGGACCACCTGGCTCACCGCCGCATCGGACCCACGGGTCATCGCCATCGCACCGATGGTCATCGACATGCTGAACATCCCCGCCCAGCTTCCGCTGCAGGTGGACCGCTTCGGCAAGCCGAGCGACCAGATCTCCCCCTACACGAAGCGCGGCCTCATCCCGCTGGGTGATACCGCCGCCGCCAAACGGCTGTGGAGCATCGTCGATCCCTACACCTACCGGGCGAAATACACCATGCCGAAGCTGATCCTGCTCGGCAACAACGACCCCTACTGGAGTCCGGACGCGCTCAATCTCTACTGGGATGAAACCCCCGGTGAGAAATACATCTCCTACACCCCGAACGCCGGCCACAACCTGATGGAAGTGGACGCTGCGGGCGTGCGCCAGCCACTGCCCATCCGAGCGCTGGACAACATCACCGCCTTCGTCCGCGCCCAGTTCACCGGCACCGCCCTCCCGAAGATCGGCTGGAAACATGGCGAAGCGACCGACGGCAAGCTCAGCCTCCACGTCACCGCCGACCAACCGGCAAAGGAAGCCCGCCTGTGGATCGCGAAGTCCGACACCAAGGATTTCCGCAAGGCCCGCTGGGAATCGCAGCCGCTCGAAACCGGCGATGGCAAATCCATCACCGCCACCGTGGCGAAGCCGGAAAGCGGCTACATGGCTTACTACGCGGATCTGAACTACGAAGTGGACGGCGGCCCGATGTGGCTCTGCACCCAGCTCCGGCTGGTGGGCGAGGGTCTGTGAATGGCACCGTGGTCAATCACGGCAGATCGCCCGGATTTCATCCAGGACCGCTTGCATCGGCAGTGACTCCTGCTCGAACTCCCCTTTCACGCCCGCGGCAAGCATGCTCCGGAGGTCGGCGAGACTCTCCTGTGGAAGGTGCGTTGAGGTAAGCAGGCGGACGATGACCTTCCGCTCGCCATCCGTCAGCGGTTGGCTGTCCCTGTCGTCCCTGAACCGCATCATCAACGGCCTGAACGTCCGGCCGGTTCTCTCACAGAGATCATGCAGGATAGCGAAGCCCGCCGGATCACTGTCGCCGAAGTGATGGAACTCCACCTCATCAGGCAGCCGTTGGAGCAGGAGCCGGGTTGCAGCTCCGGGAAAGCTGGTATGGATCAGCAGCACGCCGGTCTTCGCCGCAGCGAGTTCATGGAACACGCATTCATTCTCCACCGTCACGCAGGTTCGCGTCCGGCACCGGATGGATGATGCGGCCTCAAGATCGATGGCGGATAGCGCGCAGGGTGCGGCCAGCAGACCAACGTCGATCTTACCATCCGCGAACTCCAGTTCCAGTGGTCCGTGGACCCACGCGGAACGGGGTGCATCCACGATGCCGAAGTCAGCGAGGGAAGTCTTCTCTCCCGAAGTGATCGCCTCCAAAGAAGTTTCCAGCTTCGCACGCCAACGGCCCAGTTGCTTCGAGTCGCCGGTGATCCGCGAGCTGGCACGCTGGAGCAGAGATTCTTCCCGCCAGTTCAGGACAGCCGCAAGGGTGTCGAGGAATCGCACATTCCCCGCAGGATCATCCCGCTTGAACGGTGAGAGGGCATCTCCTGCGGAAGCGCATGCGGCCAGCCCGCCACACCACGACAGCCAGCCATCCTGATAAATGTCCGGAACGGTGGCTTCCGAAGCCTCACGGAAAAACTCCGCCAATCGGTCGCGCTCATCCGATGGAGAGGAGCACCCGGTCACTTCGAACAACCATTTCTCTCCCCCATCAAGTTTCAGCTTCAGGAATTTCTCATGACGCAGCCGGTCCCTCTCGATGACCAGCATCCCACCCGATCGCCTTTCCGCAGTGTGGAGGTCATTCACGGCGATCTCCCGTTCATCCCCATCATGCACTCCCGCAAGACGGAGGAACTTCTCCCAGTCGATCGTGTAGTCCCTCTTCCCTCCCCGCTTCGCAGCAGAGGAACGGAGGTAGATTTCCGCGAACGCCCTGAGAGTGTGGTTCATGTTTCCGTGCCCTGCTGGTCGCTGTCCGAGATCCACTTCCTCCCTTCCGGGGAGTCCCGATAAAGGATCACCGGCACGTTACGCACGCCGATCCGCGAGCCCCGCCGCTCGTCCTTCCGGGAGATGACGATCAGCTCGTCACACTGGCTGAACGCGTAGGGGATGTTGCCGCTCGACATGGAGAACATGCCCTGCAGATCCAGCTCGCTCATGGCCTCGATGCAGTTCTGGATGCGCTCGCCGGAGAGTTTGGAGAAGGCCTCGTCGATGGGCACCAGCGCCAGCGATGGGTCTTTCCGCCTGCTCTCATGGCGGTTGTAGGCGTGGAGGTAGCTGGCGAGGATGGCCACGAAATACGGACTCTGGTTCTCACCACCGCTCATCTTGCCGCCCTGCTTGTCCACATCGATGGGCGGACGCTCGGGATCGCGGATGTCGGAGACGAACAGCTTGTAGTCGAAATACTGGCGGTAGTCGAGAAGCCGCGCCGCTTCCGGGCTGTTCGCGCTCTGGACCAGCAGGCGGAGGAAATTCTGGAGCGCGTCCTGCAGCTCGCCGCCCATCTGGGAGAAGAACAGCTCGTCCTCATGGTGGACCGCGTTCATGTCGATGAGGTCGCGGTAGATCTTGTACTCCGGATTCGGCCTGCGCTCGATCCGGTAGCGGTCATGCCCGATGGGCCGCTTGAGCTGGCTGTTGAGCATGGCAATGATATTCTCCACGTTCTTCAGCGCCTGCTGCATGCGGCTCAGCACCTGGGTGCGGAACAGCGTTTCCCAGCGCTTCCTTTCGGTGCCGGATTTCTTCTCGTATTCCGGGATATTGGCATCCTGGATCTGGGCGAGCCGGGCTTCGTAGGGAGCTGTGTCGCTGCCATCCTCCGGCAGGTCATCGAACTTCGGCGAGAAGGTCTTCTTGAACTCCAGCATCGCGACTTTCAGATCGCCTACGGTCGCGGTGGTCTTCACCTCCGCGGCTGCAGCTGCTTTCCGGAACTCGTTCGCGAGGACATCCGGCGCTGGCGTGTAGTCGGAGGCTTCCTTCTTCCACGTAGTGTAACGATCAAGGTGGCGGTGGATATCCACAGACAGCTTGACCCGGGCGAAGTCATCCTCACGGCGGGCGGCGGTTTCCTCCAGTTGCTTGAGTAGCTTCTCCGTGTCCTGGATCTCGCGGATCCGCCCCTTTTTCAGGATGGCGGTGTTCTCCGCGTGGTAGCCTTTTACCTGCTCCGCCAGCTCCTCGATCTCCTCATGGATGCGGTCGAACTCATCGGTCGCGATCGCCTGGATCTGCGACATCAGCTCGTCATGTTCCTCCTGCTTCTTCGGCAGGTCTTCCACGCGGATCAGTTCACGGATGACATCCTCATGTTCCGGCACGGCGGCGGACCGCTCACGGATGAGGCGTTCCACCTCATTTTCCAACGGCTCCAGCCTCCGCAGCGCGGCATCGATTTCCGCCACCCGGGCATTCTTGATCTCAAGCTGGCGGCGCAGGCCTTCCTTACCGATGAACGGGGTTCCGTTGTAGGGCACCGGACGGGCGAGCATGCCGTCACGTTTGTAAAGACCATCCGGAGTCACCGACGACGCGTGCTTGTCCAGTTGGGAAGCATGCGGAACACGGATCATCTCTCCGAACAGGGAATCGATGCAGGCGCGGGCGTCGTCATCCTCCGTGGACAACATCTCCGCGAGGGAGCCTTTCTTCACCGTCGTCTTCGACATCTTGCCGGCCGAAGCGCTGATGAGTCGCTGCATGCCCCCGACCGCAAGATCGGAAGCCGGGAGCTGGGCCAGGATCGCCGCTGCCTGTTCATAGTGCCCGCCGGAAACAAGCACGGCGAATTTCTCGTCAAACACGACTTCGGCGGCAGCCCGCCATGACTCATCAGTCACCTCGCAGATCTCCCGCAGGGCGCGGGGCGGTGCCTCCCCCGGCAGCAGGGGGAGCTGTGCTTTCAACGCTGAAAGCAGCGGCTGCGGTCCCGGCGAAACGCCGCGCTGCAACAGGTCGATCTGTGCCTTCAGTTCCGCCTTCTCGTTCCGCAGGACACGCAGTTCCTCACGCTCCGGCTCGAACCGTGAGCGGATGCCCTTCACGGTTTCATTCGCGGCTTCCGCCAGCAACGACAACGACGACGCGGTCTGTTCCCGCTCGCAGTCCTCCAGGAACCGGATGGCGCTTCCGAGACGGGTGGTGTCCACGAAAGGATGCAGCGGTGCCTTCGCTACCTGCTCCATCCACGACTTCGCGGACTTGATGCGCTTGCCCAGGCCGTTGCCGAGGCGGCTGGCGATGTCCCGGAGCTTTTCTATCTCCTGCTCCAGCTTGCCGATGTCATCGGACAGTTTCTTGTAGAGGCGTCCGTCGGAGGATTCGTTGAGAAGCGTGGACAAGGACTCACGGCGGCGGTTGCCGGCCTCGATCGACTCCGCCAGTTCCTCCAGCCGTGCCTCATCCTTTTCGTTCGCCTTTCTGAGATCCCCCAGACGGCGTGATGCCTGCTCCATCTCGGTCGAAGCGTGGAGGTGGGCGAACTCCGCCGCGAGATAGGTGGCCACCGCCTGATCCCGCTCCGCCTCGCGCAGGGTGGTTGAAAGGTCGCGGATGCGCACCAACCGGTCGAGCTGCGCCTTCAGCGACGCCAGTTCCCTTTCATAGGACTGGAAGTCGCGGAAAGAGGAAACCACATCCTCCACCGGCACGGCCTCCGCCGGCAGCACGAACTGGCGGCAGAAATCATCGAAGCTCTTGAGGTTGGTGAAGGACATCGCGCTGGGTAGCAGGCGCTGGAGCACGTCCTTGTTGAAGTTGAGGTGCTGCGGGTTCGACATGTCCCGCAGGTATTCGCGCGGGGAGGAGAACAGACGTCCGCCCTTTGAGTCGATCATCCGCTTGAACGCACCCAGCGCGCTCGGCCTCGGCTTGCCATCCTCCGCCTCCGTCAGGAAGTCGGACTTCTCCAGCGCCGCCTCGCAGAAGAACGGCGTGGTGGTGCCGTCGTTCTCGGCGGCGGAGCGGAACTCGAACCGGAGGCCCCAGGTCTCGACCCTCTTGACATCCGGCCAGGTGAACTCCGCGGCGATGTAGGTGGTGATGCCCTTGTCGTGGAAATACTGCGGCTGTCCGTTCTCCTCGCGCTTCGTGTCGAGCAGGCAGTAGCTCTTGATCGTCCGGTCGCTCTTGTTGCCGGTGGCGGAACGGTTGAAGTGGTGGTGCGCTCTCTCCGGCCCCACCAGGACCAGCATCAGCAGATCCATGAGGATGGACTTGCCGGAACCGGTCACACCGGCCAGCACGAGATTCCCACGCACGGGCAGAGAGTCCCGGTAGCCATACCAGTTCAGCGCGTGCAGTTTTGTCAGTCGGATGGCCCGGCTCATGAAAGTTCCTCCTCTTCCTGGAATGCGGCTTCTTCACCCTCCTCGTCCGCGGGATCACTGCGGAAGTGGGCGGCGGTTTCCTGCCATGCGGCCAGCTCGCGGAATGGAAGGACGCGGCGGATGGCGGGCAGCACCTCGATCCCGGTATCCTCGAACGCTTCCGCGGCGGTCAGCTTGATCAGGTTCAGCCGCGCGGCCTGGCGCAGGATTTCCCGCAGCCTTCCTTTCGGAATCTGTCCGGTGACGTCCGGCAGCAACTGGTCGCGCAGCAGGTCGCCGAGTTCCGCGACGGAAAGGAATGCCTGGTCAGCGCCCTCGTCACGCCACCTGACGTCGCCCGCATACCACAGGGCGAGCCACACCAGCGTCGCATCCTGCGTCAACCGCAGCCGAAGGGATGCCACCTTTGGCACCGCCTGGATGAGGCGTTCCTCATGGTGCACCGCGACATCCAGGCCATTGAGCGAGGCGATTTCCTTCACCCAGTCATCATGCTGGCGCGCCCAGTGGTAGAGAGCGGTGCGGGACGCCTCCAGGCCGTTGATCGAACCTCCGGCGAGCAGTTCCTGGAGGACTTCGGCAAGCCGCTCGCGGTCGCTCTCCGAGAGCGATAGCAAGGTCGGAGCCGCGTCGATGGCGAAAGCGTTCGGTTCTTCGGCGCTCATTTCTTGATGATGGCGAAATGTTCTACCCTCACCCCGTGGAGCTCATCGGTGGGAGGGCTGGAAAATTCATCGGTGACACGGCTGACCTCCAGCCGGTAGCGGGCCTCCGGGGCCTCGGCATGGAGCAGCAGCGCGACAAGGTCCGGTGCCTTCAGCTCGTCCCCCAGGTCCAGATCGTTGCTTTCGATCCGTTCGCCCTTGCCGCCGGGCAGTGCCTGGATGAAGCGGTTCGCCCTCGCGACGGAAAGCGACTCGCGGATTGTCCTCTGCATGTCGTGCAGGCCGGACTCACGGTCGGTGTCCGACACGGCATCCTCAAATGCGTCCTGCTCCAGCGGGGGCCGGCGGTTCGGAGGAGAGTAAAGTGAATCCAAACCGGCGGGCAGCTTCACGGCTGGCAGCAACAGGTCCGGCAGATCCGGCAAGGAAGCGTTCACCCGCTGGAGTTTCTTTCCCGCCATGAGGCGGTTCGCGACCTCGAAGAGGCTCTTGATCTCGGTGCGCCGCTCACCGGTCACATCCTGCAGGTAGCGGAAACGTGCGAGCGACCGGCGGGTGAAATCCGCCGTGCGACGGTCGATTTCATCCGCCATCGGCAACACGCGCTCCAGCATCCCGATCAGCTCCTCCAGCTCTCCGGCGACCTTTGCCCGCGCGCTTTCAGCCGTGAGTCTGGGATCCCGTTTCAGGACCTCGATCTGCATGTCCGCCAGCGACGGCGGATCATCCCCCAGCCTCTCCGCGATCCGTCGCACCGTGTCCGGCAAACGCGTGGGCAGACGCGCCCTGACGAGCGCCGCATAGCAGGAACGGGAAATCTGTTCCGAATAGTCATCGAAAACGACGCCGAGGTTTCCGCGCAGCGTCTCTTCCTCAAGCTGCTTGCGGGTGAAACGCTGGACGGACTTCTGCATCGAGCGAAGTTCGTTCAGTCCCTCGCGCACGCTGGAAAGGCAGTTCTCGATGGTCTGCCATGGCCGCTCCGCCAGCTCCACCTCGTCCGCCAGCATCGCGCAAACGCCGGTCAGCTTGTCGGTGAACACCGCCGCATCCGGCCAAGCCACTTTCCGCAGGGCGGTCAGGATGGTGGCACCGTGGGCGTCGAAGTGGATCTTCCGCCGCCAGTCACGCCGCGGTGGTTCCTCCAGCCAATGGCATTTCAGAAGATACTCAAGCAACGCACGCGCCTTCTCCCGCAGATCGGCCGGCATCTCGCCCTCTTCGTCCTCAAACTCGATGTTGGGATGGCGTTCCAGCGTTTCCACGATCAACGCCACCGCTTCCTCCCGGCCGATGCCGTCCGAACGGTCCGAGGTCTCCACCTCCAGGGCGTCCAGCACATCCACGTAGAACGGCGCGTTTTTCCCCGCCAGCACCCGGAAAAATCCAGCCCCCCGCGTTTCGCGGAAAAGGGCGGTGGAAAGGTGTTCGGGCATGGCGGGTCAACGGGGGGCGGCATTCAACGGGATTTCCCGGGCCGTGACAACCAGAGGTTGGCGGGAAATCACATCCACTCAAGCAATCGCCGAAGCTCCGGATTCTCCAGAAACTACCTTTTCAAGATTATCTCCAATAAATCGGGACCCGCATCAGCCAGAACCACATCGAACGGAAACAAACCCTCCGTGTTGATAAAACAGTTCCGCGGCTCCGCATCCACCGCGACGAGATTGAAATCCGGCTGGTAGAACGCCGCTCGGACCGCCCTCCTTGTCACATCCCTCCAACCTTTCCTGACGAAGAATTCCATGATCTCGGATTCGGATGCCTTCCTGCCGTGGTACTGAGGTTGGGTGATTCCAACGGAAAGTGCCCCGTCCGCCCATCTGATCAGTGAAGACAACCTCACATCATCTCCAAACACCTGGTTCGAGTAAGCCCATCGCAGGAGGTATTTGGAGAGCGAACTCCCTACCAATTCAATTTGACGCTGCGTTTCGATCAGCCTGCCTGAGGGCAACGGAAGCCCCTGTCTTTCAACGAGCGTCGGATACAATCCGAACGCAGGTGGCCGCGTGATCTTCGAGACTCTCGAATCAACCGTATCAAGCTCGACGACATGCTCCGTACCAAGAAAGATTCCGCTCTGGGAGATCAGTTCCTGGAAGGTGTAATCCGGCCGCTCGAGGATGCCGAGCGAGTCAGCGATAGCACAGATCTGTTCGGTATGGCTTTCTTCCCAGCCTCCGGACCGAGGTTCATCGCCTCCACCGTCGCTTTCACAAAGGTTGGATAATCGCTCTTGGAACGTTTCGAGGAAATCCCCCATGTTTCGCTTTTTGGCGGTGCCTTCCTGTTCTCGTTGTCGGCGGCCATGGGTGGATCATAATCTCCACATCATTCCCGGTCAACTCCACCTTCGACACTGATCTGGCATGCCGTCGTGATGAAAAAAGGCACCACCCTCGCGGATGGCGCCTTTTTGAAATCAAACGATCAACTCACTTCGCCTGGCGCGCGCTGGCCTTGAGGCGCAGGGCGTTGAGGGCGATGAAGCCGGTGGCGTCGTCCTGGTTGTAGGCCGCTTCCTGACCGCCTTCCATGGTGGCGACGGCTTCGGAGTAGAGGCTGTGCGGGGACTTCCGGCCGGCGTTCATGACGTTGCCCTTGTAGAGCTTCACACGCACCTCGCCGGAGACGGTCTGCTGGGTGTAGGTGACCAAGGCCTGGATCGCCTCGCGCTCCGGTGCGAACCAAAAGCCGTTATAGACGAGCTGGGCGTACTTCGGAATGAGGGAGTCACGGATGTGCATCGCCTCACGGTCCACGACGAGGGTCTCGAGGTCGCGGTGGGCGGCGAGCAGGATGGTGCCGCCGGGGGTTTCATAGATGCCCCGGGACTTCATGCCGACGAAGCGGTTCTCGACGATGTCCACGCGGCCGACGCCGTGCTTGCCCCCAAGGAAGTTGAGCACGCGCATGATGCCATACGGGGTCAGGAGGGTGTAGCCGTCCTTTTCGCCCAGCACCTTGAAGTCGCCCAGGTTGGAGATGATCTCCGCGAGGCCGTCCGCCTGGAGGCCGATGGCGTTACCCTTGTCGAAGAGGATCTGGACATACTCCGCCTTGTCAGGAGCGTCTTCCGGAGAGGTGGAGAGAACATACATCTCACGGTCAGCGGCGGTGGTGCCGTCATACCATGGATCCTCGAGCATCCCCGCCTCGAACGAGATGTGGAGGAGGTTCCGGTCCATCGAGTAAGGCTTCTTCATGGAGGCCTTGATCGGGATGTTGTTCGCCTCGGCATAGGCGATCATCTCGGCACGGCCCGGGAACTCCTTGCGGAAGGAGGCGTCGCGCCATGGGGCGATGCACTTGATCTGCGGGGCCAGTGAAGCGGCGGAAAGCTCGAAGCGGACCTGGTCGTTGCCCTTTCCGGTGGCACCGTGGGCGATGGCGTCCGCACCTTCCGCGATGGCGACGTCCAGCATGCCCTTTGTGATGCACGGGCGGGCGATGGAGGTGCCCAGCAGGTAGCGGCCCTCATAGATCGCGTTCGCCTGGATCATCGGGAAAATGTAGTCGGCGGCGAACTCCTCCTTCAGGTCGCCGAGGAAATATTTCGACGCGCCGGTGCTGAGCGCCTTCTCCTCCAGGCCGTCCAGTTCATCCGCCTGGCCGACATCCGCACAATAAGCGATGATCTCAGCGGAGTACTTTTCCTTGAGCCACTTGAGCAGGACGGAGGTATCGAGACCACCGGAGTAGGCGACGAGAATTTTCATGAGGCGGGGAGGCAAGCATGATACCGGGTGCCGGGCAAGCGGGAAGCGGTGGTGGTTTTTACAAGATGAATGGTTGAAATTTCCCCCACGCTTCCTAACCTTGGGGAACGATGGCAACCGCCACGGAAACCCACATTGAAACCCGGAAATCCCCGACGCGAAAGACGCGGGGGCCATTTCCCCGTGAACGCGGCCTCCGGTGGAGAGCGGCTTGAGCGGATGTCTTCCTGATTCATGCAAGAACGCTACCAAATCCGCGGAAAACTCGGCCAAGGAGGTCTCGGTTCGGTCTATCGGGGCTATGACACCCGGATGAACCGGGAAGTCGCCATCAAGAGAATTTCGGCTGACGGAGATCCCGGATTACAGAAGGAGGCCACCCAGCAGCTCCAGAAAGAAGCCGGTTCCCTGGCCTCCCTCCAGCATCCCAACATTGTCACCGTGTATGATGTGGATCAGGATGCGGACGGCCCCTATGTGGTGATGGAACTCATCACCGGCAAGACACTGGATGAGCTGGTCGAGGGCGCCCCCCTCACCTTCGAGGATTTCAAGGAACTGGCGAAGCAGACGCAGGAAGGCCTGATCGCCGCGCAGGAACTGGAGCTGGTCCACCGGGACATCAAGCCGGGCAACCTGATGCTCAACTGGCTGCCTTCCGGAAAGTTCCAGGTGAAGATCGTGGACTTCGGCCTGGCGAAGCTGATGCCCGCCCCCACCCGCCAGGAGATCGACCAAAACGACTCCGTGATGGGGTCCATCTTCTTCATGGCACCGGAGCAGTTCGAGCGCGCGCCGCTGGACCGCCGGGTGGACATGTATGCGATGGGGTGTGTGTATTATCACGCGCTGACCGGCGAGTATCCTTTCAACGGGGAAAGCGGCCTGGATGTGATGACCGCCCACCTCCACCACACGGTGGTGCCTCTTTCGGAACTCCGGCCCGACCTTCCCATCTGGCTGTGCGACTGGGTGATGTGGCAGATGAACCGCCTGCCGGATGACCGTCCGCAGGACGCCCGCCGTTCCCTGCACGTCTTCCTCCAGAATGAGAGCGCCCCTCCGCCTCCTCCGCCGAAGGAAAAGCCACCAGGCCCACAGGCTCCGGGCGTGAAACGTCCGGGTGCCCCCGCCGCGAAACAGATCCCCACGGGGCCGGTCAAAAACAGCACACCCGTCGCCAAGACCCAGAGCGCGCCACGGACGCTGACGCCTCCGGAAGGTTTCAAGCCGAGCGTCCACACGTCTTCCGTTTTTGTCGGTGACAGCTTGGTTCCGGCACCGGACACCACCCTGCCGCCGCGGCCCACGACCTCCATGGTGGAGGTGAAGAAAGCCTCCGCCGCCCCAACGTCCCGCATGGCATCCCCTGCCAAGGTGACGCCCACCGCTCCTGCATCCCGGCCTGCCGCCACGCCTGCCAAGGTGACCCCGACCGCTCCCGCAGCCCGGCCTGCCGCCACCGCGGCAAAAGTCACACCGACCGCCCCAACGGTCCGCGGGGGTTCCGCCCCACAGGCCACCGCCGCCGCCCCTACTGTCCGCGCCGCTCCGACCGCCGCCGGCCCCGGCACCCGTCCGGCCGCCTACGTGCCGGTCCCCGCGAAGCCAAAGAAGCAGATGAAGCAGAGCGAGAAGACGGCCCTCTGGATCGCCGCGGGACTCATCGCCGCCTTCATCGCCTTCCTCATTTTCAAGTTCGGCGGGTGACCGCGCCTCAAGGCGTGTAGACCTGCACTGGCCCCACTCCCAGCCCTTGGACACGCCGGAGTTTCTCCACGGCCTTCTTGAGAGCTGTGGCAGCCGCCATCGCCTCCTCCATGGTATTGAGGAGGGAAAAACTGATGCGGAGACTGCTTTTCGCGAGTTCTTCGGGGATGCCCATCGCCAGTTGGACATGGGATGGCTTTTGCTTGCCGGTCATGCAGGCGGAACCGGCCGAACAGGCCACACCCGCGTCATCCAGCAGAATGAGCAACCCCGCCGCCTCGCAGCCATCGAAGGAAAGGTGACACGTGTTCGGCAGGCGATGCTCCCGCGTACCGTTGGGTGTCACGCCGTGGATCTCTTCCAGAACCTTTGCTTCGAAAGCATCGCGGATTTCTTCCACCCGCCCCAAAGTCCCGTCTTCCGCAGCCCGTTTCATCGCCACGGCGGCAGCTCCCATGCCCACGATCCCCGGGACATTCTCCGTTCCGCTGCGTCTGCCCGCTTCCTGTCCTCCACCGGACAGCAGGGGGGTGAATCTCAGGCCTTTCCTGATCCATAGCGCACCGACGCCCTTCGGACCGTGGAATTTGTGCGCGGAGATGGAAAGCATGTCCGCCCCCATGGCGGCCAATCCCGGCCCGGTCTTGCCAGCAGCCTGGATGGCATCCGAGTGGAATGGCACCCCTTTTTCCTTGGCCAACCGCACCAATCCGGCGAGCGGCTGGATCACGCCCGTTTCGTTGTTCGCCGCCATCACGGAGGCGAAAGCGGCACCATCCAGCAGCGCGGAAAATTTCTCCGGGATCACCCGGCCTCCGGCATCCACCGGTGCCAGCCTCACCTCACGAGCCAGCGTTTCAACGAATCTCAGCACCGCGCTGTGTTCGATGGCTGAAACAACCACCGCCCCCTCCCCGGTCAGCCGGTGCAGGGACCATAGTGCGGTGTTCACACTCTCCGTCCCACCGCCGGTGAAGACGATCTCCTCCGCATCCGCACCCAGCAGATCCGCCACCTGTCCACGGGCCAGATCAATGGCCTTCCGGGCCTGTTTCGCCCCTGCATACGCGCCGGATGGATTCGGGAAACCATCGCGCAGCCACGGCAGCATCGCGTCCAGCACCTCCGGCAGAAGTGGCGTCGTCGCGTTGGCGTCCAGATAGATCACCCCCGCAGCTTCCATCCACGGGCGATCTTTTCAAGCCAAGCCCGCTCAGAATTTTCCGTAGGTCCGCAACTCCTGCAGCAGGCCCTCGACCGCCCTCACCATCACATCCCCCCACACGGCGGCATGCCGCAGCCATTCCCGCCCGAAGCCCTTGAAGCTCTCCCATGGTGCGGCGGATGCCACACACATCAGCCCCACCAGCACCAGCAGGTTTCCGAAAAAAATCACCACCAGGGAAAGGAACGTGCCGTTCTCCTTCAGGTCCGGCTGGTCGCGCGGGATCATCCACAGGGTCCAGACGATGTGGAAGGTCCATGTCAGCCCCATCACCCCATAAAAGGAGAGATCCCATGGCCGCGTCAGGTCGAAGAACAGCCGCAGCAATACGAAAACAACCGCCGCCACCACCGACCACAGCGGCACGAAATACGGGGACAGCGCGATGACCAGGTTGGTTTTGTTCGTGGTGATGTAGCCGCCCGAGGTGCTCACGTGGAAGCCGGTGACCTTTCCCCGGAAAAGATAGACGAACGCCGCATGGGTCAGTTCATGTCCCAGCACGTAAAGGTAGAGGAAAAACGGCTGGAAAAGCCGCGACCAGAACCACCCGATCATGGAAACCACACCGAGCGCGAAGTAGAAGAACTCCGCGTTCCTCCAGAAATCATGCTCCATCGTCAGCGTGGAAAACTGCTGGAGAAAGGTCCAGGCCGTCACCCAGCACGGTGGCAGCAGGGCGATGGCAGCGATCCACCGCAACGTCCGCCTGGCCACGCCGGGTTGGAAATCCTCCTCCAGCGGCGCACTGCCGGCAATCGCCGCCCGAACGGATTTCATCCCCCGCCGCCCGCTGCGCTGGTTGGCATGCTCGTGGGCGCGCCGGTTCACGTCCTGCAGAGCCACCAGGAATGCCGGTCCCCTGCGTCGCTGGTTGGACCGGGACGCGGTGGAGGAGCGGGCTTTGGTGCGGGGCTTTGCCATGGACAACGGGGGCCACGAGATTATTTCGGACACCTTAACAAATCAAGCGGGATCATCCCCCCACCACAGGTTCCCGTATCCTTCCGGGAGTTTGCAGCGAGAATGTTTGTCACGCACAATAAATTGTGCAATATGTCGCACATGGCAACCAACATCCAGCTCGATGAGAAGCTGATCTCCGAGGCCCAGAAACTTGGCAAGCACCCCTCTAAACGGGCAACTATCGAAGATGCCCTGCGTGAATACGTGCAGCGGAGGAAGCAGTTGGAGATCCTTAACCTCTTCGGGCAGATCGATTACGACGAAAACCACGATTACAAAGCCGCAAGGGTCCGCAAATGAGGGTGATCGTCGACACTTCGGTTTGGTCACTGGCGCTTCGGCGCAAGGTTGTCATGGAGTCCGCCCATGTAGGCCTGCTCAAAGATCTCATCCAGGACGGGAGGGTCGTCCTGCTGGGGGCAATCCGCCAGGAACTTCTCTCCGGTATCCGGCATCCGGAGCAGTTTGAGCACTTGCGCTCCCAGCTGCGATCCTTCCCGGAAGCGCCGGTCGAAATCGAAGATCATGAAGCGGCGGCCGGTCACTTCAATGCCTGCATGGCTGCGGGGATCCAGGGAAGTTCCATCGACTACCTGATATGTGCCTACGCAACACGGCGGAACTTCCAGATCCTGACCACCGATCCGGATTTCAGACACTTCTCCAAACATATTCCCATTTCTTTGCTCGATCCGTGAACCACACGGAGACCGTTTGCGATCGCGCAAGGCAGCGGTCGCAGCGCCATGTGAAAACATACGGGTGAAGCTCTCACCCCGCCCTTGCCAGCCGCCTCTGAGTTGCTTGGAATGTTGCCGTGACCAAAGACGACAAGGATTTCCTCTTCACCCTTCTTTCCACCCCCAGCCCCACAGGATTCGAGATGCCGGGGCAGAGGGTCTGGGCCTCCTACATCCGGAAACACGCGGCCTCCGTGGAGTGCGACGCCTACGGCTCCACCTGGGCGACACTGCCAGGCAAATCAAAGAAGATCATCATGCTGGAGGCCCATGCCGATGAGATCGGCTACATGGTGAAACACATCGACGAGCGGGGTTTCCTGCGGATCGACCGCGTCGGAGGATCTGACGCGGCCACCGCACGGGGACGCCGCCTGAATATCCTGGGCGACAAGGGTCCGGTGCCCGCCATCATCGGCAACACCGCCATCCACCTCCGTCGTGATGACGCGGGCCATGAAAAAGCGCCTCTCGTCCATGACCTGTGGGTGGATGTGGGAGCGTGCAGCCCGCTGGAAGTCGCCGCGCTGGGCATCCGTCCCGGCCACCCGGCCGTCTATCAGGATGAGCCGATGCAGATGACGGAGAAGCGCTTGGTCAGCCGTGCACTGGATAACCGCATCGGCGGCTACATCATCGCCCAGGTGATGAAAAAGATCGCAGCCGGGAAGAAGAAGCCCGCCTTCACCCTGCTCTGCCTGAATGCCGTGCAGGAGGAGATCGGCGGTCATGGCGCAATGATGGCCAGCTACCGCCTGAAGCCGGACGCCTGCGTCTGCCTGGACGTGACCCACGCGACCGACACCCCGGGAATCGACCATACCAAACACGGCCACGTGAAGCTCGGTCACGGCCCATCCCTCACCCACGGCACCTCGAACCACCCGCATGTGGTGAAACGTCTGATCGAAACGGCGGAGTCGAAACACATCCCCGTCCAGCACGAGGCCAGCAGCCGCTTCACCGGCACGGACACGGACAAGATCTTCCATAGCCGCGAGGGCATCCCCAGCGCCCTCGTCTCCCTGCCGCTTCGCTGCATGCACTCCGTGGTGGAGACGGCGGACATGGAGGACATCGCCAACACCATTGCGTTGCTCACCGGCTTCGTTCTTTCCCTTTCGGAGAAAGATACCTTCCACCAAGCTCTCTGACCCCCCCTAAAAGAACCATACCCGGAGCCTTGCCACTCCCCACGCCGGTCGATAAAGAGATTAAAACCCATGAAATCTCAACTCTTCCGGCGATATCTGCTCTCGCTTCTGCCCCTTGCCTGCTCGCTTTCCGAGACCCGGGCGGCGCTTCTGCTCTACGAAGGCTTCGAAGGATACAGCACATCCGGCTTCCTCAACGGCCAGCTGGTCAGCAGCTCGACCATCGGTTTCTCGGGCACCTGGGGAGGGAACACGGCCTCCTTAAGCGCCGGCAACATCAACGCCAACAGCCTCAGTTTCAACAGTCTTCTACCCACCAGCGGCGGCTCTTACGTCAACACGGGTGGCACTGTCGTCCTCGGCTCCACGCTTGCCTTGGGGTCATCCCTCTCCGGCACCATCTGGATGAGCCACCTCATCCGCTTCAACGGAAACCACAGCACTTCGAGCAGCTCCGGCTTCGAAGTCCGCATCGGTGACACCGCTGGAGGGTCGGATGTCGTACGCTTCCGTACCTTCGCCGACACCCGCACCGGAACCAGCAACGTGATTGGCACCGATTACAACACCGGCAGCCTGACGGCCATCGGGGATTCCACCGATGCTCCACTCGCGACCAATACCACCTACATCATGATCAGTTCCTTTACCAACGTGGCGGGAACTTCGGGCAGCGGCACCGCCACAGTATGGGCGCTCACCTCGGCCCAGTTCCAGACCATGATGGAATCCCCCCTCGGTGCGGAGACCTATCTGACAGATGCCACAGCCGGGCAATATGCGGCAAAAGCCACCAACACCGACGCTGTCAAATCCACCGACCAGATCGAGTCGGGTGACTTCCTCCAGATCGTCAACGTTGGCAATAACATCCAGCTCGATGAAATCCGTCTGGGCACCACCCTCGCGGATGTCATCCCCGAACCCAGCTCCGCCCTGCTCGCCTTCTCCGGCATCGCCCTCCTCATCCGGCGATCCCGCAGATCCTGACAAGTCCGGCTGAAATCTTTCCCTCTCCTTCCGCTCTGCCAACCTCCCTGATCCATCCGGCGTGAAATCCATCTTCCTCTCCCTTCTCCTCACCACCTTCCTTCCCGCCGCCACCATCGAAACCGTCGCCGGAAACGGCAGGGAGGGCTATGATGGTGACGGTGCCTCCGCGAAAAGCGCGACGCTGAACCAGCCGTTCGGCGTCATCGTGGGCCCGGACAAGGACATCTGGTTCACAGACACGAACAACCACGTGATCCGCCGCATTTCCCACAAGGATGGAAAGATCAGCACGGTGGTGGGCACCGGGCAAAAGGGCTACACGGGAGATGGCGGCCCGGCGGACAAGGCAACGCTCAATGAACCTTATGAAGTCCGCTTCGACCGGGAGGGGAATCTCTTCTGGGTGGAGCGCCTGAACCACATCGTCCGGAAGATGGATGCGAAATCCGGGAAGGTCACCACCATCGCCGGCACCGGCAAGGCGGGCTTCTCCGGGGATGGCGGTCCCGCTGACAAGGCGCAGATGAACCAGCCGCACTCCATCCAGTTCGACAAGGACTTCGCGAACCTCCTGATCTGCGACATCTCCAACAACCGCATCCGCGCCGTGGACATGAAGACCGGCACCATCTCCACCTGGTGCGGCAACGGCAAAAAGGACGCCACTCCGGACGGGGCGAAGGTCGGTCCGGAGGTACCGCTCAAGGGACCGCGTGCCCTCGACATCGCCCCGAACGGTGATCTCTGGCTGGCCCTCCGCGAGGGTAACGCCGTCTACCGCATCGATGCGAACTCACTGCATCTGGAGCATGTCGCTGGCACCGGCAAGTCCGGTTTCACCGGCAACGGCGGCCCCGCGAAGGAAGCCACGCTTTCCGGACCGAAGGGCGTCGCCATTTCTCCGGATGGAAAGATGATCTATCTGGCGGACACGGAGTCACACACCGTCCGTGCCATCAACCTCAACAACTCCCCCGCCACGCTGGAACTCATCGCCGGAGACGGCAAGAAAGGCGACGGCCCGGACTCCCCGGACCCACTGAAGTGCCGCATGGCCCGGCTGCACGGCATCGGCATCGATCCCGCAAACGGCGATCTCTATATCGGCGACAGCGAGACGCACAAGGTGCGCGTGGTGAGATTCGGGAAGTGAGCCACCGGAGACCTTCAGTGGGTCTGCTTATCTTTCGGAAGCATTCTTCGATGTTCTTCCGTCGTCCGGTGCTTCCGCTGGAAGACATGATTGAACGGGCTGGTATCGGCGTCATATCCAACCCTTACGTTCCGCCATGCTTTCCCAGATCCCATGTTCCCCCAAGCTGGCCCTGCTGCCGCTCTGCGCCATCTTCTCCCCCATCTGTTCCGCACAGATCGGCGACGCGCAGGACAAGGTCGGCGAGATCCAGAAGTCATTGGTCCCGGCCGACCAGATCCCGCCCGCCCCGCCGCTCTCCCCACAGGATGCGCTGAAGTCGCTGAAGATCGCGCCGGGTTACCGGGTGGAGCTGGCCGCATCCGAGCCCCAGGTGCAGGAGCCGGTGGCGGTGGCGTTCACGCCGGATGGCCGCATGTGGGTGGCGGAAATGCGCGGCTACATGCCTGACGTGGACGGCAACGGTGAGGATCTGCCCACCGGTCGTGTCGTGGTCCTGACGGATGGCGATGGGGATGGTTTTTTCGAAGATTCCAGGGTGTTCGCGGACGGTCTGGTCATGCCCCGGGCCATCCTGCCGGTGGCGGACGGCATCCTGGTGGGTACCCCTCCCTTGCTGGAGTTCCTCCGTGATACGGATGGGGACGGCAAAGCTGACAAGCGCGAAACCGTGGCCGGTGACTATGGGGTGAAGGTCGATCCGAAACGCCCCCATCTGGCGAATCCGGAGCGCGCGCCCAACAGCCTGCTGTGGGGCCATGACAACTGGATCTACAGCTCCGCCTACACGCGGAAGTTCCGTTTCACCCCGGGCGGCCAGTGGAGGATGGAGCCCACCAGCTTCCGCGGCCAATGGGGTCTCACCCAGGATGCCTACGGAAGGCTCTACCACTGCTCGAACAGCGACCACGTGCGCGTGGATCTCATCCCTTCCCACTATCTTTCCAGAAACACGAACTATCCCGCCCTTTCCGGAACGAACGTGAATGCCGCCGCCGACCAATTCGTTTGGCCCGCCCGGGTGAATCCCGGCATCAACCGCGGCTACCGGCCTGAGATGCTGCGGAATGGCAGACTCAAGGAATTCACCGCCGCGGGTGGTAACTGGATCTATGATGGCGACCTGCTGCCCGACCTGAAGGGCAACTACTTCATCCCTGAACCGGCGGGAAATTTCGTCCGCCGCAGCACGATGTCCCATGCCAACGGTGCGGTCAGCGCCGCCAACGCCTATTCCTCCGACGAGTTCCTCACCTCCACCGACGAACGGTTCCGCCCGGTGAGCGTGACCACCGGCCCGGACGGCGCGCTTTACATCGCGGATTTCTACCGGGGCATCCTTCAGCACCGCATCTCCCTCACCAGCTATCTCCGCAACCAGATCCTGGACCGCCAGTTGGACAAACACCTCAATCTCGGACGCATCTATCGCATCGTCCCGGAAAGCCCGGCGTCCCCGATTCCGCGCCGCATCACCACTCCGGCGGGCGGCGAATGGTTGGCGCGGCTCTCCCATCCGAATCATTGGTGGCGGGAGGAAGCCCAACGCCATCTGGTGACACAGGGTGGGACGGATCAAATCCCCGCGCTGCGAAAACTGGCCGTTGACGGCACCATCATGGGCCGCGTCCACGCCCTCTGCACGCTTGAGGGACTGGGCGGCGGTGCACTGGATGCGGACACGCTTGCCCCAGCACTTGGCAGTGAGGATCCGGTCCTGCTGGTACATGCCATCCGGCTCTCGGAACCATTCATCAAGGAAGGCAAAGACACACGCCTGCTGCCACTGGTGGTGAAGGCAGCCACCGGAGGTCCTCCGGAAGCGATGCTTCAGGCGGTTCTTTCGTTGGGAGAACTCCGGAATCCGGAACTGGACCTGCAGCTCGCGGAAGCGGTCCGGAACCACCCGGAGAACAAGCACCTGCTGGATGCCTTCCTGAGCGGGTTGGAGAACAGGGAGTTCCAGTTCCTGGCCAAGCTCTCATCCCTCCCCGCTTGGCAGGAAGATCTGCCAGCCAGCCACCGCATGTTCACCCAACTCGCACGCGGGGTGATGGGGTCCCGCCAGCCGGAACACTGCGGCAAGGTCGCGGAACTTGCGGCGGAGGCCCTTCAGGGCGGACATACCAAACGGGCGGTGGCACTGTTGGACGGCCTGCTTCCCGTTTCCGGTTCATCCCGCAGGCCACTGGAATTGGCGGCGGAGCCTGCTGGCTGGAAGGCACTGATGGAACACCCTGCGACCAAGCCAAAAACCACCGCGCTCGCCAATGTCATCGTCTGGCCCGGGAAAGCGGGTGTCACCGCCGCCCTGAAGCCGGAACCGTTGACAACGGAGCAGCAGTCACGCTTCGAGGCGGGCAGGCAACTCTACGCTGCCGTCTGCGCCGCGTGCCACCAAACGAACGGCCGAGGTCTGGAAGGACTTGCCCCGCCGCTTCTCGATTCCGAATGGGTGCTGGGGCCAGCCGGCCGCCCCATCCGCATTGTCCTCCATGGTGTGCGCGGCCCCATCACGGTGCTGGGCAAGGTCCACACCGGCGACATGCCGCCCATGGGAGCGGCGCTGGACGATGTGCAGCTCGCCTCTCTCCTCACCTACCTCCGGCGGGAATGGGGGCACACCGCCACGCCTGTGGAACCGGAGGAAGTCACCACCGTGCGCAAGGCGACCGCCAACCATACCGATGCGTGGAGTCCCGAAGAGCTCATGAAGATCAAGTGAGAGTGGCAGTGGAACGCGGATTCCTGCCTGTCTGACTCTGTTGCTCCCTCAATATCGTTCGGCCTTACCAAATGGGCGCAGCGGAGTGCGCCCCTCCATCACCTTGACCGGAAGCGATCCTTCTGATTGGATCTCCACGTGATCTCCGATGCCCATCACCTCCTCCGAATATGATGCTCCGCGCATCATATCCGGGGGTGTAGCTCAGTGGTTAGAGCGGGTTCTTTATAAGGGCCGGGCCGAGGGTTCAAATCCCTCCACCCCTACCAGTTGATCAAAAGGCTGACTGCGTGTCTCCATGAATGCTTCGGTTGTCGAAGAGCCCGATTCCCTCTTTGCGCTGCTTTGCGTCTGTGCGGTGAATCTATCCTTCTTCGCCATTGCAGCCGGAGGACAGGAGTGTCCTCCCTCCTTACAGCAGATCCGGCCGGTTGGCTTTTGTGCGCTCCAGCGCCTTTTCCTTTTTCCACGCCAGGATGTTGCCATGGTGGCCGGAGATGAGGACATCCGGCACCCGCATGCCGCGGAACTCAATGGGCCGGGTGTAGGATGGTGCCTCCAGCAGATTCGGATCGGAAAAGGACTCCTCCACATGGGAGCGTTCATCCCCCAGCGCCCCGGGGAGCAGGCGGATCACCGCATCACACACCACGGCGGCGGCGATTGCTCCGTTGGTAAGCACGTAGTCACCGATGGAAAGCTCGACATCAACAAGGGCGTCGATCACCCGGTGATCCACCCCTTCGTAGTGGCCGCAAAGGATCAGCAGATGGGATGTCCTTGAAAGTTCCTGCGCCACAGCCTGCCTGAATGGCCTGCCCTGCGGCGTCATCAGCACCACCAGCGTGTCCTCACGTTTCAGCGCCTCCACCGCCGCGAACAGCGGCTCCGGCTTCAACAACATGCCCTGGCCACCGCCGCAAAGGGTGTCGTCCACCCGCTTGTGCTTGTCCACGGACCAGTCCCGCAGTTGATGCGCATGCACCTCCACCAGACCCGCCGCGCGGGCCCGCTGGATGATCGAGTCGCTCAGCGGTGCGAGAGCAACCTCGGGGAAAAGCGTGACGATATCGATCCGCATCCCCGGAGGAAATCAGGCGGCGGATGAATCTTCAACCGTAACGGAGGACTCCGCGCTCGGCTCCGGCAGCTTGCGGAAATGGACCTGTCCCACACGGCGTCCATCCGTGCTGGTGACTTTCGCCTCGTAGCCGAGCACCTCGACGGTTTCGCCCACTTCCGGGAACCGGCCGAGCTGCTGCGTCAGGTAGCCGCCCACCGTGGTGACTTCCCCACTCTCCAGATACAGCTCTTCGACGTAGCCCTCGAGGTCGTTGAGCGTCATCGAGCCTTCGACGATGAATTCGTCATCATTGATGCGGCTGAACTGGGAGCGGTCGTTGTCGAACTCGTCCTGGATCTCCCCGACGAGTTCTTCGATCACGTTGTCGAGGAAAACGATGCCGGCGGGCGTGCCGAACTCATCCACCACCAGCGCGAGGTGCGCGTGTTCCTTAAGGAAGAACTTTAGCAGCATGTCCAGCGGCATGGTGTCCGGGACGATCTTCAGGTCGCGCTTGATGCGGGTCAGGCTCGGATCCGGTTCACGCATCGCCTTGAACAGATCCTTGATGTGGATCAAGCCCACCGCCTGGTCGAGGTGCCCCTTCACCAGCGGGAAGCGCGTGTGCTTGCTCCGCATCGCAGTATCGAGCGCATCCGAGAACGGGGAATCCGCATCCAGGACAATGACCTTGTTCCGCGGCGTCATCACGTCACGCACCCAGAGTTCGTTCAGGCCGAGGGCATTGATGAGGATCTCGCGCTCGGTCTCGGTGACCTCCTGGGATTTCTCGCTCTGGGCGACCAGCAGGGCCAGCTCTTCCGCGGAGTGCGTGTGGTCCCCCTCACTGATTGGCTCGATGTTGAAGAGCTTTTTCAGCAGCCAGTTGGCGGTACCGTTCAGCACCAGGATGGCCCAGTGAGCGGTCTTGTAGAAAGCATGCAGCGGCGCTGCGAGGTTCATCGTCACACCGACCGAACGGCTGATGGCGATGGACTTCGGCATCAGTTCGCCGATGACCACGTGGAGGAACGTGAACGAGATGATGGCCAAGGCGAAGGAAATGCCTTTCACCCACCACACGGACATGCCCGTCTGCATCAGCAGCGGTGAAACCATCGCCGCGACGAACGGCTCACCGAGGAAACCGAGTGCCAGCGAGGCGATGGTGATGCCGAGCTGGTTGGCGGAAAGATAGCCGTCGAGGTTGTTGACCACCTTCAGGGCCGTCGCGGCCTTCACCGGATTGTCCTTCAGTTCGCCTTCGAGCTGGCTGGGGCGGACCTTCACGATCGCGAACTCGGACGCGACGAAGAACGCGTTCAGCAGCAGGAAGAAAACGATCCCCGCGATGTAGAGCATCGCCTTGCCCGTGGATGGGAACTCGGTGGCGGGTTCCGGCGCGACGCTGGCGAGGAACTGGAAATGGGAAATGAGGTCGATCATCGCATTACGAGGTCAGAGTTTCTCGTAAACGCCCTGATCGCGCTTCTGGAGGATCGTGAAGCCGGCCTTTTTGGCATCGGTCACCGACATAGGCTTCGAAACCACCGGTGAATTCACACGGGAAATCACCTTCTTGACCGGGTTCTTGCAGAGCGGGCAAACCTCCAACGGAGCCCGGTCCACCGGTCGTCTCAACTCAAAGCCTTTGGCGCAGATTCGGCACGAATGCTCGGGATCTTCGGAGGCTTCGGAGACGTATTCGTATATTGGCATAAAAGAGACGCGGAATGGGAAATTTCCATTCCGCGTCGGAAAATAGCGTATCCCGTGCCAGCTTACCAGCTCGACTTGGTCACACCGGGAATCATGCCTGCGGAGGCAAGTTCACGGAAAGTGATCCGGGAGAGACGGAAGCGGCGGAGGAAAGCGCGGCGGCGGCCGGTGATCTCACAACGGTTCACCAGGCGGGTCGGGCTCGCATTGCGAGGCAGCATCGACAGTCCGACATAATCCTTCTCCTTCTTGAGTTTCAAGCGGAGTTCAGCGTACTTCTTGACGGTTGCTGCTTTGCGCTCGTTGCGTGCGATCCAACTTTTCTTTGCCATAATTGAGAATTCGGGACGCGGGAAATATCCCTACCCCCCAGGCAGCGCAAGCCTAAAGTCGTCTTTTTCTTTGATTTCCCGCCGAGGCGACCGTGCCACCCCGGTTTTCAGACCCATCCGGGGACAACGAGTTGGAACTCCGGAATGCGCGTGAAAACCCACTCTCCGGTCGCCGTTTCGCCGAAGAAAGCTCCCGCCGCCTCCGCGTTCCCGGCCACGACGTGGTAGCTGTTGTAGGAGAAATGATCTCCCGGCTGGATGACCGGCTTCTGCCCGACCACGCCATCCCCCTCCACCACCACGACCTCACCGCTGCTCTCTTTCACCACCCATTTGCGTCCCTTGATAGTCACGGGAACCGGAGAATCATTATGGATTGATATGAAATAGACGAAGGGATGCGGCTTGTCCGTGGGCGCATCCAGACTGGGCATATAGACGACATCGTCCACCTTCACCCGTAGGCCTTCGAATTCGCGGATCGCACCTGCCATGGACGGATGCTTCCGCCCGGGCGGCACCCTGCCAAGCACGAATCGTGGCGGCGATCACCGGTCGCCGTCTATCTTTGCGGAGACGGCGACCAATGATCGCCGCCACATTGGAAACGCCATGACCTGCGCCCTCATTCTTTCATCATTGCCCGGCCTCCCGGCTCCGTTCTCAATCCGCGCATGCCCACGCCGCCTGTCGCCCTCACCATCGCCGGATCCGACTGTTCTTCCGGAGCGGGCATCCAGGCAGATCTGAAGACATTCCAGCACTTCCACGTCCACGGCCTCACCGCGGTGACCTGCATCGTCTCGGAAACGGCGAACATCGTCCGCGCCGTCCATCCTGTCCCGCTGGACATTGTGACCGACCAGGTGGAGCTGATGTTCGACGCCTTTCCCATCGCGGCGCTGAAGACCGGCATGCTGCTGTCCACGCCCTACATCGAGGCGATGACCCGCATTTTCAGCCAACGGACGCCCGCCGCGCTGGTGGTGGATCCCGTGATGATCGCCTCCACCGGCGACACCCTCCTCGATCCCACCGCCGTCACCGCCTACAAGGAACAGCTTTTCCCGTTGGCCCGCGTGATCACGCCCAACCTGCCGGAGGCTGAAACCCTGCTGGGTGAAAAGATCCCGGACGCCGCGTCCCTGGAACCCGCCGCGCGCAAACTGGCCATCCTCTACCGGACGAACGTCCTGCTGAAAGGCGGTCACCTCGATTCCCCGGACTGCCTCGACCTCCTGATTGAGAACGGGAAGGTCCATCGTTTCTCCACCCCGCGGCTCGACGTCCCCGGCTCCCATGGCACCGGCTGCACCCTTTCCGCCGCCATCGCCGCCCGCCTCGCCCTCGGGGATGACCTGCCCGCCGCCGTCGCCGCAGCGAAGGACTACCTCACGGAAACGCTCCGGTCTTCCTACCAATATGGCTCGCCTTCCGGTGAAATCGTCCATGCCCTGAACCAGGGAACCGTCTGAAGAGATACAGGTTTCAGGATGCAGTATCCGACATGCCCGGACGCTCACACGCCCATCATGGCAATGACGAGGAAGTGGTAGAGGAATCCGCAGGCTGCCAGAAGCAACAGCCCCATGATGATCTTTGTCGCAGGTGACCGGAATATCGCTGCCACGGCACCTGCCAGCACCCCGAGGATGAGGCCATCCTTGAAATACGGCCAAAAGCTCACCCCAGGTCCGATGTGGGAACGGGCGACGGACCAGACGAGAATGCCTCCGATCAGGCTGCACGCCAGCATGACCGGCAGAAACCTGACCGCCTCGGATTTCAAGACTCTGTCATGTGGGATCTCACTCATCTACTCTCCAGCGTTCCAGCGGCACGAAGCAGGACGGACCATAACATCCATATCACCGTGATCTTTCCAGACGAAAGATGCGGGTTGAATTCGCCCCATGGGAACCGCCAGGCTCGCATCCCTCACCCCATCTTGAATCTTGCATCCTGAATCCCGCATCCCACTCTTCCCCCATGCGCACCGCCGTCTATGCCGGTTCCTTTGATCCCCCCACCAACGGCCATCTGTGGATGATCGAACGTGGGCTTGAACTCTTCGACCGACTCATCGTCGCCATCGGTGAGAACCCGTCGAAGACCTACACCTTCACGGTCCCCCATCGCATCGAGCTGCTGCGTGCCTCCATCCCGCCGCATGAGCGGCTTTCCATCGAGCATTTCGACAACCGTTATCTGGTGGACTACGCGAAGAAGATGGACGCGAAGTACATCATCCGCGGCATCCGCTCCTCACACGACTACGAATACGAGCGGGTGATGAAGCACCTCAACGCGGACATGGCCCCGGACATCACCACCGTGTTCCTGATGCCTCCGCGCGACATCGCGGAGGTTTCCTCCAGCATGATCAAGTCCCTCACCGGCCCGGTCGGCTGGGAGGATACGGTGAAACGCTACGTGCCGGGACCGGTGTTCGAGGCGCTGGCGAAACGGGGGGCGTAAGGGGGAGTAAGGAGGGTGGACACTCTTGTCCACCGGCGGCATTGGCGAATCACATAGAATCAACCGCAAAGTCGCAAAGGGCGCGAAGTGAAGAATAAATCTCTTTAAGATTCGCTAGATTCGCGATCAGCTTTCTTTTCTTCCCTGAAAACTGAACACTGAAAGCTTCTCCTCCTTGGCTCGCCATTGCAGCCGGTGGACAAGAGTGTCCACCCTCCTTACTCAGGCGACTTTGTCCTTCCGGCCAGCGGAACGTTTCCCGAAAATCGGCATCGGCACGCCCATCACCAGCGACAGCACCGCGACCACGGGCCAGCCGATCACTTCCTCCTCCGGTTCCGGAGAGAGTGCCGCCAGGTATTCCTCCTTCAGGATCTCGGCATCCTCACGATCGCCATCATCCTCGAGAATGACACGCACTCCGCCGGTGGCGAAGCGGTAGTTCCAGAAAAGCTGCGACACGTATTCATCCAGCACCGCCGCGCCGATACCACGGGACGCCAGGAAAGAACGGAACAGGTAGGCCTCCTCCGGTGAATCAAAACGCGCGATGGGTTTCATACCCGCGCACTATCAGAAAAGATGATCCATTACAACAAAAACGCGGTCCCACCCGCAGGGGACCGCGCTTCCGTAGAGTGCAGGATCAGCCCCGCGTCGCGGCGTCCGCCTCGATCCATTTCCAGAGACCGGCGAGGCCGTCGCCGACCGCCTGCTTGGCCACGTCCAGATCACCGCCGGGAGCGGCTTTGCCGAAGAGGTAGAACTTGATCTTCGGCTCCGTGCCAGATGGGCGCACCGCGAACGAACGGCCATCCTCCAGATCCACGAAGAGCATCTTTTCCTTCGGGATCAGGTCGCCTTCTTGGTCATAGAGATCCTGTTTCGAGAAATCCCGCACTCGCAGGACCGGCGAGCCGTCCACCACTTCCGGCGGATTGCTGGCGTAGGAGTTCGCCAGTGACTGGATCTTCGCCGCTCCATCCGCACCCTCCAGCGTGAGGGACTTGCCGATTTCCAAGTGATAACCGAACTCGGAGTAGATGTCATCCATCAGCTCCGGCAGCGTCTTGCCGACGGACTTCGCATAGGCGGCGACCTCGGCGAACATGACGGCAGCGCCGTTCGCGTCCTTGTCGCGGATCGCGTCGGAGCCGAGGTAGCCGTAGCTTTCCTCCCCGCCGAAGACGAAGAAGCGGGAGTATTCCAGCCGCAGCGCGCGCGTCTGTTCCTCGCTGAGCGTGCGGTAGCCGGCGCCCTTCTTATCCGCCGGGATGGCGTCCTCGTATTTCCTCAACTTCTCGGCGATATATTTGAAGCCCGTCAGGGTATCGACGATGCTGACGCCGAAGCCATCCGCGATGGCGTGCTGCAGCTCCGTGGTTACGAAGGTTTTCACCAGCACCGCACGGGTGCGGTTCGAGGGGGTGAGCCAGCCGATCTCGAACGCGGTCTTGAGACGATACCATGCCATCAGCGAGCCGATCTGGTTGCCGGTCAGCAGCACCATCTTCCCTTCCCGGTCGCGCACGGCAACGCCCATCCGGTCCGCGTCCGGATCCGTGCCGATGACGATCTCAGCACCGGTGGCCTCCGCGAGGTCGATACCCATCTTCAAAGCGGGAGCGTTTTCCGGATTCGGGGACTCCACGGTCGGGAAACGTCCGTCCTGCACATCCTGCTCCGGCACGGTTTCCACGCCGAAGCCGAAGTCCCGCAGCATCGGCACGACGATGTGGCCGCCAGTGCCGTGGAGGTTCGTCAACACCACCTTCGCCGAGCCATTTTCCAGAAGCGATGGCTTCAGCAGCAGGGTTTTCAGCCGCGCCTTGTAACGCTCATCCATGTCGATGCCGAGGATGGTGACGGTCCCGCGCTCCGCCTCATCCACCGGGGAGTAGTGCTCGCTGGTGACGGCGTTGACTTCGTTGATGATGCCCGTTGCATGCGGATCCACGATCTGCGCGCCGGCGTTGAAGTAGGCCTTGAAGCCGTTGTCGTGGGGAGGGTTGTGGCTGGCGGTGAGCACCACGCCCGCATCCGCACCGAGCTCGCGCACGGTAAAGGAAAGCTGCGGCGTGGAGCGCGGCCCTTCGAAGAGATAGGCATCGCAGCCGAGGTCCGCGCAGACCTTGGCGCAATACTCCGCGAACTCGTGGGAGAAATGGCGCGTGTCATGGGCGAAGACGATCAGCGGCCTGCGGTCCGGTCCCACGAAACCCTTCGTGTAGGCGATGAGTCCGCGGACAGCGCGGTTCACGTTGAAATAGTTCATCGTCGCTGTACCCACGCACGGATACTGGGGACGTCCATCCGGACCGCCCACGCCCTGCTCCGCCGCGGTGATCTTCCGGCCGATGGTGCGGCCGCGCAGACCGCCGGTGCCGAAGGCCAGCGTTTTGAAAAAGCGGTCGTTCAGCTCGTCCCAGCTTCCGGAATAAACCAGTTCCTCCACCGACTTCTGCGCGACCTCCCCGGTGCTACCATTCAGCAGGTTCTCGATGTTGGTGCGGGCGGATTCCAGAAGCTTGCCTTCCGCTGCCGCGGAAACGAGGAGATCGGTCAATGGGGTCATTTCAGGCAGAATGTTAGGTGCTTTTGCCCTGCTGGCAATGCGACTGTGGTCTAAATTCGGGGTATCCACTCGCTGTCCGGGCAGCTCCGGCTCCGACTTTGGCCGGAGGCATCCCCTCCCGGCAATTTCGGAGGAAATGACACTGGATCGCGGAGCGGATCCGGGCGATGGAGGGACCGTTCCCCGTGTCCTGGCTCTACCTCAGCATCCTGTCCGCGCTCCTGCTGGGCGTCTATGATCTCTTCAAGAAGCTGGCCGTTCAGGACAACGCGGTGCTGCCGGTACTGTTCCTGAGCATCTGCACCGGCGCGGCGGTGTGGCTGCCTTTCATGGTGTGGTCCGCTGTCGCCCCCGCCACCCTGCCCTCCCCTTTCTTCCGGGTGGATGGCCTGTCCGCCCGGGAGCACCTGATGATCCTGGCAAAGGCGGCGCTGGTGGTGACGTCATGGATCTGCGGATTCAATGGCATCAAGCGGCTGCCCATGTCCGTGGCGGGTCCCATCCGCGCAAGCGCGCCGCTGTGGACGGTGCTGTTCGCCGTGCTGATCTACCATGAGTCACCCAGTGGCCGCCAGTGGAGCGGGGTGGCGGTCATCCTGGTTTCATTCTTCGCTTTCTCCCTGGTGGGGCGGAGGGAGGGCATCCATTTCCACCGGGACCGAGGAGTGTGGTGGATGGTGGGTTCCATGCTGCTGGGGGCGGCGTCCGCGCTGTACGACAAGTTCTTGCTGCAGAACGCGGGACTTTCCCCCTCCACCGTCCAGGCATGGTTCAGCGTGGACATGGGTCTGATCCTGCTGCCCGCCGTCGTCATCTGGTTCTTCCGGAAAAAAGGCCCGCCGTTCCACTGGCACTGGGCCATCCCTGCCATCGGCCTTTCGCTGCTGGCGGCTGACATCCTTTATTTCACCGCCGTCGCGCAACCGGATGCCCTCATCTCCGTGATCTCTCCGGTGCGCCGCGGGGCGGTGGTCATTTCCCTGCTAATCGGTATCATCGGCTTCAAGGAGAAGCAGTTCCGGGCAAAGGCGCTTTGCGTCGCAGGGATCATCTGCGGCATCCTGATGCTTTCCTGAAATCACGGGAATTTATCTTTATCTGTGTTTATCTGCGTTCATCTGTGGTTGAAACCTCCATTCTTCATCAGCCGGAAATTTCTCCGATTCCGCCCCGCATCAGGGCTTGCATCTGACACCGGTTCCCCCATTTTCGCGGCCCCATGAGTCGCTTAGTAGGAAAAGTTCTCGTCGCGCAAGGCGGCGGCCCAACCCCTGTCATCAACCAGAGCGTCGTCGGCGTCGCCCTCGAAGCCCGCAAATTCAGCCAGGTGACCTCCATCTACGGAGCCGTCCACGGTGTGCGCGGCATCATCGATGAGGATTTCGTCGATCTGACCCGCGAAACGACCCACAATCTCGAGCAAGTCGCCGGCACCCCATCCTCCGGCCTCCTCTCCACCCGCGACAAGCCGGACGAGGAATATTGCGCCCGCATGTTCAAGGTGATGCAGGCCCACGACATCCGCTATTTCTTCTACGTCGGCGGCAACGATTCGTCCGACACCGTGCGCATCGTCAACGAGCAGGCGAAGGCCGCCAACTACGATCTCCGTGCGATCCACATCCCGAAGACGATCGACAACGACCTTGAGGAAAACGACCACTGCCCGGGCTTCGGCTCCGCCGCACGCTTCGTCAGCCAGGCGTTCCAGGGCGTGAACCTGGACAACCGCGCGCTGCGCGGCGTCTACATCGGCGTCGTGATGGGCCGCCACGCAGGCTTCCTCACCGCTTCCTCCGCCCTTGCCCGCAAGTATGTGGATGACGGCCCGCACCTCATCTACCTGCCGGAGCGCGCATTCGACACTGACAAGTTCCTCGCCGATGTGGACCGCGTCTACAAGGAGCACGGCTTGGTCACCATCGCCGTTTCCGAAGGCATCTCCGACGCTTCCGGCACCGCCATGATCACCAAGCTGCTCGGCCACGAGGAGCGCGACGCCCACGGCAACATCCAGCTTTCCGGCACAGGCGCCCTCGGCGACCTGCTTTCCAATGAGATCCGCAAGGGACTCGGCATCAAGCGCGTCCGGTCCGATACCTTCGGCTACCTCCAGCGTTCCTTCATGGGCGTGGTCTCCGACCGCGACGCCCGCGAAGCCCGCGAGGTGGGTGAAAAGGCCGTCCAGTTCGCCATGTGGGACGACGTCGATGGTTCCGTCGCCATCAAGCGCCCAGTGCTCGACTACAGCGTGGACTACAAGCTGGTGGACATCAAGAATGTCGCGGGCAAGACCAAGCACATGCCGGACGAGTTCATCAACGAGGAAGGCAACGGCGTCACCCAGGCCTTCCACGCCTACTGCCGTCCGCTGCTGGGCAACGGCGTGCCGGAGTCCCACCGCCTCCGCGCCCCATCCGTGGCGAAAATCCTCCACAAGTAAGCTCTCCTTCCATCTTTCCAAGAGACCGGCCGAAACGCCGGTCTCTTTTTTTGTTCACCGGAGGTATCCGGCCGCACAGGCGATGGAAACACACCCCTTGCATTCCACAGCGCCTTTTCACGATGATGCGACCATGAAAACTGCAGCCAGGATTCTGATCTTCCTGCTCGCTGCCATTTTCATCATTGGTGGAATCGCCTCCTTTGAAATCGTCCCCCGCGAGTGGATGGACGATGGCCCCCAGTGGATCAAATGGACCGTGGGGGCATGCTTCCTGCTTTTCTCCCTGTTGGTGGCAATCGGCTACGTGTTGGACAGTGGGGTCATCCGGAGAATGCTCGGGAGCAAACAGAAATGATCTATTCCGGCCTGCCGGACCAGTGACCCGCAGTCCTGAGAACGGAGGGTCCTCGCGGAACCGGTTCCTCGCGGATCTCATGCAGGCGGAACATGAAACAGAACGCCAGCGCGGCACATGCCACATTCCCCATCAGCGTGATCGACAACAGGCCGCGGCAGGGTTCCCGACGTTCACGGGCGGCAAAGCAGAGGAAGATCCCGGCGATGGCCGCGGCGGCGAAGGCGAGGCACGAATGCCCGCCGAGGATGATGGCCGGAAGGATCAGCCCGTCGATGCCATACAGGATGAAGATCAGCGGCACCGGCAGCAGCGCGGTGATGGTGAATGCGCGGGATTTCCACGATGTGCCCGGCGGCGGCGGCGCGTGGCGGGGAGCGGAGGTGCGGGGGAAAGGATACGGTGCGTTCACGGACACCACTCCGCCATCACCCGGGTGAAGGGATGATGCGGTGAACGTGAAAAAGCGATGAAGCGGACGGGCTCACACGGTATCACCCGTGGCCTGGCTGCCACTGACCAGCGCGGCCTGGCGGCGATATACATTGAGAACCAAAATGATGGCGGCAACCGCAGAGGCGACACCAAATCCGTTGGAGATCAGGGAAGCAATGGTGGATGTCTTGATCTGATCAATGGTTTCGGCAGCCAACCCGAGCCGGGAGGAGATATTGGAGGAAATGTTGCTCAGCAGCCACAGTGTCCACCAGATGCCCACCACCGGTCCGGCCTTGCGATGCGTCCAGCCGATGGGATCTCCGCTGACTTTCCATATCTCCGCCATGGACTGGCAAGGCTTCACCAGGTTGGCGAAGGGGATGAAGTACCACCCGACCGCCCACCCCGGGGTGAACTGCATGCCCTGTGCCCCGAAGCCGCGCGAGTTCCTGTTCGCCCGGTGGACCCACATGCAGAAGCAGATGATCGTGGCGATGTAGATGATGAGAGCAGCGATCCCGCCCATGCTCTGCCTGGAGTCATTGGCCGTCGCTTCCGCTTCGGTGAACTGGCGTGACAGCATCACATGCTGGGAGAAATCGAGCAGCATTACGATCGCATCGACGAGAAGGCTGAGGCCCAGCAGGACGATCAGCACCGTTGTGATGCCACGTGGATCTTTTACGAAAGCGAACACCCCGGACTGTGGGGCGGCGACCGTCTCCGCCACCGTGGGTGTGGCGTAGGGGTTCGGCTGCGACTCCGCCTGGGCCGGTGACAACTCGGTGACAGGGCGCCAGTCAGCCATGCCGCCCTGCCAGTAGAGCGTTCCCGCCGGCCATCCTTTGCGGGAGGATATCTCCCGGGCTTCGCCCTCGGATACGGTGCGCTGGGCCTCTCCGGGGACGGCGATGTGGATGTCTGGCATCCCTGATCGTGCGCAGGTCGGCCCAACGCCCGCAAGACGGAACAAGGAATTCAGGACGAACAACTCCCCCGCTTCCGTCGTTGCGCCGCTCCCATCCCCCGTTAGAGTATCGGCCACATGCCGGAACCCATCCTCGCAGTCAGCCACATCGCCAAATCCTTCGGCGATTTCAGGGCGGTGAAGGATGTTTCATTCACGGTGAATCCGGGCGAGGTGGTGGGCCTGCTGGGCGTGAACGGCGCGGGCAAGACGACGGTGATGAGCATGCTGCTGGGCCTCATCACCCCGGACTCCGGTAACATCCATGTCTTTGGGAAGAATTTCGCGAAGCACCGGTTGGATATCCTGCGGCGGACGAATTTCTGCACGACTTACGCCGCCTTGCCGTCGAACCTGAAGGTGAAGCACAACCTCCGCATCTTCGCCCGGCTCTATGGGGTGGCAAAGCCGAACCAGAAGGTGGACGAGCTGCTGGAACTGCTGGAGATCACGCGGCTGGCGGACTCCATCACCGGACGGCTGAGCGCCGGTGAATCCACCCGTGTGAACCTGGCGAAGGCACTGCTCAACGATCCGGACCTGTTGATGCTGGACGAGCCGACCGCCTCGCTGGATCCGGACATCGCCGACAAGGTGCGAAAGCTGGTGCGCCGCATCCAGAAGGAGCGCAGCCCGGCCATCCTCTACACGTCCCACAACATGCGCGACATCGAGGAGGTGTGTGACCGGGTGCTTTTCCTTCACAAGGGCGAGATCCTCACGGAGGGGACGCCGGAACAGATCGTGGCGCACTTCGACGAGGAGGATCTGGAGAACGTCTTCATCAAGGTGGCGCGCGGCCATGAGAACCCCGCGGAGAATCCTCCGGCATGAACCCGAACATCATCTACGCCCTGGTCTCCCGCTACGTGCTGCTCTACACGCGCAATCCGGTGCGGCTGGTGGAGCTGTTTTTCTGGCCCATCGTCCAGCTCCTGGTGTGGGGTTTCCTCACCAGCTACCTGCAGGGACAAGGCGGCGGGAATTTCCCGAAAGTGATCACCTTCCTCATCGGCGGCATCATCCTGTGGGACGCTCTGTTCCGTTCCCAGCAGGGCGTGGCCATCTCCTTTCTGGAGGATGTGTGGACGCGGAACCTGCTGAACGTCTTCGCCGCACCGGTGAGGATGACGGAGTATCTGGCGGCAACCTGCGTGGTGGGCGTGCTGCGGGTTATCGTGACCACGGTGGTGATGATCGTCATCGCGCGGGTGGCGTATGCTTTCAACCTGTTCCAGTTCGAGGTGAGCCTGGTGCTGTTCTACGTGAACCTGATGCTGTTCGGCTGGTGCCTGGGCGTGCTGGTGACGGCGTTGATCCTGCGCTACGGACATGGCGCGGAGTCGCTGGCCTGGGCCATCCCGTTCATGATCCAGCCGGTGGCGGCGGTGTTCTATCCCGTCTCCGCCCTGCCCTCCTGGCTGCAACCGGTGGCCCACGCGCTGCCGCCGTCCCATGTGTTCGAGGGCATGCGGCACATCCTCACCCATGGCGGCGCGGACTGGCGGTCGATGGCGGTCGCCTTCGGCCTGAACGTGCTCTATCTGACGCTGGCCGGATTTGTTTTTTCCCTCTCCCTGCGCACGGCGAAGAAGCGCGGGCTGCTGGTGAAGGTGAGTTCGTCGTGAAAGGGCAGGGACGGTTCTCCGAACCGTCAGGCTGGGAATACGCGCCCTCACCTGCCGGTTCCTTTCCGCCAACGGGTCCGCTGGAGGGCATATGGGGTTTTCCAGTTAGATAATCCATCTTGGGATCTTTCCGGCTATCCCCAGCCGGATCGCATGGAATGCGGTCCCTGCCAACCTGGTTGAAGATACGTTTCCGCTTGAATCATCATGCCCTGCCGGAGAGCTTGGCAGGATGAGCAATGCGCCGGGATTGGTCCGTTCGTGGCCGTGGATGGTGGTGGTGGCCGTGGCCTTCGCCGGTGGATTCGCACTCAGTGGCGCGATCAATGCCAGCCGCCAGAAGCAGGTTGAGGCGGAAAGCAAGGACCGCCAGAGGAAGGGAGCCTGGGCATCTCTGGACGAGGACGCGGGAACGCCCGGACGATCCATGAGCAGTTGGAGATCCAAGGCGGATGACGGCGGCAGCGGGCGGGTTTCCCTCGAAGCGAGGATCGCCAAAACCATTCGTATGAAGAACCCCTCCGACCGCATTTCCGCGTGGGTGCGGGAGGTGGACGGAATGACGGCGGAGAACGCGCTGGCCTACCTGAACGCACTGGATGCCTCCGACCCGCAGGCTAAGAAGTCGCTGGAGTGGCAGATCCTGATCCGGAAATGGATGGAGGTGGACCCCGCGGGATGCGCCAGCCACATCGCTTCCCTTCCCGTGGAGACGAAGACGCAGTTCGCCATCGACGTTGCGATGAACAAATGGACGGAGACGGACCTGGGGGCCGCCGCCGCTTTCATCGAGACGCTGAAAGGAACGGCACTGTATGACAGCGCCCTGCACAGCCACATCGGCCGGATCGGCACGTCGGACCTGCAGAGCGCGATGTCGATGGCGGACCGCGCGTGGAAGGAGAATCCGGAGAAATACAACTGGATGATGGAGCGCCTGCACGGTGAGTTCCGGTTCGCCAACCAAGGCGGGGATTCGCGCGAGTTTTTCGACTCCATCCCCACTGCGGAGGGAAAGGCAGCCGCGTTCGGCCACGTGTTCTACCGGCTCTGGAACAACTCCGCGGATGAGGCGGCGGACTGGCTGGTGACCCAGCCCGACTTCGCCTCCGGGGCGGCGGTCCGCCGGATCGTGAACCTGAAGAACGCCACGGCGGCGGGAAGCGGCGATAACTGGAAGGCGGAGCATTTCCCCCAGGTGGACATCACTGGCGGCTGAGGGGCACCAAGGGGCCGGGATTCCGCCCTTATTCCGGCTTGAACATTGCTGGTGGGGCCACAAACTGCCCCTTCATGTCAGCCGCCGTCCAGCATACCCTCGCAGGCTCCGCCACTCTCGAAGGAACCTCCCTCCACACCGGGGAGAAAGTCACCCTCACCCTGAAACCCGCTCCGGAAGGCCATGGCTTCAAGTTCCGCCGCATCGACCTGCCGGACCAGCCGTTCATCAACGCGGATGTGGACAAGGTGCAGACCGTCGAGCGCGCCACCACCCTCGCGGAAGGCTCCGTGAAGGTCCACACCGTGGAGCACGTGATCTCCGCCCTCACCGGCATGGGCGTGGACAACGCCCTCATCGAGATGGACGCGAACGAGCCACCCATCGGTGACGGCTCGTCACTTCCTTTCGTGGAGTTGATCAAGAAGGCTGGCATCGTCCCGCAGAACGCCCTCCGCAAGATCTGGGAAATCCGCGAGCCGATCCACCTGGAAACCGGCGACGGCACGCTCATCACCATCGTCCCCAGCAAGACGTTCCGCGTCTCCGTGACCAACGTCGGCCCGGAAGGCCGCTTCACCCAATATTTCTCCACCGAGATCAACCCGGCGACCTATGAGAAGGAAATCTGCGCCGCACGGACCTTCGTCTATTACGAGGACGTGAAGCCGCTGCTCGAAAAGGGCCTCATCAAGGGCGGCTCGCTCGAAAGCGCCGTGGTCATCCGTGGCAACGAGGTGATGTCCAAGGAAGCCCTCCGCTTCAACAACGAGTTCGCCCGCCACAAGGCGCTCGACCTCATCGGCGACCTCATGCTTTCCGGCAAGCGGATCCTCGGCCATGTCATCGCCGTGAAGCCGGGCCACGGCCCGAACACGCAGATGGCCGCGAAGCTGAAGACGGAATACGCGCGCATGCGCTCCATGGTGCCAACCGCCGTCACCATCCCGGATGCGGAGAGCGTCCTGGACATCAACGAGGTGCTCAACATCCTGCCTCACCGCTATCCTTTCCTGATGGTGGACCGCGTGGTGGACTTCGAGGAGAACAAGTGTGTGGCGATCAAGAATGTCACCATCAACGAGCCGTTTTTCCAAGGCCACTTCCCGGGCCACCCGATCATGCCCGGCGTGCTCCAACTGGAGGCGATGGCCCAGGTTTCCTCCATCCTCATGCTCCGCAAGCCGGAGAACGCCGGCAAGATCGGCTACTTCATGAGCGCGGACAGCGTGAAATGGCGCCGCCCGGTGATGCCCGGCGACACGGTGGTCATCGAGAGCGACATCATGAAGATCCGCGGTGCGATCGGCCAGACGAAGTGCCGCTGCCTTGTGAACGGCGAGGTCGTCTCCGAAGCGGAGCTGAAGTTCGCGCTGATGGACCGGTGAGCGCGGCGGCGTGGGGAGGAGTGTGCCGACCCGGGCGGAAGCAAGGTGCCGGTCTGAAGACCGGCGCTCCCAGCGGCTCCCCTCACTTCCCTCCCAAGCCTTGATTCTTTGCCCAACTGTCGTAGGAGCGCTGGGCGGCGGCTTTTGCCTCCGGGTCGGTCATGCGTTCGACGGCCCATTGGAAGAGCGCCTCGTCATTGCGGGCGTAGATCGCATTCTGGGTATAGGCGAAAAGCACGCGGTCCTTCCGTGGATCCTGGTCGGGCAATGATTCGATCCATGCCCTCGCTCCGGCATTGTCCCGGTTGATGAGCGGATCGACCGTGCGGCGGAAGAGGTAGTCCGCCTCCGGGCGGTCCGGCAGCTTCATCCCCCACTCCGCGAGCTGACGCGTATCCTGCAGATTGCGGCTGTAGTCGGCCAGTTGCTGGCCCGCGCCGGCCACCCGGTCCCACTGGTCCGTGGCCATGAGCATGTCCAGCACTGCGGGGGCGTTCTTCGTCCCCTGCGGCCCGTTGAGAAAGGCAACCGCCGCGCGCTTCCGCATCTCCGGATCCAGCTTCGCCCACTCCGCGCCGAGGGTGGCGGCTCCGGCATCACGGAGGGTGGCGCTGAATTCGTGCAGCAACACCGTCTTCGCGCGGTCGTCCGTGGCGGCGGCCAGGCGCCCCCTCACTTCGGCGGCATTTCCTTCCGCCGCAGGCAGTGAGTTGAAGGCGGCTGCGATCAGGCCGTTCGTGCCGGATTGATCCGGCATCATGATGAGCTTTCGCACCACCTGCTCCTTGAGTTCCGGGTTTCCACCTGCCGTCCGCATCGCGCTCTGCACCGCCGTCATGGAGTGGGGAAATGGAATCCGGTGGGCCACGGAAACGACGAAGACCGGTTCCGTCTTTGACGCACTTTCGATCCACTGCCTGCGAAAAAGCGCCGTGCCCAGCCCCAGCTTTCCGGACTGGAAAAGATCCCACGCGTCCATCGGCCTGGCTTGGAAAGCTTCATCAAACGCCACCATCAATGGGCTGATACCGCCCTTCTGCGTGCCACCGTCCCAGGCATTGTCCAGAGCCGCGCGCATGGCTCCCTCCATGTCCACCATGGACCACTCCCGCAGCACGCCGATCTGCATTTCCAGCCGCTGGCTGACGGTGAGGTCACGCGAGGCGATAGCGTCCCACGCTCCGCGGAAATCATTGCTGCCAGACGCCTTTGTCTCCGTGGCTCCCTTTGAAAGCGTCCCTGCTCCTACCGGTCTGCCGGGCCGGTCGGGGATGGCATACCCTTTCCCACCATGCGCGGAAGTTCCGCCGTCTGCCGGGGTATCGTGATCGCCGCTGGACGCCGCCTGTTTCAACGAAACGGCTGCCACCAGCCCGATGCCCAGGCACGCGGCATGGGTCAGCGCCTTGCGTTGCCACGTTCTCATTGGCCCACCTCCATCATCTGCTTGAGCTTCGGGTCCTTGATCTGGCTGATGAGCCTCTCCTTCAGTTCCGGGTTCCCGGATCGCATCCGCTTCACCAGCGCGAAGGACGCCATTTCGCGGTCGATGCCTTCCGGCAGGCTGCCCACCCACTCGTCATATTGCGTGGCTCCCAGCCGCTCGCGGTATCTCTGGGTCTTGTCCTCCCAGACGCGCAGCCGCGTGTCCCAGAGCGCCGGGTTCCCGGTGTCCGCCGGGATGGTGCGGATGAAGTCATGGAAATCCTGGGGGTTCCCCTCCACGAACTGCCACTGCGGGGCCTTCATCACCATTTCCCACTTCTTGTCCGCAGGCAGACCGTCCAGCAGGCTGGTCGCCTTCGGCCCGCCGAACTCCGAGAGTTCCTTGAAAAGCTGGAGCTTCAGGGACTCCGGAGACTTCGCCGCCAGTTCCGGCAGAGCTTTCGCCATTTCCCGGTAGATTTCCTCCGCCGTGGCCGTCCCGTGGCGGAAGGCGAACCGCCAGTCCCGCCCCGCGTCCAGGGCCGTCACGACGTCCCGGCCGCCCAGCTCCAGCCGGATCTGCTCCTCGGGCAAGCCCGGCTGGAACCCGGCGACCACTTCCACCCGTTTCCCGAAGTCGTAGTCCGGACTGAGATACATAAGCGCGTGGTAGTCGTGATGCTTCAGCAAGCTGCCTTGGAAAGCGGGGTCCGTCCCAGCAGAGGCCAGGTGCCGCTGCAACCATGCCATGCCTTCCTTTCCCTGCTGCTTCGCATAAAGTAGCACGGTGAGCGGCGCGCGTTCCCCCTCCGCCAAGCCGAAAAGATCGTCCGCCCGTGACATCGGCCAGGTGTCGATCAGGGAAAGCCGGATGTTGTTCCACTGCTGCTGGTCGATCCCGGCTTTCAACCCGGCAAGCTGGCTGAGATCCGCAGCGGCACCGGCATGGTCCGCGATGCTGCGCGTGAGCTCCGTATCCAACCGCGAGTTCACGCCGATCCATTTCCCAGCTTCCACGATGCCCGCGCCGGGGACCATCACATCGAGCGAATTACGGAGATAGGCCACCATCTCGCCAAGGTCTTCCTTTGACTTCCCTGCGAACCAGGTGAGCGCCGCCTTCGGGTCGGCGTCCATCCAGTGGAGCAGGCGCACCTCCAGTTCCTGTGCCTCCTCCGGGGTGATGGATTGGCCGGTGCGGACTTTCGCGAGATGAGCTTCCAGCTTTTCCGAGGCCGCCGCGGCGGGATCTCCGGCCACCGGCACTGCGGCAGCGCGTTTCTTCAGCTCCTCCGCTTGCACCAGGCGGAGTTGGAACGCTTCCGCCCGCTTCATCTTCGCGGGGAGTTTCGTCTTTCCAGCGGCGATGCGGTCAAGGATCTCGTTCGCGGTCCCACCGGGCGGACGAGCGGCGCGTTCGTGGCTGCGGAATTTCAGCGAACGCCCGCCATCCCCCGCTGCGGCGACCACACGGTCCCCCGCCACCGTCCACAGCCCCCACCCGGCGAGAACCGCCAGCAGATGGCTCCCCACCCAGATCCCCGAAGTCCACGCCGGTTTTTTCACAGACCCGTCCCCTATCCGGAAAGCCTATGACTGGCAATGAAATCCGCGTCTTGCGGCGAGATGTGTCCGGACTGGGACCCGGGATTCATCCCGCTTGGTTTCGCAAAGGCTGGATTCTCCGGGGCGGGATGAATCCCGCGGTCCCAGTGGCCATCCATCCGCTCCGCCCCCTTTGGCAAGCTGGAAATCCCCTGTGGGACCTGAATTTTCCGCACGCCGCCTTTCGCTTGCCCCACCCCGGCGGGAGGCCTCATTTTCCTCTCCGTCCCATGACCCACCTCGAAACCATCGCCCGCGAAACGGGCATCTCACTTTCCTCCGTCACCGCCACCTCGAAGCTCATCGCCGAAGGCGGCACCGTCCCTTTCATCTCCCGCTACCGGAAGGAGCAGACCGGCTCTCTGGACGAGGTCCAGATCACCACCATCCGCGACCGCATGCTGCAACTGGCGGAACTGGACAGCCGCCGCACCGCCGTCCTGAAGTCCCTGGAGGAGCGCAACCTGCTGACGGACGAGCTGAAAAAGAAGCTCAACGCCGCCACCACCCTCACCAGTGTGGAGGACATCTTCGCCCCCTTCCGCCCGAAGCGCCAGACCCGCGCCACCAAGGCCATCGAGCGCGGCCTGACCCCGCTCGCCGACTGGCTGCTGGAAAACCAGTCCGCCGATCCCGCCGAAGAGGCCGCGAAGTTCGTCGATGCGGAGAAGGAAGTCCCCACCGCGGCCGATGCGCTGGCCGGTGCCCGCGACATCATCGCGGAGCGGGTGGCGGATGACGCCGCCCTCCGTGGCCGCGTGCGTAAGATCTACGAAGAGGAGGCCACCGTTTCCTCCAAGATCATGTATGGAAAGGAAGAGGAGGCGGACGCCCAGAAGTTCCGCGACTACTTCGAGTGGTCGGAGCCGTTCAAGGCCATCCCGTCCCACCGGATGCTGGCCATCCGTCGTGGCGAGAAGGAGGGCTTCCTCCTCATGCGTGTGGAGGTTCCACTGGACCGTGTGTCCGCCCAGGCGCTCCCGGATTGGGTGAAAGGCTCCGGCGAAGGCTCGAAGAACGTCGCCCAGGCCGTCGAGGATGGCTGCAAGCGCCTGCTCATGCCGTCCATGGAAACGGAAGCCCGCCTGCTCGCCAAAAAGCGCGCGGATGAAACCGCCATCGCCGTCTTCGCAGAAAACCTCCGCGAGCTGCTACTGGCCTCCGCTCTCGGAGAAAAGCGACTGCTCGCCATCGACCCCGGCTTCCGCACCGGCTGCAAGACCGTCGTACTGGACCGCTCCGGAAAGCTCCTGCATCACACCGTGCTCCACTGCACCGCGGGCTCCAACCACCAGCTCTACGAGGCCGCCAACGAGCTGGTCACGCTGCTGAAGAAATACGACGTCGAGGCCATCGCCATCGGCAACGGCACCGCCAGCCGCGAGGCCGAGGCCTTCGTGAAAAAGCTGAAGGTCACCCAGCCGATCATCATCGTGAATGAGAGCGGTGCTTCCATTTACTCCGCATCCGATGTGGCGCGGGAGGAGTTCCCGAACGAGGACGTCACCGTGCGCGGGGCCGTCTCCATCGGCCGCCGCCTGATGGACCCGCTGGCGGAGCTGGTGAAGATCGACCCGAAATCCATCGGCGTCGGCCAATACCAGCACGACGTGGACCAGCGCCAGCTCAACGCCTCGCTCGATGATACCGTCATTTCCTGCGTGAACGCCGTGGGCGTGGAGATCAACACGGCTTCCAAGAAGCTGCTCTCCTATGTCTCCGGCCTCAATGCGTCCCTGGCGGAGAACATCGTCGCCTTCCGGAATGAGAACGGTGCCTTCACCTCCCGTGAGCAACTGAAGAAGGTGCCGCGCCTTGGTGAGAAAGCCTTTGAGCAAGCGGCGGGATTCCTCCGCGTGCGTGGTGGCGAGCACCCGCTCGATTCCTCCGCCGTCCACCCGGAACGCTACCCGCTGGTGGAGCGCATGGCTGCGGAAGCAGGATGCGAGGTGGTCGAACTGCTCACCAACGAGGCTGCCCGCAAGAAGATCGACCTCAAGAAATATGTCAGCGAGGAAGTGGGTCTGCCGACGCTCCAGGACATTCTCAACGAGCTGGCCAAGCCGGGCCGCGACCCGCGGAAGCAGTTCGAGCTATTCTCTTTTACGGATGGTGTGGAAAAACCTTCCGACCTGCAGGTGGGCATGAAGCTCCCCGGCATCGTCACCAACGTGACTGCCTTCGGTGCCTTCGTGGATGTGGGCGTCCACCAGGACGGACTCGTCCACGTTTCCCAGCTCGCGGATCATTTCGTCCGTGACGCGTCCGAAGTCGTGAAGGTCGGACAGAAGGTTCAGATCACCGTCATGGAGGTGGACCTGAAGCGCAACCGCATCGCCCTTTCCATGAAGTCGAAGCCGGACATGGAGGGCGGCCGCCGCTCGGACGGCGGTGACCGGGATTCCCGTCCCGGCGGCAACCGTCCGCGCCAGCAAGGCGGCGGTGGTGGTGGCAACGGCAACTTCCGCCCCAACAGCGCCCCGGGCAACGACTGGTTCTCCCAGGCGTTGAACCAGGCGAAGAAGAAGTGATTTTCACGGGGTGGCCGAAGTCGTGAGACTTCTGGCTGCGAGACTCTACGGAGCGCGGATTTCAGTCCGCTTGGCTTCGCATGGATCGATTCTCTGGGGCGGACTGAAGTCCGCGCTCCAACAGGTCCAAGCGATGCCTCTCCGTCAGTTGCCGTCCACCACGCCGAATCTCTCACGAGATTCGCTACCCACCCACTACCCTTCCTTCTTCTCCCACTTCTTCTTCCAGGCCGGTTCCTTCGGCTTGTAGGTGGATGCCGCGAGCTGGTCGTCGAACTCGAACCTCTGGATGCCCTTCATCAGGGCGCTGATTTCCTTCGCTTCCTCCAGAAGCTGGGTCAGCCGCTCCGCGGACAGCCCCGGCTCGCGCATCGCCGCTTTCACCGCAGCATCGCGCTTCTGGATCACGATGGAGGAAAGGGCGGTCAGCGCATGCTCCGCGCTCTGGATGCCATTCTCATCCCCCGCCTCCCAGCGGCTTGCCTCTTTCGCCAATGCAAACCGGTCCGGCTCCGGCAGGCCCAGCATGAAGGTGTTCAATGCGGACGGTGATGCGGGATCCGGCGCTGAGGCGAGGATGCGTTCCAGCAGCGGGATGCCCTCCACCCAGCGGTCCGCCTCATGCAGCGTCTCGAACTGCTCCGCCAGGAAATGCTGCGCCATCCCGGAGGACAGCGCCAGATGGCAGAGCGCGCTGACGATGCTGTGGAGCGGCGTGGCCACCGTGACCGGCTTGTCCGCTTCCTTCTGGAGACCTTCCCTTTTCGGGAACTTCTTCACCCGGGCAATGGACTCCCGCAGCGCTGCCGCGGAGATACCCAGATGCGTCGCCACCACGTTGATCTGGTGGTCCCGTGCGGCGTGGTCGCTCATGGCTGCCAGAGCCTCCACGCTCTGGTTCGTGACCGCCGTCCTCTGCGCCGCCGTGTCCAGCGTTCCCTGTGATTTCGCCCGGCCCAGCTTGGAATCGAAAAAGTCCTTCGCCTCCGTGATCAGCTTCCGGAAAGCATCCGCACCATGGGCCTTGATGTAGGAGTCCGGATCATCCCCCGGTGGCATCTCCACCACCTTCGCGCCCATGCCGGCGGCCACCAGTTCTTTGAACGCCTTTTCCGAGGCCTCGATGCCCGCGCCGTCCGCGTCATAGCAGAGCACCACGTTGCTGATGTAGCGTTTCAGGATCCGCGCGTGCTGCGTGGTGAGGGCGGTTCCCTGGGTGGCGATGGCATTGTCGATGCCCGCCTCATGGCAGCAGATCGTGTCGAGCTGACCTTCGCAGAGCACCGCGAATTTTTCCTTCAGGATGGATTTCTTCGCCCGGTCCAGCGCGAACAGGACGCTGGATTTCTTGAAAATGGCCGTCTCCGGGGAGTTCTGGTACTTCCCCCCCTGCTGGTCCTCGCGCAGCTTCCGCCCGCTGAAACCGATCACGTCGCCGATCTCATTGCAGATCGGGAACATGAGCCGGTCCGTGAAGCGGATGTAGAGGCCCGCCCGCGGGTTTTCTTCGTCCTTCAACCCGGCGAGGCCCGCCGCGACCAGTTCCTGGCCGGTGTATTTCCGCGCCTTCACCCACTCCTTGAAAACCCTGCTGTCACGCGGCATCCAGCCCACCTGCCAACGCACCGCCATTTCCTTTCCGAAGCCCCGGGACTTCATGTAGGCGCGCGCATGTTGTGCCTCCGGATCGGTCAGCAGCCGCTCGTGCATGAACGCCGCCGCCTCCCGGTGCAGGTCCATCAGCCGTCCCTTTGACCGGCGGTCCGCATCCGCCTGCGGATCGAACGTCTCCACGATGGGCACGTTCGCCTTCCCCGCCAGTTTCTTGAGGGCGTCCAGGAAAGGCAGGTTTTCATACTCCATCACGAAGCCGATGGCGCTGCCATGCTTGCCACAGCCGAAGCAATGGAAGCTCTGCCGCGTGGGGCTGACGGTGAATGACGGCGTCTTTTCATGGTGGAACGGGCAGTTCGCCTTGAACGCCGATCCCATCCGCTTGAGCGGGATATAGGAATTGATCAGATCGACGATGTCCGTCGAATCCAGCACCTTCTGAACTGTCTCATTGGGGATCTGCGCCACGTTCCGGGGGCAGAGTATGACCGTCATCCCCCGGCCCGGAAATCGAAAAAACGATCCACCTGCGGAATGACGGGAAAGAACGATGGAACAGGCCAGCCAGCCTTGTTTCCGATGCAGCCTCTCTTCTCTGCATTGACCTCAGCAACCTGCTGGAGGTTAAGGTGGTGGCCCAACTCGGATTCGAACCAAGGACACGTAAATTTTCAATCTACTGCTCTACCAACTGAGCTATTGGGCCTTACCTTTCCTGCCCTCGCGGGCGGGCCGCGAAACTAAGAGGCACCCCACGGTTTTGACAACCGGAAAATGAAAAGAATTTCAGATTTCTTCCGCATGGCGGATACCCACTTCTAACAGGCGGATGGAACGGCGTCCGCCACCCGCTTTAAATCAGGTTGATCCACCGCCATCCGGCGTTCAGCCTGCGGCATGTCTGACATCAAAATCACGCTCCACACGACCGCCGGTGACATCGACGCCACCCTCTACGGCTCGAAGGCACCGATGACCGTTTCCAATTTCCTGAACCTCGGCAAGCGGGGCTACTATGACAACGTGGCCTTCCACCGCGTGATCGAGGGCTTCATGCTCCAGGGTGGCGACCCGACCGAAAGCGGCCGCGGCGGCCCGGGCTACAAGTTCGGCGATGAGTTCCACCCGGAACTGCGCCACCGCGCGCCGGGCGTGTTCTCCATGGCGAACGCAGGACCAGGGACCAACGGCTCCCAGTTCTTCATCACCACCACCCCCACCCCGTTCCTGGACAACCGCCACTCCGTCTTCGGCCAGGTGACCAACGGCATGGACGTGGTCGGCAAGATCACCGGCAAGAACAACACCGGCGAGCGCGGCTGCAAGTTCAACGGCGTGGGCGACAAGATCACCGGCGTCACCATCCACGACGACACCACCTCCCTGTTCGAGTCCCAGAAGGACAACCTGGAGCATTGGAACTCGATCCTGGACAAGGCGAAGTAAGGTTCACCCACCTCATTCAACGAAAGCCCGGCGGGATCACTCCTTCCGGGCTTTTTTCCATTCAGGGAGCATGCGTGGGGCCGTTCACGAAAAAGCCGCCGTCCCACGAGGGAACGGCGGCAGATTCATTCGGCCCGGGTCCTACTATTGGGGAGCAGGAGCTGGAACGGGGGCCGGCTCGGGAGCTGGTGCCGGCTCAGGGGCAGGCTCGGGAGCTGGTGCCGGCTCAGGGGCAGGCTCGGGAGCTGGTGGTGCCGGTGGCGGGCTGACGGCTTCCTCCACCTTGGCGGCGGCTTCCTTGGTCGCTTCGACAGCCTTGTCGGCAGCTTCCTTGGTGGCATCGACAGCCTTGTCAGCGGCTTCCTTGGCAGCATCGACCGCGTCGCTGCCTGCTTCCTTGGTCGCTTCGGCGGCCTTCTCAGCGGTGTCCTTCGCCGCGTCCACCGCCTTGTCGGCGGCTTCCTTGGTTTCTTCGACAGCGGCCTTCGCTTCTTCGCTCAGTTCGGCTTTTTTCTCACAGGAGGCGAAAAGGAGCGGCAGCGCGAGGGCTGGAATCCAGAGTTTCAGTTTCATGGTATTATTTATATTTTGTTGGTTGGGAGGCCCGGAGATCCGGGGACCGTCACCAAAGTAGCTCCCTATACGGAGGTCGTCAAAGAAAGTTGCACAACTTTCTCCCCGGAACCTTCGGACTTGCACAAGCGGGAGGCGGGAGCCATGGAAAGGGCATGGAGCGCTGGATGCTGCTGGCCGCCACCCTTCTCGCATTGGCGGGCGGGGTGTGGGGCATTGTGTCAGTCCGGCATGGCGACCGGAACCGGTGGACGGTGCTGTGGATGATCGGGGCGTTCCTTTTCCAACTCGGGTTCCTTTCACTCCGCGGGCAGATGCGCGGTGCCTGCCCGCTGGGGGACTGGGGTGAGCGTCTGGCCTACCTGTCCTGGTCCCTCACGCTTTTCTACATCCTCGTCGGACCTGCCTACCGGATCTCCCTGCTGGGGGTCTTCACCGCGCCCGTGGTGGTCATTTTCCAGAGCATCGCCCTGATCCCCGGCATGCTCCATCCCTCCCCCACCCGTGTGCTGAACACGACCGCCTGGGGGGAGACGCACTCCGCCACCTCCGTCCTCAGCTACGGGGCGTTCGCGCTGGCCGCAGTGGCTGGGATCATGTTCCTGGTGCTGGACCGCCAGTTGAAGGAACAGCACCTGAAGGGCGGGCTGTTCAGGAACCTGCCTCCGGTGAGGGAGTTGCTGGTGTCCGTGGAGCGCCTGCTCTGGCTGGGACTCGGACTGTTGACCATCGGCATCATCGCCGGGCTGCTCATGCCCCACAAGGGGTTGAACGCCCATTTCATCGTGGCGCTCGCGGTCTGGGGCGCGTATGCCGCCCTGTTGGTAATGAAAAGGGTGCGCGGGCTGACAGGACGAAGGATTTCCTCCGCGTCGGTGGTATTGTTCGTCATGTCACTGCTGGTATTCGCATTCGTCTGATGGAACTCGCCTGCCTGGGACTGAATCACCGGACCGCCCCCGTAGAGGTGCGTGAACGCTTCGCCGTGGGCACGACCAAGCTGGGCGAGGCGGCCGACGAGTTGACCCGCATCGCGCAGGTCGCGGAAGGAGTCGTGATCTCCACCTGCAACCGCACAGAGTTCTACGTCGCGGCGGACAGCGGACGGACCGCCCTCCAGCGGCTGGAGGCCGGACTGGCCACCCGGCAGAACCTCGCTCCGGACGATCTCACCCATTTCTACCGCCTGGAGAAGCACGATGCGGTGAAGCACCTCTGCCACGTCGTCAGCGGCCTGGACTCCATGGTTCTCGGTGAGACGGAAATCTTCGGCCAGGTGAAGCAGTCCTATGATGCCGCGCTGAAGGCCGGCACCACCGGCGGCATCCTCAACCGGGTCTTCCAGCGCGCCTTCGGCATCGGAAAGAAAGTCCGCACCCAGACCTCCATCCAGGAAGGCTCGACCTCCATCGGGAATGTCGCCGTGGATCTGGCGGAGAAAATCTTCGGCCACCTGCAGGACAGCCAGGTCATGATCCTGGGCGCTGGGGAAATGAGCCGCCTCACCGCACAGGCGCTCGTTTCGCGCGGCGCGCGCTCGATCTTCGTGACGAACCGCTCCTACGAACGGGCGGAAGAACTGGCCATGGAGATGGGGGGCCGCGCGGTCCGCTTTGACGACTGGCACCGCGTGCTGGCGGATGTGGACGTGGTCATCTCCTCCACCGGCGCGCCCCATGCCATCATCCACCGGGCGGATGTGGAGAAGATCCGCCGCGCGCGGAAGTTCCGCCCCCTCTTCTTCATCGACATCGCCGTCCCGCGGGACATCGAGCCTTCCGTCGGTGAAATCGAGGAAGTCTATCTTTACGACATCGACACGCTCGAACAACTGGCGGAAGAAGCACGCGTGCGCCGCCGCCGCCAGATCGAGGAATGCGAACGCATCATCGAAGCGGAACTCAACAAACTCAATCTCCCAGGCACCTGAAATGAGTGACCACTCCCCTGACCACACCCTCATCATCGGCACCCGCGGCAGCGAACTGGCGCTCGTGCAGGCCACGACCACCGAGCAACTGCTGGCGGAAGCCTTCCAGGGACTGTCCCTGCGCCGCGAGGTGATCCGCACCACCGGCGACCGCCGCACCGACCTTTCCCTGAGCGAGGTGGCGAAGGCGGAGGGCACCTTTGACAAGGGCGTCTTCATCAAGGAACTGGAGGAAGCGCTGGACCGCGGCGACGTGGATGTGGCCGTGCACAGCCTGAAGGACATGCCCACCGTGCTGGAAGACCGGTTCACCATCGCCGCCGTGCTCGAGCGCGCGCCCATCCGTGACGTGCTGGTGAGCCGGAAGCCCGGCGGACTGGACGCCATCCCGCTGAATGGCCGCGTGGGCACCAGCAGCGTGCGCCGCGCGAAGCAAATCCAGTGGCTGCGGCCGGACCTGGAGATCGTCGATCTCCGTGGCAACGTCCCCACCCGCCTGAAGAAGGCCGCCACCGAACGGCTCTATGACGCCATCCTGCTCGCGGAGGCCGGCCTGCTGCGGCTGGGCTACCTCCAACAGGAACCCCTCCTGCCGAACAGTGAGACCGTCATCGGCATCCCCGGCCTGCACGCCGTCCGTCTGCCGGAGGACGAGTTCTATCCCGCCGCGGGCCAAGGTGCCATCGCACTGGAAATCCGCGCCACGGATGCACCCAGCCGCATTTTCTGCGAAGGCATCAACCATCCGGAGACGATGACCCGCATCGCTGCGGAGCGGGAGTTCCTCCGCCTGCTGGACGGCGGCTGCCATACCCCCGTCGGTGTTTTCTCCAAGCTGGAGAACGGCCAGCTCACACTCAAGGCGCGCGTCTTCCCCGATGCGGGCGGCGAGCCGAAAACCGGCGGCATCACCGGCCCGGCGGACAACCCCATCGCCCTCGCGGCACAACTCTTCAACTCCCTCTCATGAGCAAATCCGGAACCTGTTATCTCGTAGGCGCCGGCCCCGGCGACCTTGGCCTTGTCACCCTCCGGGCAAAGGAGCTCATCGAATCCGCGGACGTGCTGGTCTATGACGCCCTCAGCAGTCCCCAGCTCCTCCGCTGGACAAAGGCGGGATGCGAGAAGATCTACGTAGGCAAACGTGCGAAGGACCACGCCGTGCCACAGGACCAGATCAACGGCATCATCGTCGAGAAGACCAAGGAGGGTAAGAACGTCGTAAGGCTGAAGGGCGGCGACCCGATGATCTTCGGCCGCGGCGGTGAGGAAGCAGCCGAACTTGCCGCCGCCGGTGTGGCGTTTGAGATCGTCCCCGGCATCAGCTCCGCCATCGCCGGTCCGGCCTACGCGGGCATCCCCGTCACCCACCGCGACCACAACACGCAGCTCACCATCTTCACCGGCCACGAGGACCCGACGAAGGGCTACACTTCCGTTGACTACGCCCAGCTTGCGAAGACCCCGGGAACGAAGGTGTTCCTGATGGGCGTGGCCCGCCTGCGGGAGATCACCTCATCCTTCATCGAACACGGGGCGGCTCCGGAAACCCCCATCGCCCTCACCCGCTGGGCAACCACCGGCTCCCAGTCCACCATCGAGGGCACCCTCGCGGACATTGCCGACATCGCGGAGGCCGCGAACTTTTCCTCCCCTGCCGTCGCCGTGATCGGGGATGTGGTGAAGGAGCGGTCAAAGATCAACTGGTTCGAGAAACGCCCGCTGTTCGGGAAAAAGATCGTCGTCACCCGCACCCGCGAGCAGGCCGGTGAACTCAGCAAGTCGCTGGCGGACCTGGGCGCGGATGTGATCGAGCTTCCCACCATCCGCATCGAGCATCCGGACGACCGCCTCGGCTTCGCCGAAATGGTCACCCATGCCCATGAATACGACTGGCTCGTCTTCACCAGCCCGAACGGCGTGGAGCGGTTTTTCGATGCCTTCTTCGCCACCTTCGAAGACGCCCGCAGCCTCGGCAACCCGCGCATCGCCGCCATCGGTGCTGGCACCGCCGCGAAGATCCGCGAATACCGCTTTGCCGTCGATCTGATCCCGGAGCGCTTCGTCGCGGAAGGGCTGATCGAGGCATTCAAGAAGGAGTCCGTGGAGAACCTGACCATGCTGTGGGTGAAAGCCGCTGAGACCCGTGACGTGGTCGGCAAGGGGCTGGAGGAACTCGGCGCGATCGTCGATGAATGCATCGCCTACAAGACGGTGCCGGAAACCGAGGATCCCACCGGTGCCCGCGCCCGCATCGAGGAAGAAGGCGCGGATCTCATCACCTTCACCTCCAGCTCCACTGTGGATCATTTCTTCGACCTTGGCATCGCCTGGCCGGACGGCTGCGTCGCCGGAAGCATCGGCCCCGTCACCAGCGACACACTGCGGAAAAAGGACATGAAGCCCGCCTTCGAAGCCACCCCACACGACATCCCCGGCCTTGTGGCTGCGATCGTGAGGTATTTCAGGAGGTGAGATACCTCTGGGAGCGGAGGCACCTCCTCTCACAGAGTTTTTTCAACCACAGATGAACGCGGATGAACGCAGATAAGAAGAGGATTGAGATGGGATTCTTCAATCTGTGTCCATCCGCGTTCATCTGCGGTTTGATTTCTTCCCTTTTTCCCGGCTCCCCGAGGCAGCCGGAGGATTGTCTTGATGGAATCCCGTGGTTCGGTCCGTAATGGCTGCATCATGAAAAAAGCCCTTCTCCTTTCCCTGTTGTTCGCTCCCATCCTCCACGCGGAAGTCGGTGTGGGAGCAAAGCCCATCGAGGGCGCGGAAGTCATCATCGACGGCACGCAGAAGACGCTTGAGGACAAGTGGATCTACTGGGAGGGACCGGGCTTCAAGTCCTCCATGCCGATCAAGTGGAAGATCGTGGAAGATCCGGTCGATGCCGGGAAGCACGCGCTGCAGACGGATGATCCCGCCGCTGCCGGTGGCAAGTATGGCGCGGCGGACATCGTGACGAAGAAGGAATACCGCGACTTCCGGCTGCACATCGAATTCTGCGTCATGAAGCCCGGCGGCAACAGCGGCGTCTATCTCCAGAACCGCTACGAGATCCAGATCAAGGACGGTGACAAGACCAAGCACGGCCTCGGTGCGGTCATCAACGAGACCGAGTCCCCCTACGACATCTACCACGGCCTCGGAAAATGGAACAGCTATGACATCGTTTTCCGCGCCGCACGCTTCCAGGACGGCAAGCGCGTGGAACCGGCGATGGTGACCATGTATTTCAACGGCAAGAAGGTCCACTCGAACCAGACCATCAACCAGGTGTGGGGCGGTCCCCGCTCCGGCATCGATGGCGGCAACGACGGAGGCAAGGGCATCACCGACACCCCCGGCGGCCTCAAACTCCAGTGCGAAGGCCACGACGTCCGCTACCGCAACGCCTGGATCAAGGAACTGGATCTGGAGAAGGCGGATACGGATTTCAAGGAGTAAGCCTTCTCCACAAACCGGTGGCGGTCGGCGGTTCCCTCGCCACATTGCGGGCATGCAACGCCTTTCCCGACAAGCCACCGTCCTCCTCTGTGCCACGTTACCGGTGCTGCTCGCCAGTTGCTCGATGCTGCCCGGAGGCGGTCGCCCCGGTGCGCCGTCCCCTTCCGGATCGATCGCCAAGGAGGACACGCTGAGGACGCAGATCTTCCTCGATGCGAAAGGCTTCGGCCCGGGCGTGGTGGATGGACGCTCCGGTGAGTTCACGGGCAAGGCACTGGCCCGCTACCAGCAGGCGAACGGGCTGTCCCCGGACTGGCGGCCGGACATTTCGAACATCACCACGCTATCCAGCTACACCATCACGGAGAAGGACCTCTCCGCGCTGGGCACGATGGCGGATGAGCCTGAGGACCAGGCGAAGCAGCCGAAGATGCCCTACACCACGCTCATCGAGCTGTTGTCGGAACGCTTCCACACCACGCAGAAGTTCCTCCGCACGCTGAACCCGGGCGTGGACCTCAACAGCATCCCACCCGGCACCACAGTGACGGTGCCAGCGGTGGCGCGTCCCTTCCGCTTCGACGCCTTTCCGTCCACCTATCCTGCCCCGTCCTCCGGCACCGCCTCCTCCCGCCGGGTTCTGGTGGATCTACGGGAGAAAATGCTGGAGGTGCGGGAAGGAAGCCGCCTGATCGCCGCCTTTCCCATCACCCCCGGCTCGACGGAACACCCGGCGCCTGCCGGCGAATGGCGTATCACCGGCTCCGTGCCGTGGCCATGGTACCGGTATGATGAAGGGGTGTTGAAGCGCGGGGAACGCACGGAGAACTTCTTCAACCTGCCGCCCGGGCCGAACAACCCGGTCGGCATCCTGTGGGCGGGCCTGAACCGCCCGGGAATCGGCATCCATGGCACGCCCGTACCGGACACCATCGGGCGGGCGGGCAGCCACGGCTGCATCCGCCTTTCCAACTGGGACGCGGCGAAGTTCCACTCCCTCGTCGGAAAAGGAACGCCGGTGACGATCCGGTGAGCCAACGCGGCTCAGCCCTCGTCCGGGATCTCCGCCTCCACCAGTTGCGCCAGCAAGGTGAGCGATTCCTGCCAGCCGAGGTAGCAGCCGTCCACCGGGATCATCTCCGGGATGCCCTCCTGGGTGATGTGGACCTCCGTGCCGCACGAAACGGGCCTGATGAGGATGGTGTTCTTCATCTCGCCCGGCAGGTTCGGATCCTCGAAACGGTCGGAATACACCAGCCTCTCTCCGGGAACGATCTCCAGGTAGGTGCCACCGAAATGATGCTCACTGCCGGTGCTGAAGTTCCTGAAGGACATGCGGTAGGTGCCGCCCACCTTCAGGTCCAGATGGTGGATCTTTCCGACGAAGCCGTGCGGAGGAAGCCATTTCACCTTCGCGTCCGGATCAGTGAAGGCACGGAAGATGCGGTCCGGTGTGGCGCGGAGGACGCGGTGGAGAACGACGGTGTTCGGGGCGGTGGTGGTGCTCATGGTCTTGTGGAGGTTGGTTTCATAAGCTCGACGAACGGCGGCGGCGCACAAGGACACACTGCGGGCGGAAAGTTGGACTTTCTCCGGTGGCGGCATCCGCTAGCGTGCGGCCATGATTCTGGAGAAACTGCAGCAACTCTTCGGTGGCGGGGCGGAACCCGTGTTCGAGGACGAGTGGATCGCCGTGCTTGAGGGGAACGTCCCGCTTTACAAGCGGCTGCCGGAGGAGCTGAGGCAGCGGCTTCACGAACGGATCGCCCGTTTCGTGGAGTCCGTGCGTTTCGAGGGTTGCAACGGGCTGGATGTCACGGATGACATGATCCTGACCGTGGCGGCGCAGGCCTGCCTGCTGGTCATCCACCGCGACGGCGTCCCCTACCCCGGCCTACGGACGGTCTATCTCTACCCCAGCACCTTCAGTTCCATCCACAAAAGCGTGGACGCCATGGGTGTGGTCACGGAAGGACGCGTCCACCGCCTGGGAGAATCATGGGAAACCGGCACCATCGTCCTGTCATGGGATTCCATCGAGCAAGGTGCGCGCGACATCCATGATGGGAGCAACGTCACCTTCCATGAATTCGCCCACCAGCTCGACCACGAGGACGGTCCCACCGATGGCGCGCCCGGTCTGGGCAGCCGCGCGGCCTACCGCTCATGGGCGCGTGTTTTTTCCGAGAACTACGCCGACTTTCTGGAACTCACCGAACGTGGCAGGAGAACCGTGATCGATGCCTATGGAGCCACCAACCCCGCGGAATTCTTCGCGGTGGCCACGGAGACGTTCTTCGAGAAACCCCGGCAGCTTTCCGAAAAGCGGCCTGAACTCTATCAGGAACTGATGGACTACTATGGGCTGGATCCGCGGGAGTGGTTTCCCTGAGAGGCCTCGTCCGCTTTCTCCGGTTCTACGGAGAAGGCTCCTTCCTGGTGGCAGGATGAAGGCCCGGCCGTTTTCGGCGGTGAGCCTCCCGATGGTGACTTCGGTGCGCCCGGAAAGGCATGGAGGATCAATTTCCGCGTCGCGGATCCGGATGCGATGGCCGCCCAAGCTCCTCTCCGCGGACATCGGGGTTGACCGTCGATCCGGAGACCTACCCCAACGGGTGTTTCGCTCCATTTCCACGATCCGGACGGAAACCCGATCAAACTCCGGCAAAGCGGCGGCACGGATGCACGCGACCGGCATCTGAATAGCCATGCCGCTCCATAACCCAACACCATCAAGCCTCCCCCGATCTAACAGTTAGATAAAACAGGTCGGAAAATGTTGGAAAATCCCCGAAAATTGATTTACGGGGGGCGGAGATGCACGATGTCGCCCTCATTTCAAATCTCATTTCCGCCTCCAGCTTCCTCGGCGCGGCGATCCACAATCTCGACCTGATCCTGACGATCACAGGAGGCCTGGGCGCCGCATTGCTCCTCGGTTATCTTTCCCACCGCATCGGGCTTTCCCCCATCGTCGGCTATCTGCTGGCAGGCATCGTGGTGAGTCCGCACACCCCCGGTTTCGTGGCGAACGAAGGGATGGCGAAGCAGTTGGCGGAGATCGGTGTGATCCTGCTGATGTTCGGGGTGGGCCTCCATTTCCACTTCAAGGAACTGCTGGCGGTGAAGCGGATCGCCATTCCCGGTGCGGTCGTACAGAGCGCGGCCGCCACCCTGCTGAGCATGTTCATCATGCACGCGTGGGGCATGACGTGGACGCAGGGCGCGGTCTTCGGCATGGCCATCGCGGTGGCCAGTACGGTGGTCCTCACCCGCATCCTGGTCGATAACAACCACCTGCACACCCCCATCGGCCATGTGGCGATCGGCTGGCTGGTGGTGGAGGATATTTTCACGGTGTTCGTGCTGGTACTCATCCCCGCCATCTTCGGCGGTGAGGCCGGGGCGGAGCTGAGTGCCGGGGCCGTGGCCATGGCGCTGGTCTGGACAACGGTGAAAATCGTAGCCCTGGTCGCCGTTGTCTTCTTCGTCGGTGGCTGGGCCGTGCCACGGATCCTGACGCTCATCGCGCGCACGCGCTCCCGGGAGCTTTTCACCCTGGGCGTGCTGGTGCTGGCGCTGGGCATCGCCGTGGGTTCCGCCAAGCTTTTCGGGGTCTCCATGGAACTGGGTGCGTTCCTCGCCGGCATGGTGGTGGGGCGTTCCGACTTCAGCAGCCGCGCCGCCACCGACGCGCTGCCGATGAAGGATGCCTTCGCGGTCCTTTTCTTCGTCTCGGTCGGCATGCTTTTCGACTATCACATCCTCGTCCAGAGCCCGTGGATGGTGCTGGCGACCGTCGCCATCGTCATGGTTGGCAAGCCGGTGGCCGCCATCGTCATCACCGTGCTGCTGCGCTATCCGTCGCGCACCGCGCTGGCGGTGGGCGCGGTGCTGGCCCAGATCGGCGAATTTTCCTTCATCGTCGGCACCATGGCCATGATGTATGGTCTGATCGATGACCGGGCGTTCAACGTCCTGGTGGCGACCGCCATCATCTCCATCACGCTGGCCCCCATCCTTTACCGCACGGTGGATCCCATCGAGCGCGCCTTGGCAAAGAACCCGAAGCTTTGGGCGATGCTGAACCGGAATCCCGCCGTCGGCAAGAAGCCCAAGTTCGATCCGGAGCATGACTCGCTTCGCAAGGCCATCGTCGTCGGCTACGGACCGGTCGGACAGACCGTGGTGCGCCTGCTGAACGACAACGGCTTCTCCCCGGTGGTGGTGGAGATGAACGTGGATACCGTGCAACGTCTCAGGACGGAGGGCATCGCGGCGGTGTATGGAGACGCCGGCCATGCGGAAACGCTCAAGACCGCAGGCGCGGATGAGGCGCAGATCCTCATCCTCAGCGCATCCAGCGTGCAGGCCGCCAAGGAACTCATCCGCGAGGCCCGCCGTCTCAATCCCAAGATCCGCGTGATCGCCCGCACCGCTTACCTGCGTGAGGCGGAGGCACTTGCCGCCGTAGGTGCGGACAGCGTCTTCACCGGCGAGGGTGAGGTGGCGCTCTCCATGACCGAAAACATCCTCGAGAGCTTCGGCGCCACGCCGGAGCAGATCGACCGCGAGCGTGAACGCATCCGCCGGGAGTTCTCCCGCGACGAATTGGCGGATGCCGGGCCGATGCCAACGCATTGACGCGGCCATCGTGCTGTGCGTTCTGCAACGGGGAGCGCACAGGTTGCAGCGGAGCGGAGCACGCCGCTTCAGACCCGACTCCAAGCGAATCATTGGATGACAATGGATTGCGTCTGAATATCATCCTTGGCCCATGCCTTGCGATGGGGATCTCCACAATGATCCGAGATCGCGCCATGGAACTACTGGGCTGGATGGCCGCTGCCATCATCATCGCCACCATCGCCTGGTTCCAGAGAGCGCAGGCCGGGTTCTGAATCCCATCATCAGACGACCATGAACCATATCCACTTCCTCACCGACCTGGAACTGACTCCTGACGAGCAGTCCCGTGCACTCAAAGGACACATCCTCCGTACGGCGGCCGCGAACTGCCGGGACGGGGTGCGCAAGCTGCCAATGGAGATGGTGCGCATCGAAAAGATGCTGGAGGATCGCAGTATCTTCCACCTCATCCCGGTGAATGATGAAGCGGTTCTGGAAAGACGGGAATTTTCCTCGGCGAAGACCGGATTACGCCGCTCCGGTTCGTAAAACCCACGTTACCCGGAGACACGAAATCGATGGCGGACCTTTTCAAGAGGGTCCGCCATTTCCATTTTCGGTTACATCCATTTTCCAGCTTAACTCTCTCAAGGTCTGGATACTATGGCAAATCGCACCAACAAAAGCCTTAATTTTGCGCATTGTTTCATAATTCACCTTCATAGAGCTATTTATAAGCATTATTTGCGTTAGACGGGCGCGATTGCGATGCGATCAAGTCCCTTACCATGAACAAGTTGATCCTACCCATTACCGTATCCGCTCTGGCCCTCACCGTCATTCCGGCATCCGCTGGCGAACCGAGCCAACCCTATCAACCTTACCAACCCGCCCCGGTCGAACAGTCCCCGATGTGGCAATGGTTCGTGGGTGGCTCCGTGAGCTATCTCTTCGAATACGACGAACCCATGTACGCGCTGAATGTCGGAGCGAAATCCCCGTGGAGTCCGCTCGGATTCGCCACCAGTTTCTATCTGGAGGGCGGCTTCGTGGAGGATGACAATGAATCCCGCATCCCGCTGGGTGTCGGTGGCATTGACTCCGACCTGGAGATCATCCCGGTGACCCTCAACGTGCAGTTCGAGAAAGCGCTCAATGACTGGATCGGCCTCTACTTCGGTGTCGGTGCGGGTGCTTCCTTCACCGATCTCAAGGTCGCCGGTGTGGGCCACGACCACGACACGGTCTTCACTGCGCAGGCTTTCGCCGGGGTGAACTTCCGGGTGGGAGCCAACTCCGAGATCTACACCGGTGGACGCTATATCCGCTTCGACGATGCGGATAACTACGACCTGGATAACACCTGGGCCGCGGAAGCAGGCTACCGCTGGAAGTTCTGAACGGATTCCATTTCCACCTTTGGAAATGCGGGCCGTCCGGATGATCTCCGGACGGCCCTTTTTCCGTTCATGGACGATTCGTTCACATGGGGTGGATTGACAGGTGCCGTCCATCCCGTCTTGCTTGTCCACAACCCGCTTTCCATGAACCCCATCAAACTCCTTTCCCCGATCCTGCTCGCCGTTTCCCTCCTCCACACGGCCAGCGCGGAGGAGAAGGCCAGGCCTTTCCACTTCGCCCACCGTGGCGGCGCGTTCGAGTTCGAGGAAAACACCCTCTCCGCCTTCCGCGGCAGCTATGAGGCCGGCATCCGCGGCTGTGAGCTGGACATCCGCATGACCAAGGACGGGGAGCTGGTCATCCTCCATGACGATTCCCTGCAGCGCACCCACCAGGGCGAGGGGCCGGTCGAGCATCTCACCGCGGAGGAGGCGCGGAAGATCGTCAGCCGCAAGCAGGGGGAACCGATGCTCTTCCTGGCGGATTTCCTCAAATACTTCTCCGACAAGCCGGGGATGTACATCGAGTTCGAGATGAAGACCAGGAATGCCGGCCTCTATCCTGACAGCCGGATCACGGAGTATGCGGAGAAGATCCATGCCGCGGTCACGGCAAAGGTTCCGCAGGGCAGCACCTATGTTTTCACCTCCTTCGATCCCCGCCCTCTGAAGGCCGTGAAGAAGATCGATCCCGCGGCGGAGATCATGTTCATCAAAGGAGGTCCGCTCACTCCGGAAATCCTGCTCGCTGCGAAGGAGATCGGCGCGAAGCGGGTTGCCTGCAAGATGGAAGGCACCACCCGGCTCGCGGTGAAGGATGCTCAGAAACAGGGCTTCATCGTCACCGGCTGGCCGGGTCACACGCTGGAGGACTACTTCCTGGGACTGGGCCTCGGTGTGGATGCCATCTGTACCGACATCCCGGTTGCCGTGCAGAAACACATCGAGCGTAGCGGCCTCTGACGGAATGTATCAGCCATCAAGCCGGATCCGTCACGCGATCACGTGATATCCGGATGACCGGTTTCGTGACATGGTTCTTCCGTCAGCGCGAAGGACTCCCCCCGACCGGAACGGTGACAAATTTCCCCCCAAAAAGAGATCGGCAGGTGATTCCCCCCACGGCGTCATCTGCCGATTTGGTTTTCCGGGGATGATGGCGGGAGACCATGAGTGCAACTTTCACGCCGCTGTTTCCGTATTCCCGGGAACCCATGAAGATCCACCCATTGGCCGCGTTGCTGCCGACCCTGGTTTTTTCCTGCATCGCCGCCGGCGAGCCTCTGGTGATCAATGGCAGGGATGAGCTGAAAGCCGCCCTCCCGAACCTGAAGGAGAATACCGTGATCCGCATCGCCCCCGGTGACTACGGGTCCGGCTACCAGGTGAGGAACATCCCGAACCTGACGGTGGAGGCGCTCGATCCATCCTCGCCACCTGTATTCCGTGGCGGAAATGAAGGCTGGCATTTCAGCCAATGCAGCGGACTGACCCTGCGGAACCTGACCATCACCGGACAGTCGTCGAACGGGATCAACATCGACGACGAAGGTGAGCGTGAGCGTCCGGTGAAGGGCATCACCCTCGAAGGACTGGGCATCACCGATATCGGTCCTGCCGGAAATCATGATGCGATCAAACTTTCCGGTCTCACCGGTGTCACCATCCGCAACTGCCGGATCGAGGGCTGGGGCGGCCAAGCCATCGACATGGTTGGCTGCCACGCCTCCCTCATCACCGGGTGCACCATGACGGGGAAGGAGGGCTTCACCCAGGCCACCGGCATCCAGACAAAGGGAGGCTCCTCATCCATCATCATCGAGAAATGCCGGTTCACGAACACGGGGCAGCGGCCCCTGAACGTCGGTGGTTCCACCGGCATGCCCTATTTCCGCCCGTCCGGCGCGAAACATGAAGCCAGGGACATAACGGTCCGTGACTGCGTGATCGAAGGCGGGGACTGCGCCGCGGCATTCGTCGGGGTGGATGGCGGATCTTTCACGGGCAATACCATCATCCATCCGGAAAAATGGATCTTCCGCATCCTCCAGGAGACGAAGGCGGAGGGCTTCGTCCCCTGCCGCAACGTCACCATCAGCGGCAACCGCATCGTCTTCCGGAGATCCGGGGTGAAGACGGACATCAACATCGGCTCCGGTACGGAGGCAGGCACCTTCATCTTCAGGGACAACAGTTGGTTCGCCGAGGATGCGCCGGAAAATTCAAAACCCGCCCTTCCATCGCCCGAACAGGGTGGAACCTACGGGACCGATCCCCGGAAGTCCTGACCCGGCCTCACTCCGCCGATACGGTGGACAGTCCGTAGAGGGTCTCCGCCGCGATGAAGAGCCAGTTGTCCTCGATGGACTCCACGACCGCCGGGCCAATGTCCGTGACGAGGTGTGCACGGGCGCGGCGCACCCGCACGACCTGCGCCTTCGGACGCGGATCGGACTTTTCCATCTTCAGCCAGCCGTCCATCGCCACCAGCGCCCACGGATACCACAGGAACCGGTAGGCTTCCTTCCGCTGGACGCTGTGCCCGCCGATCATCACGTCACTCTCAAACTCGCCGCTCGCCACCGGGAAGGCGGCACTACGGGAAACGCAGTCGATGAGCTGCCGCTCCATCGCGCGCAGGATGGGATCCGGGATGGGAATGCCCGCCTCATTCCTCGCACGCAACAGGGTGGCGTGGATCTGGAGGGTGAGTCCGTCAAAAACCTCGTATCGGTTCTCCCCGGTGCCGCGCCATCCGGCCACCTTGCCGCTTTCATGGAAATTGTCCCGCAACCAAGCCGCCGTGGACGCCAGCAGCTGGTCCCGCTTTTCGATGCTGCCCAGCCATGGCAGGCCCGCCTTCCGGCACTCCAGCAAGGATAGCAGGGCCAACGAGGCGGAATAGGAATTCGGCGGAGCCGTCTGGTCCTTGCCCGGGAACATCCACCAGCCACCGGACTCCACCCGATAGCCTTCCAGCACCTGCTGGGCCTCCAGCAGATTCTTTTCCACCGCAGGTTTCATGCTTTCCGGCATGAGGCCATCCCTGCTGTGGGACGCCGCCAGCAGATTCACGAACCAGAACGCACCGCAACTGTCGAACGGCTTCATCGTCGGTACGGGCGGCGCGTAGAATTCCTGAAACCCGGAGATGGCTGCACCCGGCTGCGGTTCATAGGGCATCCGCGCGCACTTCAGCAACAGGTCGTTCCCCCACGGCCCGCGTTCCTGCATCCGGCAGAGCGCGAACATGGCCTGAGAATGGCTGAAGGGGTCATCCGGCAGCTCGTCATCCTCCCCCTCACGGAGCGTCTGGCTGATCCAGCCGCTGTCCTCCTTCGCCCGGTGGATCGCGTTCGCCAGATTCAGGCGCAGGCTCTTCGCCACCGACATGACCTCCGCATCGGATGGCACCGCCCGCATCACTGAAAGTTCCCGCTTGTCCAGCTCCAGCTGGATACTGTCACGCCCCGGCAGGCCCACCCCCTGGTCCGCCAACAGCAGGTAGCCTGCGGTGCCAAATACCAGCCCGCACGCGCCGCCCACATACCACTGGATGCGGCGCATCTTCCTCCGCCGGGCCTCGCGCTGCTTCAACCGGTCGAAGCCGATGTCCAGGATCCCCGCCACCAGCTTCAGGAATGCATGCGCCTTCCCGTCCTTGCCCGGTCTCACATCCGCCGCAAGCGGCTCCGCCGGTTCAGCGGAAATCCCGCCTTCCCCGTCGAGCTGGAAGCGGATCGCCTGCGGAAAGCACTCCCCCAACCCCTTTCCCGGATCTTCACCCGCGTAGGGCTCTCCGGAAACGATCAGGCACAGGACACGGTCTTCCCGTCCGAGCGATTTGAAATAACGGACTTCCTCATTCACCCACTTGCTCGCGGCTGACTTCTCGGAGCAGATGACGATGAGCGTGCGGGAATCCCGCAACGAACGCCTCAGCTTTCCGCCGAGGTCCGCCCCACCCGCCAGCTCGTCCCGGTCCCGGAACACCGGCCGCAGATGGTTCGGCACCTTTTCACCCCTGAAATCCGATCCCGCCACGCCGCGTGGCAGCCGGTAGCCCTCCAGCGAGCGGTGGATCCACGTCGCCCATGCCTCATCCTGATGGTTGTAGCTGATGAACGCCCAGTATTTGAAATCGACGTCGTCATCGATGGAGGCCGGACCATTCGTAGCTGCCATGATTCTGGTGCGCGGACCTCTGGAACCGCTCCATTTCGTTGGAGCATTCCCCCCGATCCGTCAATGCGGATGTAGGAGGGAAGCACATTGGCTCAATGCCGGCATATCCCCTCCCTCACGAAAAAACCGCCGCCCGGACGAACCGGACGGCGGTGCTGAATGTTTCGTTCAGGAGTATCAGGCGCTCTTCGCGGCGGACGCTTTGTCCTCCAGAGCCTTCTTCACTTGCGCGACGATGGCGGAGAAAGCGGCGGCATCCGTGATCGCGAGGTCCGAGAGGATCTTGCGGTCAGCTTCGATACCGGCAGCCTTCAGGCCTTCGATGAAGCGCGAGTAGGTCAGACCCTCGGCGCGCACAGCGGCATTGATCCGTTGCGTCCAGAGACGGCGGAACTGGCCTTTGCGGCGCTTGCGGTCGCGATACTCATAGGTCATCGCCTTGCGGACGGCGTCCTTGGCGTAACGGAAGAGCTTCGAGCGGAATCCGCGGAAGCCCTTGGCACGGAGCAGCGTCCGCTTGCGGCGGGCGCGGCTGGCCGGTGAGTTGGTGGCACGTGGCATTTCTTATTTTCAGTTTGAACAGACCGTTGTTATTCTTCCTTCCGCAGTCTCGACTGTTCTTGTATCCCTCGCGGGATCAGGCTGCGTGAAGGCCGTCCGAAACGCGGACGGGGGCGTAGTTTCGTTGCTTCGTATCTTCAGTGGCTGAAGGGAAGATTCTCACGAACATTGCGGTAGTCCGCAGCGGCAAGCTCGGTGGCTTGTCCAAGGCGGCGTTTGCGCTTGCTGTTCTTGCATTGCAGAAGGTGGCGGGCACCTTGCTTGCGACGCATGATCTTCCCGGTACCAGTCACTTTGAAACGCTTGGCAACGGCCTTCCGTGTCTTTGCTTTTCCTCCGACTCTTGGCATGGGGCGGGCAACCTATGGGACCACCGGCCCGTGACAAGCCAAAAGTGGTTCGATTTTCTGAAATTTCACTCCAAAAGCGCTGAAAGCGCGTTGAACCACTTCACCGCCATCTTTTCCGCCCCCGCCTGGCTAGGGTGGACCTGATCGTGGATCGCATCCGTCTGGGTGTTCCAGCCCTCCGCCTGATTCACGATGATGACGGGACTGGACGCCGTGTCGAGTTCCGCCGCCACTTCCGCGAGACGGAGGTTGAGCACGGGTATATAGCCATACTTCACGACCGCCGGATTCTTCTCGGAAATCTTCGGGCTCGTGATCACCTGGGCGAGCAGGATCTTCACGCCCGGGTTCACCGAGCGACAGGTGGAGATCATCGCACGGGTCGCGTTCTCCACCCTGGTGATGATCGTGGATTCGGAAAAATCGGCCAGGTCGAAATTATGGCCGGAGTGGATGAGGACGATGTCCGCGGGATTTCCCGGGAAGGCCGCCGCGAGGTTGTTCCTCACTGCCTCCGCATTCGCGCCGCCCTGCCCCAGATGGTTGAGCGTGACCGGCCCATACAGCGGACTGGTGTAGGCCCTCTCCTGCGTCCGGGTCCCCACGAACCCGAAATGAAATCCGGCGGCCCTCAGCTTGTCGTACAGCGGGCCGCGGTAACTGTAAAACGAGCCGGTCGATCCCTCGGTGATGGAGTCCCCCACCGGCATGATCCGGGCGACAGGGTGGGTGATTCCCTCCGTCACCACGAAAAATTGCCGAGGAACAGAGATGATCGGGCCCATGTTGAAAGTCCTCACCCCTCCGATGGATTGCCCGACCGACGCCCTGATGCCCCATCGTTTCCGGTAAAGGGGGCCGGTCAGATCGCCGGATGCCAGCACGGAATAGTCACCACCCACGTCCGTATCGAATGAAATGGAGGCATCCCCATCCACCACCCTGAAGTCCGTGACCTTCAGCGCTCCGGCGGCCGGGGCCGTGGCATCGGTGAAATTGAGCGTCAGGTTGTCCAGGTCCGTGTAGGCGGCGGCACCGCCGGTATCCACCCACGGAAAGTAGAAGGTCACCGTCCGGTCGGTCAGATTCACGAAATCCCCCGCCGTGATGTTTCCCCCGACCGTGGTGTTCGACGCGGGATTGGTGAAACTCAGGACATTCGTCCCGGACGAAGAGGCATTCTGGGTTTTACCGATGATCCCGATGGTGTCGGCCGTCACATCGTCGTAACCGTCGATCGAGCTATAGACGCGGGCATTCGAATAGCTGGCCGCCACGACCGTGCTGTTGTAATCCGCCGTCAGTGACACCAGATTGATCGCTGTTCCCGCAGCAATGGTGATGCTGAAGGAAAGATATTTCCCGTCGGCGAGCGCCGTGCCGGTCAGGTTCTGGGTATCACCGCCCTCGAAGCGCAGGGCGTCCGGATTCCCGCTGAGATCGAGGCCGCCGCCGATGTTCAGATCGGAAACGGTGACCCCCGCAGGGAGGTCCGTGAGAACAGGAGAGAGGGAACCTTCCGTGAACGCGAAGCGGGCGGTTCCGCCGGAAGCTTCCGGCAGAACGCCGGCCGCAAGGGCGGCGCAAATCGCCAGCCGGGGAAAATACGATGAACACATGATGTTCCGGTCGAAAAATCCTTTCCCGTCAGGCCGGCCGGCGGCGGCGCAACAGCGGGATCAGCCCCAATCCGCCGAGGAGGACATGGGACGGCTCCGGAACGACATCAAAGGTAAGCGTGAGATTGTCCAGATCGGTGTAGGCGGTGCCGCCGCCGTTATCGACCCAAGGGATATAGAACGTCACCGTCCGGTTGGTCAGATTCATGAAATCCCCCGCTGCCACCGCCATGTTTGCCCCTACCGTCGAGTTCGAGGCGGGATTGGTGAAACTCAGGACATTCGTCCCGGACGAAGAGGCATTCTGGGGTTTGCCCAGGATTCCGATGGTGTCAGCGGTCACATCGCCATATCCGTGGATCGAACTATAGACGCGGGCATTCGAGTAACTGCCAGCCGCGACCGTGCTGATGTAATCCGAGGTCAGCGAAACCAGATTGATCGCCGTTCCGGATGCGATGGTGATGCTGAAGGAAAGATACTGGCCGTTGGTGAGCGCCGTACCCGTCGCGGTTCCGGTATCGTTCCCTTCAAAGCGCAGGGCATCCGGGTTTCCGCTGAGATTGAGCCCGCCGCCGATGCTCAAATTGGAAACCGTCACTTCCGGAGGGACATTTGTCAGGACCGGAACGAGACTGCCTGCCGTGAACGGAAAAGCGATGCTGGCGGCCTCCGAACGGAACGGGATCAGCAAAAATGACGCCGACAACAGGGAAAGACTCAACGGGCTTTTCATGGGTATCCGGGTTTAGCCCCCAACTTGCCTACCGGGGGAACTGCCTAGTCACAAAGCTATTCCACGCATTTATGCAAGAACATTAAACCTCGTTTCATCCGGGGACAGAGATTGCCCGGAGCCCGCTATTGTCATCCGTCCTCTTCCCGGCTTCCATCTCCGCCCCGCCGATGGCTTCCGCTTTTTCCTTCGATTCCCTCAACCTCGCCCAACGCCAAGCTGTCGGCGCGCTGGATGGCCCCGTGCTCATCCTTGCTGGTGCCGGGACGGGGAAAACCCGCACGGTGACGTGCCGCATCGCCCACATGCTGGAGCGGAAGATCCCCGCTGATGAGATCCTCGCGGTGACCTTCACCAACAAAGCGGCCAGCGAGATGCGCGAGCGGATCGGCGGCATGGTGTCGAAGAAGGCGGCGAACGCGATGACCGTCTGCACCTTCCACTCCCTCTGTGTGCGCATTCTCCGCGGCGGCATCGACAAGCTGGGCTACAAGAAGAACTTCTCGATCTGCTCCCATTCGGACCAGGTCGGCATCATGAAACAGTTGCTCGTCCGCATGGGCGGCACCGATGAAAAGGTGAAGCCGGACGCGGTGCTATCCGCCATTTCCAACGCGAAGAACAAGGGTCTCGATCCGGCAGACCTGCAGGATGATTTCTTCGCCAGTCTCGCCGTCGCCTACAACAACGAGCTGCGCGCCCAGAACGCCGTCGATTTCGACGACCTCCTGCTCCTGGCCGAGCAGATCCTGCGCGAGCACGAGGACGTCCGCTCCCACTTCCGCCGGACCTACACCCGTGTCACGGTCGATGAGTTCCAGGACACCAACGCGCTCCAGATGCAGCTCCTCCAGCAGCTCGTCGGAGATCCCTACCATGTCTGCGTGGTGGGTGACGACGACCAGTCCATCTATGGCTTCCGGGGCGCGGAGTCCGCGAACATCCTCCAGTTCGAGAGATTCTTCCCGGACCCGAAGATCATCCGCCTGGAGGAAAACTACCGCTCCAGCCACGCCATCCTCCACACCGCGAACAGCCTGATCCGGCACAACACGGGCCGGCGTGAGAAGATCCTCCGCTCCACCCGTATGGGCGGGGACAATGTGCGCGTGGTAGCCATGCCCGGAGACGAGGAGGAGGCGGAGTTCATCGCCGAGGAAATCCTTGCCGGGAAAGGCGCGGTCGGACGGAACTGGGAGGACTTCGCCGTCCTCTTCCGCACCAACAGCCAGAGCCGGAAGCTGGAACTGGCCCTCCGCGAGCGGAAGATCCCCTACCGGATGGTGGGAGCGCAGAGTTTCTACGACCGCCGGGAGGTGCGCGATGTGCTCGCCTACGTGCAGTTGCTTGCCTCACCGGATGCGGATGTGCCGCTGCTGCGGGTCATCAACTCGCCGAACCGGGGCATCGGCCAGACCACCGCCGTGCTCGCCACGGACTGGAGCCGCGAGAACAACCAGTCCGTCTGGCAGGCGCTGTGCGATCCGTATTTCCTCGATACCCTCGGCCCGAAGTCACGCACCGCCATCCAGGAATTCGTCGCCCTCATCGCGGGCGCGAAGAACCGGATCGAAATCGCCAAGGAGCCACCCTCAGTGGTGCTGGAGGGCATGCTCAAGGAAATGGAATATCTCCAGTGGATCGAGCGCGGCTGCAAGACGGAGAGCGAACGCCAGCAGCGCGGGGAAGGCATTTTCAATGTCATCGACAGCCTCCGCAAACACACGGAGAAGGGCAAGAAACTGCAGGCTTTCCTCGATGAATCCGCCCTCGCCTCCGAACGTGAGGATGACGATCTGGAGAAGAAGCAGGGGGCGACCCTCATCACCATGCACGCCTCGAAAGGGCTGGAGTTCCCCATCGTGTTCCTCGTCGGTCTGGAGGAAGGCTTCCTCCCCCACTCCCGGAGCATCGTGGAAGGCACGAAGGACGAGGAACGCCGTCTGCTCTACGTGGGCATCACCCGCGCCCAGGACAATCTCACCATGACCTACTGCTCCAAGCGGATGAAATACGGTCAGGAGACCCACTGTCAGGTCAGTTCCTTCATCCCCGAACTGGACGATGACTTCCTCGATCACACCAGCTACGACGACATCCTCGGCGCGGAAGCCAGCACCGAAGAGTTGGACAATTTCTTCGGGAACCTGAAGGGGATGCTGGGGGATCTGTGAGCAATCCCGGCATGGCACCCCGCCAGCCGGGTTCACTCCGCCGTCACGCCCCTCGCCGGAAACCGTGGTAGCCTCGTCTCACTTCTGATCGGATTCAACGAACGATCATGGTAGGTCGTCACCAACGCCCCATCGTCTCTCAGTTTTGAGGAGGTGATTTCCTGTTCTTTCAGCGCTTTCGCGACCTCGCCGAAAGCAGGCCATTTCCAATCCCAACGGGTCGTTCCATCCTCAATGCTCACAAAGCGGGTGAACAACAGGCTGGGATAAGCTTTCAGCAACGGCGTTTCCGCTCCCCCCTCTTTCTGTGCCAGCAAGTGGATGGTGGACACGTTGTTCTCGTCGGTTTCGTAGCGGCAGAATATCTCGGCGGGAGGATGTCCGGTGCCATAGAGAATAATTCTGCCATCCCGATAATCCGAGAAGTGGATGGAATCACACATACAAGCGGGACCTTGTCGGTAGATCCCCTCCAGGCTCCCCGGCAGCAGGGCGATTCCCAGAAACAAGGCAGACGCTCCGACCAAACCAAAGGTCGCCTTCAAGATGAAGGTGCGCGACATGCCGGGTTCCATAGGAACCAATCATCCATCACATCGGCGGCCCGCCCGTCCAGAGGAAACTCCACTTGGTTTGCTTACAACCAGATGCGGGATGCCGGGATGATGGGGATCTTCCCCGCCGGACGCCATGGAATGGCATCCCTGTCATTCGGATCACTCCACCGTCACGCTCTTCGCCAGGTTCCGCGGCTGGTCAATCTCGCAGCCGCGGTGTTTCGCGACGAAGTAGGAGAACAACTGCAGCGCCACCACGGCGGGCACCGTGGAGACCAGCGGATGGGTGCGTGGGATGGCGATGTAGTCGTCCATGGCCTCTGCGGTTTCATGGTCGCCTTCGCTGATGATGCCGAGAATCTTCGCACCGCGCGCGCGGCACTCCTCGACGTTGCCAAGGGTTTTGTCCTTGCCGGGGATGTCCACTGCCAGCGCGATCACCGGAGTGCCTTCCTGGAGGAGGGCGATCGGTCCGTGCTTGAGCTCCGCCGCGTGGTAACCCTCCGCGTGGATGTAGGAGATTTCCTTGAGCTTCAGCGCGCCTTCCAGCGCCACCGGATACATCGGGCCACGGCCGATGAAGAAAGCATGCTCGTTCGCGCTGTATTCCTTGGCAATCGCCTCGATGCGGTCGCTCTGCGCGATGACCTTGCTGACGAGCGACGGGATCGACTCGATCTCACGGGCGAAGCGGATGCCTTCGTCACGGGAAACGCGGCGACCACGGCCAAGCTTGAGCGCCATCATCAGCAGCACCGCCACCTGGGAGGTGAATGCCTTGGTCGATGCCACGGAGATTTCCGGACCGGCGTGGAGATACACCCCGCGCCCCGTCTCACGGGCGATGGTGGAGCCCACCACGTTGCAGAGGCTCATCACGAACGCGCCTTTCTGGCGTGCCTCGCGCACCGCCGCCAGCGTGTCCGCGGTTTCCCCGGATTGGGAAATGGCCACCACGAAGTCGCGGCTGCCCAGCAGCGGGTTCCGGTAGCGGAATTCCGCCGCCTGCTCCACTTCGGCATGCACATCCGCCATGTCCTCGAAGGCATATTCGCCGACCAGACCGGCGTGCAGGGAGGTGCCGCAGCCGACGAGCACCACGCGGCTCAGCTCCGCCAGTTCACGCGGCGAGGTTGCCATGCCGGAAAGCACGGCCGAGCCGATGTCCAGATCCAGGCGTCCGCGGATGGTGTTGGAGAGCGCGTCCGGTTGCTCGTGGATTTCCTTGAGCATGAAATGTTCGAAACCGCCCTTCTCCGCCGCTGCGGCGTCGATGCCCAGTTCCGCGATCTCCCGCGTCACCGGCACGTTGTTGAGGTCACGGATCTCCACGGAGTCTCCGGTGACGATGGCGATGTCATTGTCATCCAGGTAGATCACCCGCTTGGTGTGGGCGACGATGGCGGAGGCGTCCGACGCGATGATCGTCTCGCCATCACCCACGCCAATCACGATCGGGCTGCCACGGCGGGCGGTGATGATGCGGTCCGGCTCCCGGGCCGACAGCACGGCGATGCCGAAGGTCCCCTCCACCTGGTGGAGCGCGTCCGTCACGGCCTGGAACAGGTCGCCCTTGTCACAGTCGCCGATGAGATGTGCCAGCACCTCGGTGTCCGTCTCCGAGTAGAAATGGTGCCCCTTCCCCTCCAGGCGGGCACGCAACGCGCGGTAGTTCTCGATGATGCCGTTGTGGACCAGTGCGATTTCCTCCGACTGGTCGAGGTGCGGGTGGGCGTTGGCCTCGGTGGGCGGGCCGTGGGTCGCCCAGCGGGTGTGGGCGATACCGATGCTCGCGCGCTGCATCAGTTCCGGCGTCCATGAGATACGGGTCTTGTCCTTGAGGATGGCGACCTTGCCCGGAGCCTTGGTGACCATCACCCGGTCGTCGTCCAGGATCGCCAGACCGGCGGAGTCATAGCCACGGTATTCCAGACGGCGCAGGCCGTTGATGAGGACGGAGGCGGCGTCCGCCTTTCCGATGTATCCGACAATGCCACACATGATGAGAAATGGTTCAGAATAAGGATTTCAGCACATCCTTGCGGACGATCTCGCCCGGAAGCGTGCTGGTTTTCGGCCAAAGTTTCCGGCCAGGATAGATGGAAGTGTTGATGCCGGTGTGCACACCGTCGCCCACGATGGTACCGAATTTCCGGCGGCCGGTATCGACCATTTTGCCGTCCACGCGGGAGGTATGGTTGCCTCCGTCATGACGGAGGTTGGAGGTGGTGGTGCCGGCACCGAAGTTGACACTCTCCCCGAGTACGGAGTCCCCGACATAGGAAAGGTGCCCGACATTCGTCTTTGAAAGGATCAAGCAGTTCTTGATCTCCACGGATTGGCCGATGTGGCACTTGTCACCGACGGAGGTGTTGCCGCGCAGGTAGCAGTTCGGGCCGACCTTGCAGTTCTCGCCGATGATCACGTTGCCCTCGATGAAGACGCCCGGTAGGATCCGGCTGCCCTTGCCGAGTTGGATCCGTCCTTCGATGACCGCGAGCGGGTGGACCTCGCCTTCAATGCGGTCTTCGCAAAGCGCGCCGACAAATTGCTCGTTCGCGCGCAGCAGGTCCCACGGATAGCGGATCAGGAAAGAGGCTGCGCCCTGCAAGGCGGAGTGCATGTCAGGCTCAGCACCGATCCAGGCCAGCGCTTCGCCGGCCTCATCGCACAAGGTGGTGCGGTGGGATTCGGCGAGCTGGGTGAGATCCGCCGCGGAAAGCCAAGCGTGTGGATGGACGGTAAGTTTTCCCTCCAGCCCGGCGGCAGTCAGTGCGTCCGCCTGGTGCCGCTTCAGCGGGATGTTGCCGATGGGATATTCCTCGATCTCCCTGGTCAGGGAAAGTGGTGCACACGTTCCGCCGCTCATCCGATCTCCTCCTTGATCGCGTCCGTGAACCTGGAAACCCAGCGCTCCACCTGCTCCGCGTCGCGGTGCTCCACAAGCACGCGGATCTTGTTTTCCGTTCCGGAGTAGCGGATGAGGTGGCGTCCCTGGTCACCGAAGTCCCCCGTGGCCTCATCCATCAGAGCGTTGAGTTTTTTGAGCGAACCGATGGCGGGCTTCGCCTTGGTCGGCAGGTTCACCAGTTGGGTCGGATACTCGGTCATCACCGAGGAAAGCTGGGCCATGGTCGCGTTGCGCTCCTTCATCAGGCGGATGATCTGCAGCGCGCTCATGATGCCGTCACCGGTCGTCGAGTGATCCGCGAAAATCAAGTGGCCCGAGTTCTCGCCGCCGAACGAATAACCGTTCTTCCGGATGCACTCGATGACGTTGCGGTCACCCACCGCGGTGGTCTCCACCTTGATGCCCTGCTTCTTCATCGCCTCGATCAGACCGAGGTTGCTCATCACCGTGGCGACGAGGGTATCTTTCTTCAGGCGTCCTTGTTCCTTGAGGCCGATCGCGCACAGCGCCAGCACCCGGTCACCGGTCACCACCTGCCCGTTCGCGTCCGTGAAGATGACGCGGTCCGCATCCCCGTCGAAGGACACACCGAGGTCGGCGTTGTGCAGTCGGACCAGGTCGCCGGCGGTTCCGGGATAAAGGGCGCCGCAGCCGTCGTTGATGTTGAGACCGTCCGGGTCGATGCCGGTGGTGATCACCTCCGCCCCGAGTTCCCGGAAAATCAGCGGCGCGATCGAGTAGGCCGCGCCGTTTCCGCAATCGAGCACGATCTTCATGCCGTGCAGGGAGATGTTGTCCGCGGTGTGCTTGGCGAACTCGATGTAGCGGCCGCGGGCGTCGTCGATGCGCTTCGCCTTGCCGATCTGGGCGGCGGGCAACGGGCTCGCCTCCGGCTCGTCGCCGAGAATGTGGCGCTCGATGATGGCCTCCAGCTCGTCGGAAAGCTTGTAGCCGTCCGGCCCGAAAATCTTCAACCCGTTGTCCTCGTAGGGATTGTGGGAGGCCGTGAGCATGATGCCCGCGGTCGCGCCCATCGACTTGATCAGGTGGGCCACCGCCGGGGTAGGCAGCGGACCGACCAGCAGCACGTCCATCCCCATGGAAACCAGCCCGCTGGTGAGGGCGGTTTCCAGCATGTAGCCGGAGATGCGGGTGTCCTTGCCCACCAGCACCCGGTTGCGGTTCGTCCCGGACGTCCGCATCACCCGCGCCACGGCCTTGCCCACGCGCAGGGCCACTTCCGCCGTGATCGGGAATTCATTTGCCCTGCCACGGATGCCATCGGTTCCAAAAAGTTTCATATAAGGGGTCGGGGCGCGGAGTAGCTCAGATTCCGAGGCTTTAAACAAGAGCGAATCGGTTACGGACCCAAGACCGCGCGGTGGATCCGGCCAGGCGATTTCTTCAGGAATTGACGCGCGAGATCTTCGAACTGCTCGGAAAGGTCGGTCAGGTGGAGTTCCAGGCTTCCCTCCCGTTCGCGGGAGGCCAGCAGTTCCAGCCGCGTCAGCTCCTGCTTCAGATGCTCCGCACAGGTGGTGGCGGAATCGACCAGCCTCACATCCCCCGGGAGGAGGTCTTTCAACACGGGGATCAGCAGCGGATAATGCGTGCAGGCCAACATGAGCGTGTCGATGCCGCGGTCGATCAGCGGGTTCAGGTAGGTTTTCAGCACCTCGCGGGTCGCCGGATGGTCGATCCAGTTTTCCTCGACCAGCGGGACCAGCAGCGGGGCCGCCTGCCCATGGATCAGCAGGCCGGTGCGTTTCTGCGCCAGCGCATGCTGGTAGGCGTGGGAGCGGATGGTGCCACGGGTGGCGATGATCCCGATCCGGGCCGCCCCATCGTCCTCCAGAACCGCCTCCACCCCCGGCTGGATCACGCCGATGATGGGCACACGGTATTGCTGGTGCAGTTGCGGCAGCGCGTGGGCCGTCGCCGTGTTGCAGGCCACCACCACCGCCTTCACCCCCTTGCTGATCAGGAAGCGGACATCCTCATCCGCGAACTGGCGGATGGTTTCGGGACTTTTCGATCCATAGGGCAGGCGCGCCGTATCCCCCAGATAGAGAATATCTTCCGAAGGAAGAAGCTCCTGGACGGCCCGCACGACCGTCAATCCGCCGACGCCGGAATCGAAAATGCCAAGGGGTGCCGAATTCACTGCCCCGAGTGTGCCCATGACGGCCCGGGGAGCAAGCGGCAAGCTTGTTCGTCTCCACGTTCCACGGAACGCAAAAACGCCCCGAACCTCGAAAGGTCCGGGGCGTGGGAAGGACAGCGTCAGATCACGCCAGATCGAAGCGATCCAGTTCCATCACCTTTGCCCAGGCGGCGACGAAGTCTTTGACGAACTTCTCCTGCGCATCGGCGGTGGCATAGACCTCCGCCAGCGCCCGCAGCACGGCGTGGGAACCGAAGACCAGATCGACACGGGTGCCGGTCCATTTCGGTGCGCCGGTTTTACGGTCGCGGCCATGGAAGGTGTCCTCATCAGGGCTGGTCGGACTCCAGGCCGTGGCCATGTCGAGCAGATTGACGAAGAAGTCGTTGGTGAGGGCACCCGGCCTGTCAGTGAAAACACCATTGGCATCCCCCGGAGCATTCGCACCGAGAACGCGAAGACCTCCGATGAGCACGGTCAGCTCCGGAGCGGTGAGGGTCAGGAGTTGCGCGCGGTCGATCAGCAGTTCCTCGGCGGAGACGGCGTATTTCTGCTTCTGATAGTTGCGGAAACCATCGGCATACGGCTCCAGAACCTCGAACGATTCGACATCGGTCTGCTCCTGCGTGGCATCACCACGACCGGGCGTGAAAGGCACGGTGACCTCATGACCGGCGGCCTGCGCGGCTTTCTCCACGCCGACATTTCCAGCCAGCACGATGAGGTCCGCGAGCGAGACAGACTTTCCTCCGGCGCTGAAGTCACTCCGGATCCCCTCCAGCACACCGAGCACCTTGGAAAGCTGCTCCGGTTGGTTGACCGCCCAGTCCTTCTGCGGGGAAAGACAGATGCGGGCACCGTTGGCACCGCCGCGTTTGTCCGATCCGCGGAAAGTCGAGGCGGAGGCCCAAGCGGTGGATACCAACTCCGAAACGGTGAGGCCGGAGTCCGCGATCTTCGCTTTCAGCGCGGCGATGTCTTTGTCCCCGACCAAAGGCTCAGCAGCAGCCGGAATGGGGTCCTGCCAGATGAGTTCCTCCGCGGGAACCTCCGGACCCAGGTAGCGGGAACGTGGTCCCATGTCCCGGTGGGTGAGCTTGAACCAGGCGCGGGCGAAGGCGTCCGCGAACTGGTCCGGATTCTCCAGGAAGCGTCGGGAGATTTTCTCGTATTCCGGATCGAAGCGCAGGGCGAGGTCCGTGGTGAGCATCATCGGCACCAGCTTTTTGGACGGATCATGCGCGTGCGGAATGGTGGCGCCCGCCCCTTTGGCGACCCACTGCTGCGCGCCCGCAGGACTCTTCGTCAGCTCCCATTCGTAGCCGAAGAGGTTCCAGAAGAAGTTGTTGCTCCACTTCGTCGGGGTGCTGGTCCAGGTGACCTCCAGACCGGAGGTGATGGTATCCCCGCCCTTGCCCGTGCCGAAGCTGTTCTTCCAGCCGAAGCCCTGGTCCGCGAGGCTGGCCGCCTCCGGCTCCGCGCCGACATTGTCCGCCGGACCGGCACCGTGGGTCTTGCCGAAGGTGTGGCCACCGGCGATGAGTGCCACCGTCTCCTCGTCATTCATGGCCATGCGGCCGAAAGTGTCACGGATGTCGTAGGCGGCCTTCACCGGGTCCGGGTTGCCGTCCGGGCCTTCCGGGTTCACGTAGATGAGGCCCATCTGCACCGCAGCGAGCGGGTTCTCCAGTTTGCGGGAGTGAATGTCGCCGTCCGCATCGTCATCGGAAACGAGCACGCCGCCTTCCTTTTCCACGCCTTCGGAACCGTGGGCATAGCGCTTGTCGCCGCCAAGCCAGGTGGTTTCGCGGCCCCAATAGACGTCCTGGTCCGGTTCCCAGGTATCCGCACGGCCACCGGCGAAGCCGAAGGTTTTGAAGCCCATGGTTTCCAGCGCCACGTTGCCGGTGAGGATATAGAGGTCCGCCCAGGAAATCTTGCGGCCGTATTTCTGCTTGATCGGCCAGAGAAGGCGGCGGGCCTTGTCGAGGCTGACGTTGTCCGGCCAACTGTTGAGCGGGGCGAAGCGCTGCTGCCCGCGGCCACCACCGCCACGGCCGTCGCCGGTACGGTACGTTCCCGCGCTGTGCCACGCCATGCGGATGAAGAGGCCGCCGTAGTGGCCGAAGTCCGCGGGCCACCAGTCCTGGGAATCCGTCATCAGCGCCGCGAGATCCGCTTTCAGCGCGGCGTAGTCCAGCTTCTTGAACTCCTCCGCATAGTCGAAGTCTCCGCCCATGGGATCGGACTTCGCCGAATGCTGGTTGAGGAGGTCGAGGCGGAGGGAATTCGGCCACCAGTCGCGGTTGGAGGTACCCTTGGAGGGCGAATGGCTGAAAGGGCATTTGCCCTTCGGGGCGGCAGCGGCGGAATGGTCAACGGGACAGCGTGAGGCTTCTTCTGACATGGGATCTCTTGGTGCTTATGGGTTGCAAAGCGGGTGGGATGGCTCCTCCCGGCATGCGCCGCGTGGAGACGGCTGACACATACACGGAAATCCACAGGAGTCCATCCACCGCTGAACCGCGGGAAGCCGGAAATGGCCTCCGGAGGCACTTGCCACAGGGGGAACAAAGCCACCCGGATCGCGGCAAACCCGCTCAACAACAGGAAATCTTATCCTATCCCGGATCCTCGATCCATAGGAATGGCCTATGCTTCATATTTCATCCGCAATGCGGGGCGCATGAGACGAAAACAAACAGGCAGGGTCAAAGAATGTACATGCGCCCGGAGCAGGAGAGCAAGGAGGGGCGACATTGCGGCAGGGCCGCTATGTCCGCTGCGCTCCCATTCCTGCCCCCCGGCGGTATTGCGATGCGGAAGAGGCGAATCTTCCCTGAATCGCCTTTGCTGCGGGTTCCTGTTGCAGCCGGAGGACAGGAGTGTCCTCCCTCCTTACGGCGGGTCCGGAGACCCGCCGCTTGCCGGGTGAGGGCTTCAGTATTGGAAGGTGCCGCGGCAGTTCCAGCAGCGGAACCACTGGCGGTAGTTGGTTTCCTCGACGATGTCGTTGAGGGCGTAGCAATACGGGCAGGACACGCGGGTCCAGCGCCGGTAGCGGCCGCCGACTTCATCTTCGCCGGGTTTCACAAGATCGGTGATCTCCGCATCTCCGGGTGCCTCGCCGGCGACGCCGACGCCGATCTCTTCTTTTTTCCGTTCGTCTGACATGGTTGGTTGGTGTTCTGGTTGTCTGGTTGGGTGCCCGTCCCTCGCGGGGTTGGGGGCTGAGAGTTTCAGGGATCAGATGGGCATGGCCATGGCGGCACCGCCTCCTTCCGGCGGCCCACCGGGAGGCTCATGGGGTGCCTGCGGCACCGCAGGCTGGGCCGCGGCACCGGATGCCTCTTCGTAGAGCTGGCGGAACAGGCCGGGCTGGGCGAGCAGCTCCTCCGCGGTGCCGGACTGGATGATGCAGCCTTCGTTGAGGACGTGGAAATAGTCGCAGAAGCGGGATTGCCATACGATGTCATGGTCGACCACGACCACGGTCCTCCCCTCCAGGGAGCGGCGCATGGTCCCGATGAGCGGGAATTTCTCCATCGGCCCCATGCCGGTGGTCGGTTCGTCCAGGAAAAGCACGGAGGGCTTCCGCAGCAGGCAGCGGGTGAGGGCGAAGAGTTTCTTCTGGCCGCCGGAAAGCCCGCTGCCCGCCGCGAACGGCCGGTCCAGCGCGCCGGGCCCCATGGATTTTTCCAGCACGGCATCCAGCCCCGTCAGACGCATGGCGGCGGTGATCTCCGCATCATCCGCATCTGGCACGGCCACGCGCATGTTCTCCCGCACCGTATCATAGAAGAAGGCGGGGAACTGGGACATCAGCACCAGATGGCGGCGGACCTCGGACAGGGGCAGTTCCCGGATCGGCCTCCCACCGAGCAACACCTCGCCGGACTGCCAGTCATAGAACCGCAGCGCGAGACGGAAAAAAGTGGTCTTCCCCTGCCCGGGCCGGGCGACAAATCCGGTGACCTTTCCCGGAGCGATCAGGAATGAGGCCCCTTCCAGCACGTTCGGCCGCTCGCCCGGCGCGTAACTGAAGACGAGATCGCGCGCTTCCAGCGATGGCACGATGGAGGAATCACCTGCCTGCTTCGCGGGTTCCTGTTTCTCCGGAGCGGAGGACAGGATGTCATCGATCATCTCCATCGGCGGCCAGCTCATGCGCAGGGTGATGCCGAAGCCGGAAAGCTGCTGCACGGCGGCCATCAGCAGCGGGGTGAGCATGGCCACCTGGACGATGGTGCCCGGCTGGCCGCCCACGCCGCGCATTTCCAGGAAGATCGCCAGGCCGAGGAACCCGGCCAGCACGACGGTGCCGGGCAGACGCCCGAAGGTGTTCACCTTTTCCATGGTGACGGTCTGCGACATCATCAGGGAAAGCGAGCGGTCCAGCAGGCCGGAGAGCTTCCTTTCGAAGACCGGCTCCGCCCGCATCGCCTGGATCTCCTCCGGTGCCTTCAGCGCACCGCCGATGAGCGTGGCCAGACCCAGGCTCTGGTTCTGCACCGCCGCCGCATCGCGCTGGAGGAACTCCCCCATCCGATTGACGATCCAAGGAGAACTGAGCGCGAACAGCAGGATGGCACCGAACATGACCCACACACCGTTCACCCCGAAGACGGTCCACACCACCGGCCCGCTGGCCAGCCCCATGAGGGATTGGTAGATCGTGAAGCCGATCACCCCGATCGCCACCACCTGGAGCACCGGCTCCACCAGCAGCCGCCGGATGCTGCCGGAGATCTGGTTCGAGTATTGGTTCACGATCATCGTCAATCGATCCGAATCGTTCTGGTGGAAGAACTTCGGCGGCTGCCGCAGGAGCGCGGAAAAGAGATCCGCCTTCACCGCATTGGATATCTTCCCGTCCAGCCGCGCCACCAGCCACTGGAAGCCGAAGCCGCCAACAAGCAGCACCACCGTGAAGCCGATCCAATGCCAATAGGTCGCCAGCAGCCCGCCATCGAACGGAACCGGAGCGGCTCCTTTCGCTCCGCCCTGGGAGAAATGATTCGTCAGTTTCCCCAGATAAACCGCCACCTGTTGCGGGAGGATCGTCTGGATCAGCAGGTGCCCCACGATGTAGAGGGAAACCATCCCCATATGACAGCCGAGGTATTTCCTGCCGAATTTCCAGAGGACGGAAAAGCGGAACGGACTCACGGGTTCATCGGTCGGCCCAGCTCCTCCGGGGGACATCCCGGCCGGGGCGGCGACCGCCACGGCGGGCGCTCCTCCCCCACTCTTCACCGGTATGGCTGATTTCGGTTCCATTTGATCGGGGGTGTACCGGCAGGTTCAGGAAAACGGGAAACGCACACGGGTTTCAAACAAATCAATGACTATCTAACTGCCGGTTTCGGCCCCGGAGTTCAATGGTAATCTCCACTTCACCTCACCAACGCCACAGCGCGTGGATTCTTAGGCTCCGCCATAAATTCGCAGGAGGAAGTTTGATCAAATGAAATCTCCGGATCCAGCAACCGGGACTTCATGGGTAAAATTTCAATATTTCCTGATCTTCAATCTTTCCAAATACCCATTCCTCGTTCATGGGAGACAAGGCTGGCGGCGGAAATGCGCCTTCCGGCGACGGATTGGGGAGCTTATCCGCTTGCCAACCCGCGTTTTCCAAGCCTAGTCCCTCCGGCGAACCGCCGAGCCAGCTTTCGATCCACCATGGGAAAAACACTCATCATCGCCGAAAAACCCAGCGTCATGACCGACCTTGCCCGGGTGCTGGCGAAGCCCCTCGGAAAGTTCGAGAAACATGGGTCCGGCCGTGACAACTACTTCGAAAGTGACGAAGCCGTCATCACTTCCGCCGTCGGCCACCTGGTGGAGCTGCGGATGCCCATGGGGCCTAACGGCAAGAAACTGCCGTGGAAATTCGACGTCCTGCCCGCCATTCCGGAACGATTCGAACTGGATCCCATCGCGGATTCCGAGGCCCGGCTGAAACAAGTGCTGAAGCTGGCGAAGCGCAAGGACATCGACCTGATCGTGAATGCCTGCGACGCCGGCCGCGAAGGTGAGCTCATTTTCCAATACATCATGGAGATCGGCGGCATCCAGAAGCCGGTGAAGCGGCTGTGGATGCAGTCCATGACGAACAACTCCATCCTGGAAGCATGGGAAAATCTCCGCTCCGGCGAGCAGATGCGCCCGCTGCGGGACGCCGCGAAATGCCGCTCCGAGTCCGACTGGCTGGTGGGCCTGAACGCCACGCGGGCGCTGACCTGCTTCAACTCCCGCCACGGCGGATTCAACATCACCGCCGCCGGGCGCGTGCAGACCCCCACCCTGGCCATCCTGGCGCAGCGGGAGGCGGAGATCCGCGCTTTCCAGCCGACCGCTTACTTCGAAGTCCACGCGGATTTCGCCGCCAAGGCGGGCAACTACCTGGGCAAGTGGATCGATGAGACCTGGAAGAAGGACGAATCGAACCCCCATGGCCGCGCCGAACGGATCTGGGACCAGAAGCTGGCCGACACCATCAAGGAACGCTGCGACGGCAAGACCGGCGTGGTGACGGAGGAGAAGAAGGCGCAGACCCAGATCTCACCGCAGCTCTATGACCTGACCACGCTCCAGCGCGAGGCTCCTTTCTCCGCAAAGGGCACGCTCCAGATCGCCCAGGCGCTGTATGAGAAGCACAAGATGATCACCTACCCCCGGACGGATTCCCGCTACCTTCCGGAGGACTATTTCCAGAACGTCCGCGAAACGCTCCAGGATGTGGGCAACAGCGATCTCGACGTGGCCCGCTACGCGAAGGCGGTCCTCAAGGGCGGTGCGGATGGCGGCCCGCGCCTCCATCAGTCGAAGCGCGTTTTCGACAGCAAGAAGGTCTCGGATCACTTCGCCATCATCCCTACCGGCAAGATCGCCAAGTTGAGCGACACCGAAGCGAAGGTGTACGACATGATCGTGAAGCGGTTCATCGCCGTCTTTTATCCGTCCGCGGAGTTCGAGCAGACCACCCGCCTGACACGCATCGACCACGGCGGCGTGAAGGACACTTTCAGGACCGATGGCCGCATCCTGGTGAAACCCGGCTGGCTGGAGGTCTATGGCCGCCAGCCCGGCGTTGCATCCGGCAAGGACGAACTGGTTCCCGTGGATGCCGGTGAGAAAACCAAGGTGGATGGCATCGAGGTGATCCACGAAATGACCAAGCCCCCTGCCCGTTTCACCGAGTCCACCCTGCTCTCCGCCATGGAAGGCGCGGGCAAGCTGGTGGATGACGAGGCGCTGCGCGAGGCGATGGCCGAACGCGGGCTGGGCACACCCGCCACCCGAGCCGCCACCATTGAAGGTCTCATCGCCCAGAAATATCTCGCGCGGGATGGTCGTGACCTGCACGTCACCGGCTCCGGCATGCGTCTCATCGACCTGGTCCATGACATGGAGATCGAGGGCCTTTACTCGCCCAAGATGACGGGGGACTGGGAGTACAAGCTGCGCCAGATGGAGCAGGGACTCCTGCAACGCCCGGTCTTCATGAAGGAGATCATCGCCTATACGAAGGACATCGTGGACAAGGCGCACCAACGTGCGGAGGAGGCGAAGAACCAGGCCTTCCCGGATGTGGAGGTCCACCACCCGGTCCACGGCGACTTCTCATTGAAACAGACGGATGCCACCTACGAGTCGCGCGAGCCATCCGCCCCGTTCAAGATCAAGAAACACATCGCCGGACGCAGCATCACCGAGGACGAACTGCGGGAGCTGTTCGCAAAGGGCAAGACCCAGGTGCTGAGCGGCTTCAAATCGAAATTCAACAAGCCGTTCGAAGCGGCGCTGGCACTGGACGACAAATTCAAGGTCAACTTCGCCTTCGAGAACGAGGACAAGGAAGCCGCCGTGGAGCTGACGGAGGAGCAGGTCATCGGCGAGGCGACCACCCCGGATGGCAGGACCGTGAAGGTCTATGCCTCCGAGAAGGCCTATCACATCCCGCAGATCACCACGAAAAAGGATCCGAACGGCATCCGCATCGGCAAGTCCATCCTCCAGCGGGAGATCCCGGAGGATCAGGCCCTGAAGCTCATCTCAACCGGCAAGACCGACCTGCTGAAAGGCTTCATCTCGAACCGCACGAAGCGCGCCTTCGACGCCCACCTCACCTTCGACGTGAAGGACGGCAAGATCGGCTTCGACTTCCCGCCGCGCCCGGCCAAGAAGGCGGCGGCGAAGAAGACCACGGCGAAGAAAGCGGCGAAGGAGGCTTGAGATAACGGCGGGCCCTCCGCCGCTTTGAGGGAGGAACATCACCTGCCGGACGATGTGGTGGAAATCACCACGCTCCAACTTGCGGATGGTATCTTCACTTGGGGAACGTCATGACTGCGACTGATAGCGGCAGAAGACCGCCGCACTCCATGACGCTGCCGCGCTCACCTCAGCTCACTTCCCGGAGACCAATGATCTCCCTTTTCCCCCGGCTGCGGCAGGACGCCGCAGCCACATCCCTTTTATCGCATCACTTCTTCACCAGCAGGCTGGTTCCTGTCATTTCAGCCGGTTGCTTGAGACCGAGCATCTGGAGCAGCGTGGGAGCGAAGTCGGCGAGGATGCCGTCGCGCACGGTGAATTGGTCGGCATCATCCGCGACGTAGATGGCATGGACGAGGTTGGTGGTGTGCGCGGTGTTCGGCGAGCCGTCCGGGTTGCGCATGTATTCGCAGTTGCCGTGGTCCGCGGTGAGGATGAGCTTGCCGCCGAGGCGCAGCGTTTCCTCCACGATCTGGCGGCAGTCGTCGTCGATGGTCTGCACGGCCTTGATGGCCGCCTCCACCACGCCGGTATGGCCGACCATGTCCGGATTGGCGAAGTTGAGGATCACCAGGTCATAATCCTTCAGCTTCTCCACCACGGTGGCGGTGACGAGCGGAGCGCTCATTTCCGGCTTGAAGTCGTAGGTCGGCACATCCTTCGGGGAAGGGATGATGAAGCGGTCCTCGCCCGCGTAGGGCAGTTCCACACCACCGTTGAAGAAATACGTCACATGCGGGTATTTCTCCGTCTCCGCGATGCGCATCTGGTTCAGGCCGGCGGCGGCGACCGTCTCACCCAAACCCATCTCCAGCGTCTGTGAGCCGAAGACGACCGGGCAGCCATACTTCGCGTCATACTCCGTGAGGGTCACGTAGTGGACCTTCGGGATGACGCCGCGGTCGAAGCCCGCGAAGTCCGGGAAGACGAATGCCTCGGAAAGCTCGCGCGCGCGGTCGGCGCGGAAGTTGAAGAACAGGATCACATCCCCGTCACGCACGCGCTGCGTTCCCGCTTCCGTGAAGATCATCGGCGGCATGAACTCGTCCGTCTTGTCGTCCCGGTAGTAGTCGGCAACCGCCTCGCTGGCGAGCACCTCGCGGGTTTCCCCCTGGCCGCGGACGATGGCGTCCCAGGCGAGCTTCACACGGTCCCAGCGCTTGTCCCGGTCCATGGCGAAATAACGGCCCACCACCGTGGCGATCCGCGCGCCGGATTTCGCGGCCTCGTCCTCCACCTTGGCGATGTAGGCGGCACCGCCGGTGGGCGAGGTGTCACGGCCGTCGGTGATGGCGTGGATCATGATATCCTTCACACCCGCATCACCCGCCATTTTCACCATGGCATTGAGCTGGTCCTGGTGGCTGTGGACCCCACCGTCGGAAATCAAACCGATGAAATGGAGACGGCTTGCTTTCGCCTTTTCGAAGGCATCCACCAGCACCGGATTGGCGGCGAGCGTGCCCTCGACTATGGCCTTGTTGATGCGTGTCAGATCCTGATAGACGATGCGGCCCGCGCCGAGGTTGAGGTGGCCCACCTCGGAGTTGCCCATCTGGCCTTCCGGCAGGCCGACGTCCAGACCGGAGGCACTGACGAGACCCTTGGGATATTTCTCGAAAAGCTCGTCATGAAAGGGGGTTTTCGCCAGCAGCGTGGCGTTCCCGTCCTGGATCGCCGTTTGTTTTCCTCCGGGGTTCACACCCCAGCCATCGCGAATAATCAACACCACCGGTTTCTTGGCCATAACGGGGCGGATTTACTCCCCCACCCCCTGCCCCGGCAAGCGCCGAAACCCAGTTCCCCACCGATATTTGGCAACAATTCCGTGGCGGCATGGTTTTATCCACCGGAGGTGATCCCCATAACTCCCGGCCCATGAATCCCAAAACCCGCAACCTCGTCCTGCTGGTGCTCATCTGCGCCCTGCTCGGGTGGTGGCTGGGCCACGGGATGCGGCAGGATGCGCCGGAGCGCGGGGCTGAGGCTGCGGAGCCGCCCGCCCACTCGCCGCGCTACCGTCCGCTGGCGCGGGAAAAGCCCGCCGAACCGCTTTCAGACGAAACCCCGTCCCCGGACCAATTTCCAGACGGCACCACCATCGAGATTTTCGCCAGCAGCCAGCCGGACCAGATCATCCTGCGTTTCCCATCGGCGGATACCTACGGCTCGTTCCTCACCGCCGTGCGGTCCAGCAAGGTGCGGCTGGCAGGAAAGGAGGACCGGCTGCGGGCGATGCGCGTGGCCTTCGACAACTTCGCCGATCTGGACGCCCTGCTGGATGACGAGAACGTGACGCACTACACGTCGCTGCCGGATTTCCCCTCTCCTCCCGCCCACCAGGCAGTGCAGCGTGGGCTGCTGGGCTTCGGCGACCAAGGCCCGGCGTGGCTGGGGGTGACGGGAGACAACTCGCGCTGGGGGGCGGGCGTGCGCGTCGCCATCATCGACGGTGGCATCGTCGGGCATCCGGGACTGCCCAGGATCGCGGAGACCGTGGATGTCACCCCGGAGTCCGGGAATCCCAGCGAGCCGGTGGACCATGGTACCGCGGTGGCATCGATCATTTCAGGGACGAATCCCCGCGGCCCCGGCATCGCCCCCGCAGCCTCCCTCATTTCCATCCGGGTGGTGGATGGCACACTGCGCTCGGACTCGCTTTCATTCGCCTCCGGCCTGCTGGCGGCGGTGGACCACCGGGCGCATCTGGTGAACGTGTCGATGGGCACCTCCGAGGACAATCCGCTGATCCGGGAAGCGGTGGAGATCGTCCAGCGGAGCGGGGCTGTCATCATCGCCGCGGCCGGAAATTCGGCGCAGGAGCAGGCCGCCTATCCGGCGGCCTACCCGGGGGTGATCAGTGTGGGTGCGGTGGACGCGAGCGGCATGCAGGTGGAGTTCTCCAACCATGCGGACATGCTCTCCATCACCGCGCCCGGCTACGCGGTGAATACCGCCGCACCCGGCGGAAACTACGTGCGGATGAGCGGGACGTCCGCCAGCGCGCCCTTTGTCACCGGAGCCATCGCGGCGACCATCAGCACCTCCCCCACCATGCTCACCCCCCGGCAGGCGGCGGAGATCGTGATGGGCCATGCGGATGAGGCCGGCATCCCCGGGCCGGATTCCCAATATGGGGACGGCATCCTCAACCTCCGCCGCATCATGAACCGCAACCTGCCTGGCATCGTCGATGTGGCGATCACTCACCAATCGTTTTCAGCGGACTCTTCAAAGCTTGGCGTCACCCTACAGAACCGCGGGACAAAGCCGCTGGTCAATCTGCTGCTGGAAACCACCTCCGGCGGTGGCGGCAACCGGATGAACATCGACTCCCTGGCTCCGAACGAGGTAAGAACCTTCACCCTGCCCATCGCGCCGGGCTGGCAGTCCCCGTTCCAGGTGACGACCACCGTGGACACCAGCGCGAACGGAGTGGATGTGAAACCCGCCGACAATACCGCAGCCGCAACCTTCCGGCTGAGGTGAGCCACCCCCCCCTTTGACAAGGCATACGGATCGAAACAAGATCGGGCATGCACCGCTGGAACCTCATCGCCCTGATTGCGGTCGTTGTGGCGTGTTTTCCCCGGGGCATCACCCTCCGGCTCTCCTGCGCGCATCCTCTTTCCGGATGAACCAAAACCTCCGCACCCGATCCCGAGATGACCGGGGAGGTGAATGGGCGTTGCGAAGGCCGTGCCGGACAGGATCGCCTTTCTCGCAGCGGGCAGGATCATCGATACGGCCACGCCGCCGCATTCTTCGGCGCACCATCCTCTCCGCAAGGACGGCGTTTCCTTTCCCGGGTAATGAAGTATTGAAAACCCCGGCCACGCCATGCCACACCGCCGCCGCATGAACACCGTCACCCTGCCCAGCACCAACGGAAAGTACAACCGCAAGGCATGGTTCATGCCCGCGGACGGTATCCCTGTGAAGGTCGCTGTTTTCCTGGATGCGGAATACTACCTCGACCACATGGACGCCCCGGCGGTGATCGCGGAGATGGCGGAGCGCGGCATCATCCCTCCCCTCGCCTGTCTCTTCGTCTCGAACAAGGACGCGGAGGCACGGCACCACGATTTCACCTGCAGCGATCCGTTTTCCGACTACATTGCCAACGATGCGCTGCCATGGGCGGTGAGGAAAGCGGGGCTGTCCAGCCGTTCCGGCCACCTCATCGCCGGACTCAGTCTGAGCGGACTGCAGGCCGCCTACATGGCACTGGGTTATCCCGGCACGTTCTCCCATGCGCTCAGCCAATCCGGCTCCTTCTGGTGGGAGGACGAATGGCTGGCGAAGCACCTCCGCGAGTTCATCCCTTCCGAGGGAAAATTCTGGCTCAGTGTGGGATCGGAAGAAAAAGGGGCCGGCATGATCCATGCCCCCACCGATCTCTGCCAGAACACCGACCAGGACGTGGCCGTCGCCAACATGGCCGCAGGCCTGCAATCGCATGGCCACACGATCCGGCACCATGTTTTCCAAGGTGGCCATGCCACCCGTTGCTGGAAGGAAGAGTTGCCCCAGGCGCTGGAGTGGCTGCTTTCCAAAGACCGTTGACCGGCGGGTGCCGCGAAATTTCAGACCGCAATCTGATTGGGCATCCCGCATTGCGGAAAGGACTGCGGTGGCTCGCATGAACCACCTTTCGCACTGACAACCAAGGCACTATGATACCGGCATGGTTTTTGCGTTGGGGAGACATGGAACCCGAACCACGCCAACAGCCATGATCAACAACCTCCAGCAACTTTATCACGACCAGCTCCGCGATCTCCATAGCGCGGAAACCCAGCTTATTTCCGCCCTGCCGGAAATGGCTTCAAACGCAACCGACCCGGACTTGCGGGAGGCATTTTCGAAACATCTGGATGAAACCCACGAACACAAGAGGCGGCTTGAAACCATCTGCGCCGGCATGGGCATCGACCCTGCCGGAGAAGACTGTGACGCCATGCGCGGTCTGATCAAGGAAGCGAAAAAACACATGGCAGGCACCACCCCCGGCGATGTGCGGGATGCCGCCCTCATCGCCTGCGCCAACCGGGTGGAGCATTACGAGATCGCCGCCTACGGGGTGGCCAAGGCATTCGCCGACGCGCTGGGCTATGATGAAGCGTTCAGGCTGCTGGGCGACACTCTCCAGGAGGAGGGAGACGCGGACAAGGTGCTGACAAAGATCGCCACCGGGGGGCTGTTCAGCCGCGGGGTCAACCAGGAAGCCATCCACTGAAATGATCGCCATCCCATTCCTGGCAGCCCCTACCTGCTGCGCCTGGCTTTTCAACCTGCCGGAGGATCCGAAGATCCCCCGCGATGAAACAAAGCCAACCCCGGATCATGAAGCTCCCGCCGCGCGCAGCACGGCGAGAAGAAGATAAGGAGCGGGCTTCAGGGTTCCCAATGCTCCATACCTAGCCACGCGCCAGCCCCGGGCCGGCAGCGTGGCCATCCATGCTTCCACCCTTCCGGCCTCTTCACTCCCGCCGTCGTGACCGGGATAGCACACGACGGACAGAACCCCACCGCCACGGATCAATCTGGCGGCGGCTTCCAGGGCTGTGAGCGTATCATCACCGGTCGCCACCGAGTGGTCCGCACCGGGCAGGTAACCGAGATTGAACATGATGGCCGCCACAGATCCTGCGTCCGCATGGTCCGCCATGGTGGAATGGGATTGGAGGAAAAATTCAACACGATCCGCATACCCTGCCTCCGTGATTCTCGCCCGTGACGAAACCACGGCCGCCTCCTGCACATCGAACGCAAGCACACGCCCTTCCGGCCCCACCGCCTCCGCGAGAAACAGGGTGTCATGCCCATTGCCCGCGGTGGCATCGATGGCGATATCACCAGCGGAAATGATCCCGCGGAGGATCTGCTGCGCGAGATCGGTTGGTCGTGGCGGCAAATGGGACATCACCGGCCCATCCTTCATTCCGGAAGGGTGACTTGCAACCGGAAGAAGCGGGGCACTTTCCAAGCCCGAACTCCTATTGCTTCCTCCCGCCGATCCACACTGCCTCGATCTTCTCCGTGTTCCGGATGTCCACCGTGGGATCGCCGCCGAGGATGAGGAAATCCGCCTGCTTGCCGGCCTCCAGGGTGCCCGTGCGGGCTTCATCGCCGATGATCTCCGCGCTGTTGCCGGTGGCGATGCGGATGACCTCCGCAGGAGCCAGTCCGGCGGCGACGAGGAGCTGGAGTTCGCGGTGTTCGCCGAAGCCCTGGACGCGCAACGGCTGTGCGCCGGAATCGGTCCCAAGCCCCACCTTGATGCCCGCCTCATGCAGGCGCTTCACGTTTTCCATGGCGCGGCCCAAGGTTTCCCTCGCACCGGGCCGTTCCTTGAAGGAGGCGAACATCTCCTCCACACCCGGTTCCAGCGCGTTGCGGAAAAACTCCGTCTCCATCCACTCCGGCTTGTCCGCATAGATGAAAAACGCCTCGTCCAGGAACAGGGTGGGTATGTAGGTGGTGCCACGCTGTTTCATCGCCGTGATGATCTCCTCATCCACCACCTTGTCCCGGATGCTGTGGGCGAGGATATCGACCCCTTCGGCCACCAGTTCCTTCGCGTCCGCCAGGTAATAGACATGAGCCGCCACCTTGATGCCGTGGCGGTGGGCTTCGTCGATGATCGCACGGCGCACCTCACGGGTCATGCGGACCGGGAGGTTCCCGCCCGCGTCATCGATCCAGATCTTGACGAAATCCGGCTTGAGCCGCGCCAACGCGGCCACCTGCTTCCGCGCCTCGTCCGCCGTGGCCGGGCGGTGGACCCGCTCCAGTCCGGATCCCATCGGCGGCACCCCACCCGCAGCCCCGAAGCCGAGGCCGGCGGTCAGCACCGCAGGACCGTCAGATGGTTTCCCCCGGCGGGCCTCCCGCAACTTGTAGATGAACTCCCCGTCCGCCCCCAGTGAGACCACGGTGCCGATCCCATACCTTCCATAAACGCCCAGTTGCCGCAGCACATTCTCCTCCGTGACATTCGCGCTGTCCGGCTTCGTTCCCTTCAGCACGCCGAGATGCGAGTGCGCGGCGATGAGTGCGGGCATGATGGTCTTTCCCTCCACATCGATGACCTCCGCCTTTCCGGGAATGGCGACCCCCGCTCCAACCGCGATGATTTTCCCATCCCGGATCACCAGCACCCCATCCTCCACCGGCGGATTGTCCGTGCCATCGACGAGGCGGACGTTCCTGAATGCGATCGCTCCCTCCCCGGATGCTTGCTTGAACTGCATGGATATCACGACTCCGGCGATGACGAACGCGATGCAGATGAGGATGAAAGGATAGCGGTTCATGACAGACGGGACTTCGGGACGTCCTGTTCATCCTCGGCCACACCGCCGGAATATCCAGAAACGATTCACGCCAAGTTCTCGCCTTCCGGAATCATTCCGGTAGATTGCCGGGAATGAACCGGCGTCAATGGCTCCGCCTCACCGTCACTGGCACCCTCTCCGGCGTCACCGGCTGTGCCTCCATGGGAGGCGGCGCTGGCGGCGGCGGCACTTTCCAGATCTCCACCGCCACGAAACGCCGGCTATCCTCCGCAGGAGCGGCGGGCTACGGCGTATGGCAGGGTGGCAGGATGATCGAAAGCCTGAATCCAGGTGCGGAACTCGGCGCGCTCAGCCTCACGAAATCCATCGCCGCGCTGGCCGTGGCACGTGCCGTCTCCGATGGCTGGCTGTCGCTGGACGGGAGCCTCACCGACATCATCCCGGAGTGGCGGAACGACGCGGCGAAGTCCCGCGTCACCATCCGCATGCTGGTGAACCAGAGCGCGGGCTTCGCGCCATCCGCGGGGCCGCTCTACCGTGGAAAGATCCAGGACAAGGGGAAAGTCGCCGTTTCCCTGCCCTTGGTGGATGCCCCGGGCACCCGCTTCCGTTATGGTCCGGCCTGTTGGGAAATCCTGGCGGAGGTGCTGCATCGCAAGCTTTCAGCGGATGGGAGCACCCTGGAAAAGTTCATCGACCGGGTGACCGGACGCATCGGCCTGCGCAGCCGTGACTGGCGGAAGGACGGGAAGGGCCGCTACTACCTTTCCACCGGAGCGGAGTATGGTGTGCGGGAATTGGGGAAGCTGGGCCGCACGCTCGGACGTCTGGCCCGTGGCGAGAACGACGCCGGACTGGATGGCGGTATTTTCCGCGACCTGGCATCCCCGCGCGGAGCGAACCCGATGTTCGGCGCCGGGATCTGGTGGAACCGCAACGCCCCGAAGGCAGGTGCCGCCGCCATCGAGCCGGAGCGCATGCTGGACGGCGTGCATGATCCAGCCTTCTGGAACCGCGCCTGCCTCTCCGCCCGGGCCGCTGCCGGATGGCTGGCCGTCATAGGATCAGGCGGGAAAAGGGTCTATGTGCTGCCGGAAAAGGACATCGTCATCGCCCGGCTCGGACGCGCCTATGGCTGGAATGACGGTGCGTTGCTGGATGGCCTGGAGGTGTGAACGCTCACGCCAGGAATGGGTTTCCACGCTTCTCTTCACCAACCGTGGTGGGAGGACCATGTCCGGGCAGGATCACGGTATGATCCTCAAGGGAAGCAAGCGCCGCTTTGATCCGCAGGATGGCATCATGGTAGTGTTCCGGATCGCAGCCCCCGATGGAGCCGGCGAAGATGGCATCCCCCGCGACCAGAACCGGCTGTGAAAGCCCCTCGATGATGTAGCCCAGCGAAGGACTGAAGTGCCCGGAAAGATCCACCGCCCGGATGGTGACCTCATCCAGCGTGAGGTGGGCACCCGTATCCACATGGATGGCACCGTCGATGAGCGGCCCGTACTTCTGGACGGAAAAGGCATCCATTCCGGAAATGTGGTCCGGGTGGCCGTGGGTGAGGAACACCGCGGAAGGCTCCACTTTCATACGGGCGAGTTCCGCAGCGGCGGAGTCCGGATCATCCCCGGTGTCGAAAAGCAGATACCGCCCGCCTTTGGAAACCAACCAGGCATTCACATGATCGCCGTTGAACGGCAGGATCAGCCGCTGGATGTCCGGCAGATCCAGATGCTCCGGATGGTACTCCAGATGGCCTGCGTACGCCTCCGGGGAGAGTCCCAGCGCCTCCGCCAGCACGGCGGCGGTGTGTGGATCGAACCTGCCGCGGGAAAATGAAGCCACCTTCTGCGCGGGCAGCCCTGATTTCCCGGCAATCTCCTCCAGAGAGAGAGCCTGCCCCCGCAGAGCTTTCTTCAGAACGTAGGTGAAATCATCTTCAAGCATCCCAGTTACAATCGGACGGGATGGGAAAACCACAAGCGGCAATGATTCCGTGATATGGGAGTCCGGAATGGGGCATTCCTTCCTTTCTTTTTCCCGGAAGGATTATCCCGTTGCAATCCCTCCTCCAACCACCGAAAGGATTGGACTATATGGAAACACCGCGGCCGCAGTCATCCTCACAGGGTGCGATCAACGGTCTATGGACCATCGGTCTGTGTTCGTTCGTCATCGCCGCGCTGTACTTCGGGCGGGAGATCCTGACACCCATCGCGCTCGCGGCCCTGCTCACGTTCCTCCTGTCCCCGCTGGTGACGCGGCTCCAGCGGTGGGTGGGCCGCATCTGCGCGGTGCTGCTGGTGGTGATCATGATGCTCGGCCTCACCATCGGTTCGGGCTGGATCCTCACCCGCCAGATCGTGGATCTGGGAACAAAGCTCCCGGACTACAAGGAGAACATCCGGATGAAGATCAAAGCGTTCCAGCTTCCCTCCGGCGGCGCGTTTTCCAAGCTCTCCGAGGCTTTCGAGGATCTCAAGAAAGACCTCCCGATGGGGAACGGGAACATCCGTGAAAAAGCGGACGAGGGGATCCGGAAACTGGAACCGCAGGAAAGCGGCAGGGCCATCCCGGTGGAGGTGGTCTCCACTCCTGACGCCTCTCCGCTGGAGCTTTTCAAGCTGATCGTCGCGCCGGTGGTGGGACCGCTGGGAACGGCGGCGCTGGTGCTCCTGCTGATGGTCTTCATGCTGTTGCAGCGGGAAGACCTGCGGAACCGGATCATCCGGCTCATAGGCCAAGGCAGGATCAGCGCGACGACCAGCGCGATGGACGACGCGGCGGCCCGTGTTTCCCGTTATCTTTTCATGCAGTTGGTCGTGAATGTGACCTATGGCATGGGGGTGGCGCTGGGGCTGTGGATCATCGGGGTGCCGAACGCCATCCTGTGGGGGACCTTCGCCACCGTGCTGCGCTTCATCCCCTATGTCGGACCGTGGATCGCAGCCGCGTTTCCCATCATCCTCTCCATCGCGGTCTCTCCGGACTGGTGGATGCCGGCGAAGGCCATCGCCCTGTTCGTCGTGCTGGAACTGGTCAGCAACAATGTGATGGAACCGTGGCTCTACGGCTCCAGCACCGGGGTGTCCTCCATCGCGCTCATCGTCGCCGCGGTCTTCTGGACCTACTTGTGGGGGCCGGTGGGTCTGGTGATGGCAACTCCCATCACCGTCTGCATCGCCGTCATGGGGAGGCACATCCCCCAGCTCGCCTTCCTGAACGTGATCCTCAGCGATGAGGATGCGCTGACACCGGCGGAGGATTGTTACCACCGGTTGCTGCGCTCCGGAGGAGACGATGAACTGGAGTTGGCCGAGTCCTACCTGAAGACCCACACGCTCACGGATTTCTACGACAGCATGCTGATCCCCGCGCTCATCGCGGCAGGCAGGGATCAGGGCCGCGGAGTTCTGGACCGGGACCAGCTCAACCAGGTGGAGCATGCCATCGGGGAGTTGCTGGAAGAACTGGACGAACGGCTGCCGGGAATCGCCAAAGTGCCCGAATCCCTGCCGGAGCATGTCAGTTCATTGGTCGGCCCCTGCCGGATCCACTGCGTGCCCGCAAAGGCGGAGCGTGACAGGCTCTCCGCGGAGATGCTCGCCCAGTTGCTGCGGATCCAGAAGTTCGAGGTGACGATCTCCCCTCCCCAGCTCACCGCATCCGAGAAACTGGAGCGGATCCGGCAGGAGGATCCGGATGTGATCTGCATCTCCGTGACCGAGCCGACCACCCCATCCCAGGCCCGCTATCTCTGCATGAAATTCCGCGCGGCCCTGCCGAAAAGGAAGATCGCCATCGGACTTTGGAGCATGTCCACCATTCCTCCGGAAACGGAAAAAGCGTTGCGGGAAGCGGGAGCGGACCTGATCATGAAAGGCGTGGCCGACACCCACATCGCCGTCATGCGGCTGGCCAGTGCGTTCTCCCGCGAGATGCAGCCCGCCCCCATCCCGGCCAACGACGAGGCACGGGTTCAGGCGTTGGAACTGAGCGGTGCCATGAAGACATCGGATGACTTCACGGTCGTGACGGACAAGCTCACCCGGATCTTCGAGACCCCCATCGCCATCCTCAGCCTGATCGACAGGGACACGCAGCATTTCAAGGCCCAGTCCGGCCTCCCGGACGAACTGAAGGGAGGCGGAGGCAGCCCGCGCGAAACCTCGATCTGCGGCCACGTGGTCGCGGCGGACGAGTTCGTCATCATCGAGGATCTCGCGCGCGACCGGCGATTCGCCGGAAACGCGTTCGTGAAGAAGAACGGCTTCCGCTTCTACGCGGGCGCGCCGGTCCACTCACCGGACGGCCATGCCATCGGCTCGCTCTGCCTCATCGACACGAACCCGCGGGATTTCACCCAGCGCGAGCGGAAGCTGCTGGAGGAATACGCCGCGGAGGTGTCAGATGACATCCGCCGGGCGACGGATGCCATCTGATGGGGAGGAGCACTTGGAAGCCGATGTGCCTGGAGCACCGGGCGGCCTTTGCTGGGTAGCCGAGTAAGGAGGGGGGACATTGCGGCAGAGCCGCCATGTCCGCTGCGCTCCCATTCCTGTCCCCCGGCGGCATTGGCGGATGAAGGGAAGAGTGGATCAATCCCACGATTCCTTTGCTATGGGTTCCCGTTGCAGCAGGAGGACAGGAGTATCCTCCCTCCTCACTGCCTCCTTACTCCACCGCGAAGGTCATCAGGCCGTTGTGGATGTCCGCGCGGATGACATCACCTTCCTTGAAGTTGCCGTCCAGCACCTCGAGGCTGAGCGGGTCGAGGAGGTGGTGCTGGATCGCGCGCTTCAGCGGGCGGGCGCCATACACCGGATCGTAGCCCTGGTTGCCCAGGTATTCCTTCGCCCCTTCGGACAGCGCGAGCGCGAGGCCCTGCTTGGCCAGACGCTTGCGCACGCGCTCGAGTTGGAGATCGACGATGGTCATCAGTTCGTCCCGCTGCAGGCGGTCGAAGATGATCGTTTCATCGATCCGGTTGAGGAACTCCGGCCGGAAGTGCGCGCGCAGGGCTTCGGTCACCTTCGCCTCACGCTGCTCCGCATTCTCCTCCGCCAGGATGTACTGCGAGCCGATGTTGGAGGTCATGATGAGCACGGTGTTCCGGAAGTCCACGGTGCGCCCCTGGCCGTCCGTGATGCGTCCATCATCCAGCACCTGCAGCAGCACGTTGAAGACATCCGGGTGGGCCTTCTCAATCTCATCGAAAAGCACCACCGAATACGGCTTCCTCCGCACCGCCTCACTGAGCTGGCCGCCCTCGTCATAGCCGACGTAGCCCGGAGGCGCGCCGATCAGGCGGGAGACGCTGTGTTTCTCCATGTATTCGGACATGTCGATGCGGACCATCGCCGCTTCGTCATCGAACAGGAACTCCGCCAGTGCCTTGGAAAGTTCCGTCTTCCCGACACCCGTCGGTCCGAGGAAAAGGAACGAGCCGATGGGGCGGTTCTCATCCTGCAGGCCGGCACGCGCGCGCCGCACCGCGTTGGACACCGCCTTGATCGCCTTCTTCTGGCCGATCACCCGGGCACCCAGCCGCTCCTCCATATGGACGAGCTTCTGCTTCTCCCCTTCCTGCAGGCGGTTCACCGGGATGCCGGTCCATGAGGAAACCACGCGGGCGATGTCTTCCTCCGTGACCTCCTCCTTCAGCATCGCGCCGTTGGTCTGGAGCGAGGCGAGCTGGTCCTTCGCGTCGTCCAATGCCTTGTTGGCAGCGGGCAGTTCGCCATAGGTGATCTCCGAGGCACGGGTGAGGTCACCGATGCGCTGGGCCTTTTCCGCCTCCGTCTTGAGGATCTCGATCTGCTCTTGCGCCCCGCGCACCTCGTCGATGATCTCCTTCTCATTGCGCCACTGCGCCATGAGGCCCGACGACTGCTCGCGCAGGTTCGCCTGTTCTTCCTTCACCTTTTCAAGGCGTGCCGCGGATCCCTTGTCGGTTTCCTTTTCCAGCGCCTTCTTCTCCATCTCAAGCTGGAGGATCTGGCGTTCCAGGGTGTCGATCTCCGTCGGCATGGAGTCGAGTTCGATCTTCAGCCGGGACGCGGCCTCATCCATGAGGTCCACGGCCTTGTCCGGCAGGAAGCGGTCGGAAATGTAGCGGTCCGACAGCGTGGCTGCGGCGACAAGCGCGCCGTCCTGGATGCGCACGCCGTGGTGCACCTCGTAGCGTTCCTTCAGCCCGCGCAGGATGGCGATGGTGTCCTCCACCGATGGCTCCCCGACCATGACGGGCTGGAAACGGCGCTCCAGCGCGGCGTCCTTCTCGATGTGCTTGCGGTATTCATCCAGCGTGGTCGCGCCGATGGTCCGCAGCTCACCGCGTGCGAGCTGGGGCTTGAGCAGGTTGGAGGCATCCACTGCGCCCTCGCTGGCACCGGCACCGACGATGGTGTGCAGCTCGTCGATGAACAGGATGATCTGGCCGTCCGACTCCGTCACCTCCTTGAGGAAGGCTTTCAGCCGCTCCTCGAACTCGCCGCGATACTTTGCGCCCGCCAGCATGCCGCCGAGATCCATGGCGATCACGCGCTTGTTCTTCATCGAGTCCGGCACGTCGCCGGAAACGATGCGCCGCGCCAGCCCTTCGACGATAGCCGTCTTGCCGACGCCTGGCTCACCGATGAGCACCGGGTTGTTCTTCGTACGCCGGGAGAGCACCTGCAGCACGCGACGGATCTCATGATCCCGGCCGATGACCGGGTCGATCTTCCCGGCACGGGCGCGTGCGGTCAGGTCGTTGCCGTATTTCTCCAGCGTCTGGTATTTTCCCTCCGGCTGGTCGTCCGTGACCTTCTGGGAACCACGGACGCTGTCGATGCCTTCCTTCGCGGAGGCTTCCGTGAGCCCCGCGTCCTTCAGGAGTTTGCCCGCAGGGGAGTCCCCCTTGAGCGCACCGAGCAGGAAATGCTCCACGCTGAGATAGTCATCGCCCATCCCTTCGCGGATGGTATCCGCGGCATCCAGCGTGGAGCGCAGACCCACACTGATCTGCGGCTGGGTGCTGGCTCCCTGGACACGCGGCTCCCGGTCGAGCGCGGATGCCACCGCAATCTTCAGGTGGTTTGTGTCCACCCCCGCCTTCTGCAGGATGGGCACGGTGATGCCGCCTTCCTGCTGGAGCAGGGCGAGCAACACGTGCGCGCTTTTCAGCTCGGAATGCGATGACTTGGAAGCCAGCCGCTGGGCGGACTGGAGCCCCTCCTGTAACTTCTGAGTGATTTTTTCGAGTCCCATGATTTGATGCTACACCGTTCCCTAGCATTCGCCTTTATCAAATAAAGGATGCGGAAAATTTGAGAAAATCCGCCTCCTTCCATCTCCGCGCTGACTATTTTTCCATCGTCAGCCCTCCCCCATTTCCTCCACGCTCCCGGCTGTCATGAAACTCAGAACCGTTCTCGCTTTCGCACTCACCTCCGTCTTCGCGCTCGCCCAGCCCGCCGCTCCGGCGGCGGATGCTGCCCGCTCCACCACCCCGGGCGACCGCCTTGCCGAAGGCTGGTGGAAGGATCGCTGGGAGGCGAAGGTGAAAGCCACCGCGGAGGCCCGGGACAGCCAGCTTGTTTTCCTCGGTGACTCGATCACCCAAGGCTGGGAAGGCGCCGGCAAGAAAACCTGGGAGGAGAAGTTCGCCGCCTACAAGCCGCTCAACCTCGGCTTCTCCGGCGACCGCACGGAGCATCTGCTGTGGCGCATCGAGCAGGACAAGGAGAGTCTCAAGAAGCTCAGCCCGAAGGTGGCTGTCATCCTCATCGGCACGAACAACACCGGCCACCAGCAGCGCCCGGCCGGGGAAACCACCGCCGGCATCAAGGCGTCCCTCGACGCGCTCCACGCCATCTGGCCGAAGACCAAGCTGCTGGTCCTCTCCGTCTTCCCACGTGGTGCGGATGCGAACGATCCGCACCGCAAGCTGAACGATGAGATCAACGCGGAGGTGGCGAAGCTGGCGGACAACAAGACCATCTTCGTGCAGGATATCTCCTCCTCCCTCATGAACGCGGATGGCACCCTTTCCAAGGAAATCATGCCGGACCTGCTGCACCTTTCCCCGAAGGGTTACGAGCTGTGGGCCGCCGCCATCGAGCCGAAGCTGAAGGAGCTGGGCCTGTAAGCCCGCGCCTTCATTCCCTGGAGTAACCCTCCACCGTGCGCCGCAGGATTTCCGAGATCCTGCGGCGTTCCTTTTCCCCGATCTCCGGGAAATCCTTCCCCTGCTCCAGCACTTCCTTCAGCCGGGAAAAGACCGCGCCTTTCACCCGTGGCGGCAGCACCTTGAAGGCCTGTGAATAGATCATGTAGGAACAGCGGCTCTTGAACAGGCGGCTGCCGAGCTGGAACTCCGCCAGCGTGCCACCGTCGTCCGTTTTGGGGTAGCGCGCGGCAAAGGCATCTTGGAAGGCGGCATCGCCATCGACACCGCCATCCCCCATCGGGGCCTCGTCCTTGAACAGCATGGCCTCCACGATGGCCACCGCATGTTCATCCGCCGTCTTCCCCGCACGGCCGTCATCCGGGTCCGCGTCCGGCTCCAGGGTCTTGGAAAACCAATGCAGCCGCCGGTATTCCATGGAGGCGGAGACCAGCAGGTTGTGCATGCGGCACTGGTGCTCCAGCACCATCAGGGAAACGATGTCGCTGGTGTTGCGGAGGTATTTCGAAACGTCGATCACATCGTCCAGCGTACGGTGTTGCACGGCTTCGGTGACGCCATCACGCTCATCCGCCTCCGTGTAGATCCGGTTGCCCAGGTGCGGCAGTGAACTGTTCCCGGTGACGTAGTAGCCGCCCCAGCGGATGGGGATGGGGCTGCGGGCGTCGATATGGTCCATCCCCAACTTCAGGATCAGGTGGCCGTCCTCATCCGGATGCACCGAGCGGATGAGAACCCCCGGCACGGACTCCGTGCGGCGCGTGCCATGACAGGCGAGGCACGCGTTGCCATCCCTGGCGACGATCTTCGCGGGATCTTTCTGCGCCAGGTCGATGAGGTAGAAGGTCATGCCCAGCACCGGATCATGCGTGATGATCTCGATGTCGCCTCCCGGTACGAATCCGACATAGGAGTTCTCGTTGAAATACAGGCACCGTGGATTCTTCGGGCGTATGAGGGCGTTCTGCTGGCTGGTCTGGGAATAAACCAGCACCTGGGACTCCACCGGCACGTCCAGCATCTCCAGCACGCCCGCCAGTTTCTGGAGGTCCGTCTCCCCCTTGAGCGTCGTTTTCCCGGAGGCGAGGTCGGCCGCGAGCCGGGCAATGCGGTCCGTCGCCTGCGTGTCGGAATACCGGATGGGCTCCATCTCCCAGTAATCCACTGCTCCCGCCGTTCCGCAGAAGGCGCTCAGGATCATGACGGGAAACCGCTTCAACACCCCGAAACTGAATCTCCGGAGGCACGCCCGCAAACCGAAATCCGTACCACTTTCATACCACTCGACAACCCGGGCCGTTCCATCTTTCCATATCCCCGCAACAGTTGCATACAAATCCATGTCCGAATTTCTCGTCATCCCACGCGCCGACCATGATTCGCTCGTCATCGCCGCCTACCAATCCCGCGGCTACTCCGCGGATGAAGCCGCCGAGGGCGCGAAGCTGGCCGCTGAAGCAGCCCGTCACGGCATCCGCACCCACCACGCGCTGAAGGCGCTGCACTTGGACCACCTTTTCGGCTCGGAGATCGGAGGCTGCGTTCCCGGCGCGGAGATCGAGGTGCTGCCGTCCCGTTTCCCCGCCTCCGAGCGTTGGAACGCGAACAAGAAACTGGGCCAATCCGTGGCCTACCGGGCCATCGACCGCGCCATCGAACTGGCGGACCAATACGGCGTCGGCCAGATCGCCGTGGACAACACCTTCCATTACCTCTGGGGCGGCGGCTACGTGATGGAGGCTGCGGAGCGCGGCTACTACGCCTACACGAACTGCACCTCCACCCTCGCAGAGGTGGTTCCTTTCGGCGGAAAATTCCCGACGCTGGGCACGAACCCGCACTCCTGGGGCATCCCGAGCACGGAGGCGAACGGCTTCCCCATCGTGATGGACTGGGCGACCTCCACCGTGGCCATGGGCCGCGTGCAGGCGCTGAAGCGCGAAGGCAAGCAACTGCCTCCGGGTGCCGCCGTGGACAAGGACGGCCAGCCGACCAACGACCCGCACCAGGTGGCGGCGCTGCTGCCTTTCGGCGGCCACAAGGGCTACGGCATGTCCCTGCTCAACGAAATTTTCGGCGGACTCATCGGCGGATCACTTCCGACCATCCGTGGCCGTGAGACAACTATCCCCGGTGAGAAAACCACCACCGTCTTCTACTTCCAGGTCATTCATCCGGACGCCCTTTCCGGCGGCAATTTCGCCCAAGGCCGCACCCAGCAGGGCAACCTCAAGGCGGTGCTGGACGACGTCCTGGGCCACGGCAATGAAAACGCCATGCTCCCCGGCCAGATCGAGGCCGGCTTCCGCAAGCGTTCCGACGAAGCGGGCGGCATCCTGTTCACGGACGCCGAAGTGGCGGAGTTCAACGAACTGGCGGCGAGCCTCGGCTTGGCGACCTGGGATGTGTCCGCGCTGAAGCGCGCCTGAAAATCAACCGCGAGCCGTTACCGCATCACTCCAGATCAAGGGCGATGCGGGCGGCTTCGCGGATCTCCTCCACCTCCCCATCCGTATAGGCCTTTTTCCCGTCAAAGGCCCAAACGGTGCCGGGCCATGCGGGATCCCCGCTGGTCCGCCCGACGATGTGGATGTGCATCTGGCGGACGATGTTGCCGATGCAGGCGACGTTGAGTTTTTCAGGAGAGAAGTGGGATTCCACGAACTCCGAGACGTGGCGCACGACCTCCAGGACCTCGGTGTAGCGCTGCGGCGGGAGCTGATGCAGGTCCTCCACCCCCTCCACCTCCGGGACCAGAATGAGCCACGGAAAATGGGCGTTGTTCTTCAGCAACAGCCGGCACCCGGCGGTCCGGCCCAGCGCGAAGCCGCCATTTTCCAGCTTGGGATCGAGCGTGAATGCCATGCATGAGGAAGGCATCATCGGCGGCCCTTGTCACCCCCGGATTCCCGGTTTAGCCTCGCGGGGCCGATGCCCTTCAAACTCGCCAGCAACTACGAACCCCAGGGCGACCAGGCACAGGCCATCGCCAAGCTGACGAAATCCCTGCGGGCGGGGAACCGGCACCAAACGCTGCTGGGCGTGACCGGCTCCGGCAAGACCTTCACGATGGCGAACCTGATCCGCGACATCGGCAGGCCGACGCTGATCATGAGCCACAACAAGACGCTCGCCGCGCAGCTTTACTCGGAGTTCAAGAATTTCTTCCCGCACAACGCGGTCGAGTACTTCGTTTCCTACTTCGACTACTACCAGCCGGAGGCCTACATCCCGCGGAGCGACACCTACATCGAGAAGGATTCCTCCATCAACGACGAGATCGAGCGGCTGCGGCTCAGCACCATGGGTTCCCTGCTCACCCGCAACGACACGATCGTGGTGGCGTCGGTTTCCTGCATCTACGGCCTCGGTTCCCCGGAGGACTACAAGGGCCGGATGCTGAAGGTTTGGAAAGGCCAGCGGATCACGCGGGAAGAGTTCCTCAGCGAACTGGTGGGCATGCTTTTCGAGCGGAACGACATCGCCTTCGGCCGGGGAAAATTCCGCGTGCGCGGGGACGTGGTGGAGATCCACCCCGCCTATCTGGAGAACACCGCCATCCGGGTGGAATTTTTCGATGACGAGGTGGAGCGCATCACCAGCATCCACACCGTTTCCGGCCACGTGATTGACCGGCTGGAAGAGCACACTTTTTTCCCGGCCAAGCAGTTCGTCACGGAAGGGAACAAGATGCGGAAGGCCGTGGTCGCCATCCGGGAGGAGATGACGGAGCAGGTGGCGAAGTTCGAGAAAGAGGGCAAGCTCATCGAGGCGCAGCGCCTGCGCATGCGGACGGAGTATGATCTGGAGATGATGGCGGAAATGGGATTCTGCCAGGGCATCGAGAACTACTCCCGCCACCTCACGGGGCGCGAGCCGGGCGCGCGTCCGCACACGCTGCTGGATTTCTTCCCACGGGACTTCCTGCTGTTGGTGGACGAAAGCCATGCCACGATCCCCCAGGTCGGCGGCATGTATGAGGGCGACAAGAGCCGCAAGACGGTGCTGGTGGACCACGGCTTCCGCCTGCCCAGCGCGCTCGACAACCGGCCGCTGCGTTTCGACGAATTCATGCAGATGACGGACCAACGGGTGTATGTTTCCGCGACGCCCGCCGCCTTCGAGATCGTCAACTCCCGCCCGGAGAACAAGGCGTGGATCCCGGTGAAGTCCCGCGATGACATGGGCGGCTTCACCCACATCGACCTGAAGAAGCTGCGGGTGAAACCGAGCGGAAATGAGGAGCCGGTGGAGGATTTCGATCCGTCGAAGCGCGGCACTCCCCTGGTCGTGGAGCAGATCATCCGGCCTACGGGGCTGCTGGATCCCACCCTCACCCTGCGCCCGCTCAAGCACCAGATCGACGAGACCATCGAACTCTGCCGCCAGCGTGTGGAACGGCATGAGCGGGTGCTGGTCACCACGCTCACCAAGAAGACGGCGGAGGACCTGTCCGAGTATCTCCAGGGGACCGGGCTGAAGGTCCGCTACCTGCACTCCGACATCGACGCGATCGAGCGGGTGGAAATCCTCCGCCAACTGCGCGCGGCGGCGTTCGACATCCTCATCGGCATCAACCTGCTGCGGGAGGGCCTGGACCTGCCGGAAGTGTCGCTGGTCTGCATCCTGGACGCGGACAAGGAAGGCTTCCTGCGGAATGAAACCTCTCTGATCCAGACCGCTGGCCGGGCCGCGCGCCACGTCGGCGGCGAATGCGTGCTTTTCTGCGACAACGTCACGGATTCCATCCAGCGCCTGATGGATGTGACCGAATACCGCCGGAGCCGCCAGATCGCCCACAACGAGGAGCATGGCATCACCCCGCAGAGTGTGAAGCGGGCGGTGCAGCAGAGCCTCCAGACGCACGAACGCACGGTGGCGGGGGCGGACCAGCTCAACGCCTCCCTCGTCGCCGAAGACGCCGCCGCCTACGACAAGGTCCGGGTCATCGCCGAACTGGAGGAGGAAATGCGCGAGGCCTCCTCACGCCTTGAGTTCGAACGGGCGGCCCACCTCCGCGACCAGATCACCGCCCTGAAGAACGGCCGGACGACCGGGCAGCCGCCCGTGGAGGTGAAATATCCGAAAGGACGGCGGTCAAAGCGATGAGCCGGTATTTGGAATTTTGGGAAACTTGACCAAATGTAACAATTTCCTCACGGTGCCCCCCGTGTTCAGCGCGAAAGCAGACCGCCCTTACTTCGATGCCTGGCTGAAGCGGACGCGGAAACAACTCGCCGTCAGCGGACGCCTGTCACAGACCGCCCTCCTTCTTTCCCAACAGGAAGGCGGCACGATGGAAAGCTGGGCCGAACGCCTGCGGGGCCTGCTGGACGGACACGAAGTCCCATCCCTCGATCTGCTGACCAGGATCGACACCCTCCTTTCCCACACACCTTCCCCGCCTCCTCATCAGGAAAGCCAGGGTTCCCTCTGGTGAAAATCCCGTTTCCTGTTCCAACCCATCCCGATGCACCGCCTGCCTTCCCAATCCTCAGTCACCCGCTTCCGACTGGCCGCCTATCTCTATGTCCTTTTCATCCTGCTGCTGATTGCTGGAGCCAGCTACCTCGGCTGGGCGCTGCTCAACAACCATCCCCAGCACGTCATCTTCGCGGCTTCCTCCATCGGCGGGGCCGTGGCTGTTTTCATTTTCCACTGGATCACGGCCTCCCGTGTCCGCTGTCCGCTCTGCCTGGTCCCCTCCCTGGCCAGAAAAAATTGCTCGAAGAACCGCAACGCCAAGAGATTGCTGGGCAGTTACCGGCTGAAGGTCGCCAGTTCCATCATCCTGCATAACCATTTCCGCTGCCCTTACTGCAACGAGCCTACGGTTCTGGAGGTCCGGCAGCGCCGGAACGCCTGAAGACTCGGTATTTGACAGAATCCCCGGCAACGAAGAGTTTCCCCGCCGTGAAATTCTCCGCCAAACCCTTGCGCTCCACCGCGCTCCGTACGCTCGTGCTGGCCACCGCCCTCACCACAGCGTCACTTCCCACCTACGCAGAAACCAAAATGCCCGAGACTCCAGCCGATGTCAAAGCCGCCCCAGCCGATGCCGCGAAAACCGCGTCCGGCTTGGCCTCCAAAGTCCTTCAAGCAGGCAAGGGCGAGAAAAAGCCCGCGGCGACCGACACGGTGACCGTCCACTACTCCGGCTGGACCACGGACGGCAAGCTGTTCGACAGCTCCGTCCAGCGCGGCGAGCCAACCAGCTTTCCCCTCAACGGTGTGATCAAAGGCTGGACCGAAGGTCTCCAGCTCATGGTCGAGGGCGAGAAGCGCCGCTTCTGGATCCCCGCAGACCTCGCCTACGGTGAAAACCCGGGCGGCGGACGTCCGGGCGGCCTGCTCGTCTTCGACGTCGAACTCATCAGCATCAAGGAAGCCGCGAAGGTCCCCGCCGATGCCGAAAAGGCCAAGGATGGCACCGCCTTCAAGAAACTCTCCCCTGCCACCGGCGAAGGAAAGCCGGGCGAAGGCGATCTGGTCACCTTCCACTTCAAGGCGGCAACCATGGACGGTGAGACCGTACAGGACACCCACGGCGAGCCTGCGCCACCGACCGCCCCGCTCGACAAGCTGCCACCCGCCATGGCCAGCCAGTTCCAGGACATGGGACCGGGCGAAAAACGCCGCATCTGGATTTCCGAGCCACGGGCACCTGGCGGACACATCGTCGCGGATCTGGAACTGATCTCCTTCAAAGCCGCTCCTCCCGCGCCAAAGGCACCTGAGGACGTCGCCAAAGCACCGGATGATGCGGAGAAGACCGCCTCCGGCCTTGCCTCGAAGGTTCTCACCAAAGGCACCGGCTCCGCCAAGCCAAAGGCGACCGATACCGTGGAGGTCCACTATTCCGGATGGACCACCGACGGCAAGCTGTTCGACAGTTCCGTCCAGCGCGGTGAAACCACCTCCTTCCCGCTCAACGGCGTGATCAAAGGCTGGACCGAAGGTCTCCAGCTCATGGTGGAGGGTGAGAAGCGCCGCTTCTGGATCCCGGCCGATCTCGCTTACGGTGAAGAGCCGGGCGACGGACGTCCGGGCGGCCTCCTCGTGTTCGACGTCGAACTCGTCAAGATCGCCAAATGACCCGCGCTGCGGTCACTTTCCTCGCGCCCATCCCGTTGCTGGCCGTGCTTTCCTGCACCGGCGCGCAGCGGGAGGCCGGGGACGTGACCGGGTTCAAGCCTTCGTCCGGGCTGAAGGTTTCCGCGGAGGCGGATGAAACACCGGTGACACCCGGCGCAGGGCGTGTCACCCGGATCATGCTGGGGGATCTTTTCAAGCTCCAGCAGGAGAACCGGGTGCTGATTTTCGATGTCCGCCCGGCATTCCTCTACCAGCTCGGTCATATCCCGGGCGCGGTGAGCTGGCCGAAAGCTGGTTTCGATTCACAACTGCCGGCCAATGAGGCGCGCATCGCCGCCGCCAGGGCGGCGAAAAAGCCGGTGGTGGTTTATTGCGTGGATTTCGCCTGCCCGGATGCACGCACCGTCGCCACATGGCTGTCCGAGCGGGGGCACTCCACCGCTGTTCTCGAAGGAGGCTGGGATGCCTGGAAAACCGGGGGCTTGCCCGCGGAATAGCACGAACGCCATGGCTTCCTTCCCTCCTGTTCTTTTCCCTGTGGCCATGGCGTGCGTCATCGCGTCCTGCGCACCCTCCCAAGCTCCGGCTCCGGCACCATCCGCCGCAAAGCCGGAGGAAACCAAGCCCCCGGCACCGGAGAAAAAGCGACTGCCCGCCAGCCAACGCGGCGAGGTCAGCTCCATTTCCCTCACCAAGCTGTTCGAACTCCAGCAGTCCGGCAACGTCCTGATCTACGATGCACGCCCGTCCGTTTTCTACCGGGAAGGTCACATCCCGGGAGCGATCAGCGTGCCGAAGTCGGTCGCCGAGGAGGCGATCCGTGTGCGGGATCCGGAACTGAAGGCCGCGAAGGCCGCCGGAAAGCCGATCGTCGTCTATTGCACCGGGATCCTTTGCGCGGATGCCCGGACCGTGGCGCGGCTCCTTGCCAGCGCAGGCTACTCTTCCTCCACCTTTTCCGGCGGGTGGGATGAATGGAAATCAGCCGGCCTCCCCACCGAATAACTCTCAACACATCATGTCAGACTCCGCATTCACCAACGTCACCGTCGATACGAAGGCCAACATCTACTTCGATGGCCGCGTCATTTCCCACAATGTCCACTTCCAGGACGGCAGCCGCAAGACCATCGGCCTCATCTATCCCGGCGTCTATCACTTCGGCACCGCAGCGCCGGAACTGATGGAGATCATCGCCGGAGAGTCCAAGGTCGTCCTGGACGGAACCGACGAGACGCTGGAGATCACCGCCGGCACCTCTTTCGAAGTTCCGGGCAAAAGCGGATTCACCATCACGGTGGCGGACGGCATCTGCGAATACATCTGCTCCTTCCTCCCCGCCTGAACCGCTCCTTGATTTCCTGATGCGGGTGCTGAAATCCACCGGACGCGCGCTTTTCCTCTTGGGGGTGCCATTGCTGGCCACTTCATGCGGCCTGCGGCTGCCCGTCCACCGCCAGCCGGTGGCCACCAAGCCTGCGGAGACGCGCACCGTCCTTGATCGGGAAAACTTCCGGATCACGGATGAAAATGATCCGGATGTGGTGGTCTATCTGCTCGCGGACACCCTCCACACGGGCGTGGTCTTCCCCTATGACTGGCTGGTGGACTCCGGCTTCGTGCCGCCGGAAGGTTTCAAGGAAACCCCGGTGGCCGTCAGCATGAGCTGGGGGAACCGCGACGCGTACGTGGAGAAACGCTGGCTCAGCCCGTGGAAAGTGTTCCGCGCGCTCTGCACTCCTTCCCCTTCGGTGATGGAGATCATCCCGGTGAACTGGAACATCCCCGAGGTGGTCCCGCACCAGCGCGTTTATCAGAAACTGGTGCCACGCTCGAAGGGGCCGGAGGTCGCCGCTTTCCTGAACAACTGCAGCCGCATGGACGCCGGCGGCAAGCCCGTGAACATCGGCCCCTCCAGTTGGGGGACAGGGGTCTTGCTGGAGTCCCGGCACGCGTATTTCCTCCCACGGATCTGCAACATCTGGACCGTCCAGGCACTGGAAGCCACCGGATGCGACATGAACGCATGGATGGGCCTCAGTGCCAACGGAGTGATCCGCCAGGCCGTGAAACCGGGCAACGATTTCGAGCAGATCTGGCTCGGTCCTGAGACGAAGAAAACGGACTGATGCCAAAATGGCAGGCCAGCTTTATTCGATCAACAACCGTCCTGCCCGCCTGCGGAGGCGTTTTCCACCTGGTAGATTGACGGACGAAGGTTCCCCATCAATCATTTCAAGCGATCGATTCAAAAGATCCCGGCTTGGGGTGATCTCGTTCTGGAGCAGATAACGGGCAAGAGCTTCGCGTTGTAAAGCCAGTGGCAGAGTCTTGAACTGAGGAAGATGCAATCTTTTCTGTGGATCAATGATATCCACTTTTTTTAATGCAAAATCCGTAACCGATGAAATCTCCGCGAAATCTTCCATCAAGCGGACGAACGATCCAATGCCGTCTCTGCCGCCGATCTCATCCAACAAGGGAAACACTTCGTTCCGCAAGCGGTTCCGCACGGCGAGCGGTTCATTGTTCGTAGCATCCTCCCGCCATTTCAATCGATTGCTTGAAAGCCATTCACGAAGCTGTTTCCGCCGCCAATCGAGCAGGGGCCGATGGAATTCGAGGCCGTTGACGGCATTCATTTCCTTCATCCCTTTCAGGCCATGGGAACCCCGGAGGAGGTTCCAGAGGAGGGTTTCCGCCTGATCGTCCGCATGATGCGCGAGGACGACGCGGTTGCACCGGTGCCGGGCGGCACATTCGCGGAAGAACCCATGGCGCGCATGGCGGGCCGCCGTTTCCATGGACTGGCGGCGCTCCTCCGCCAACCGGCGCACATCCACCCGGGTCATTTCGCAAGGCAGTCCGAGCCGGGCCGCCAGGCGCTTCACGAACGCGGCATCCGCGGTTGAGACCCTCCCCCTCAGACGGTGATCGACATGGCAGACGACCAGATTCCGGAACCCTTCCTGAAACAGCAGGTGGAGCAACGCCACCGAATCGGCGCCGCCCGAGACGGCGACCAACCACTTCCGCCGCTTCGAAGCCTCCCCGAACCAACTCATCAGGAAGAATCCTCCATCTTCTACCTTGAATCTTCAATCCCCATTCCCAAGTCTTCCGCACATGCAGACCGCCCCTTTCTTGAAAGACCTTTTCGACCTGTCCGGGAAAACCGCCGTCATCATCGGCGGAACCGGCGAACTTTGCGGCACGATGGCCGTCGGTCTCGCCCGCGCGGGAGCGGAAGTCGTCCTCGGTGGCCGGATCCCGGAGAAGGCGGAAAAGCGTCTCGCTGAAATCGAAAGCCACGGCGGCAAGGGCTACTTCGTTCCGGTCGATGTGACCTCCCGCCAATCCCTCCATGATCTCCTGGACGCCGTGATCGCACGCTCCGGCAAGGTGGACATCCTCATCAACGGCGCGGGCACGAATTCGCCCACGCCTTTCCTGGAGATCTCGGAAGACGAATACCAGCGGATCATGGACACGAACCTGACCGCGATCTTCCGCGCCTGCCAGGTCTTCGGCCAGTATTTCCTGGATGAGGCGCGGGCCGGCTCCATCATCAACCTCGGCTCCATTTCCGGCCTCAATCCCCTCTCCCGTGTCTTCACCTATTCCGCTTCCAAAGCGGCGGTCCACAACCTCACCCGGAACCTCGCCCGCGAGTGGGCCGACCGCGACATCCGCGTGAACACCCTGGTCCCCGGTTTCTTCCCCGCGGAGCAGAACCGGAAGGTCCTGGACGAGTCCCGCGTGCTGGACATCCTCCGCCAGACCCCGTCCTCCCGCTTCGGCAATGCGGAGGAACTCATCGGCGCGACCCTGCTGCTCGCCTCCCCGAAGGCCGGCTCCTTCATCACCGGCATCGAGATGATCGTCGATGGTGGCTTCCACGCCATGACCATCTGATGAAAGGCCGGTCCCTCCGGCATTCCTCCCGCATTACATTTTTCGCACCACCACCGCTCTTGCGTCGCCGGATTTCCCGGTATATTGCCTCGCCCCCGGCGGAATATTCCCGCCAAACCTCGCTCTCACATGATTAAGTGGATCCTACAGAAAATCGTCGGCAGCAAAAACCAACGCGAGCTCCGGCGCATCCGTCCGACTGTTGCCCGCATCCGGGAGATCGAGGAAGCCCTGCAAAGGGAGCCTGAGGAAAAGCTCCGCGAAATGACCGCGAAGTGGCAGAAGCATCTGTCCCGCTATCATGCGCTGGAAGCTCCGCCGAAGCCGGTGGTGGAACGCATGGGACCGGAGGAACTCCGCGCCACGGCGGAGGCACTCGACGAACGTATCGCCCCGCTCCGCGACGAATTTTCCTCCCTGCCTTCCAAGGTGGAGGCAACCGCATCCTCGATCGACGCCGCCAAGACCGCGTTCCATGAGATCGAAGGTGACTTCATCCGCTCCCGCGCGCGCTATCTGGAACAGATCCTCCCGGAAGCCTATGCGGTCGTGAAAAACGGCGCCCGCCGGATGTGTGGCAGCACCATTGAGGTGAACGGCCACCCGCTTGGCTGGGAAATGGTCCATTTCGACGTGCAGCTCATCGGCGGCACGGCGCTGCATCGCGGGATGATCGCGGAGATGCAGACGGGTGAGGGAAAAACCCTAGTCGCCACGCTGCCGGTCTATCTCAACGCGCTGACCGGCCTGGGTGTCCACGTCGTCACCGTCAACGACTACCTCGCCCAGCGGGACTCCCAGTGGATGGGTTCCCTTTTCCGCTTCCTCGGCCTGACCGTCGGCTGCATCCAGAACCAGATGCCACCGTGGGAGCGCCGTGCGGAGTACTCCTGCGACATCACCTACGGCACAAACGCCGAGTTCGGCTTCGACTACCTGCGGGACAACGGCATGGCTTCGTCCAAGGACGAGCAGGTGCAGCGCGGCCATTACCTCGCCATCATCGACGAGGTGGACTCCATCCTCATCGACGAAGCCCGGACACCGCTCATCATTTCCGGCCCGACCAGCCAATCGACCCATCAGTTCGACAAATACAAGGATTCCGTCGAAGCACTGGTCCGCAGGCAGACCCAGCTTTGCACCGAACTGGCCGCGGAGGCGAAGAAGTTGCTGGACGAAGGTGACAAGGACGGAGCAGGCCGCGCCCTCTTCAAGATCAAGCTCGGGCAGCCGCGCAACCGCCAGCTCATGCGCTACATGGAGGATCCGGACATGCGCCGCCTCCTGGAGAAGACAGAGCTTTCCCTCTACCAGGATGCGCAGAAGCGGGAACTCTTCATCATCAAGGAAGAACTCTACTTCACCATCGACGAAAAGGCGCATGACGCCGACCTGATGGAGATGGGCCGTGAGTTCCTTTCGCCGGGGGATACGGAAGCCTTCACACTGCCTGATCTCGGCACCCTCTACGCCGACATCGACACCGACCTGAGCCTCAACGACGAGCAGAAGGCCGCGGCCAAGGAAGCGGCCCAGGTGCGGATGGATTCCCAGGCGGAGAAGATCCACAACATTTCCCAGCTCCTGAAGGCCTACTGCATCTTCGAGAAGGATGTCCAATACGTCGTCAAGGATGACAAGGTCATCATCGTGGATGAAAACACGGGCCGTGAGATGCCGGGCCGCCGCTGGTCCGACGGTCTCCACCAGGCCGTGGAAGCGAAGGAAGGCGTCTCGATCGAGAAGGAGACGCAAACCTTCGCCACCATCACCATCCAGAACTACTTCCGCCTCTATGAAAAGCTGGCGGGCATGACCGGCACCGCGGAAACGGAAGCGGCGGAGTTTCATGACATCTACCGCCTCGACGTGCTGCCGATCCCGACGAACGCGCCGAACATCCGGGTCGATGACAACGACCAGGTTTTCAAGACGCGCCGTGAGAAATTCAATGCGGTGATCCAGAAGATCGAGGCCGCCCACACCAAAGGCCAGCCGGTTCTCGTCGGCACAGCCTCCGTGGAAGCTTCCGAAACCCTCTCCCGGATGCTGAAGCGGGCGAAGATCCCCCACACGGTCCTCAACGCGAAGTACCACGCCCAGGAAGCGGAAATCGTCTCCAATGCCGGCCAGCTCGGCGCCGTCACCGTTTCCACCAACATGGCGGGCCGGGGCACTGACATCAAACTCGGGAAAGGCGTCCACGAACTCGGCGGACTCTACGTCGTCGGCACGGAGCGCCATGAATCCCGCCGGACCGACCGCCAGCTCCGCGGCCGCTGTTCCCGCCAGGGCGACCCGGGCCGTTCCCAGTTCTTCATCTCCTTCGAGGACGACCTGATGCGCAACTTCGCCGCCGCCGACCGCATGACCAACATGATGGAACGCTTCGGCATGAAGGAAGGCGAGGCGCTGGAGCATTCCTGGCTCAACCGTTCCGTCGAAACCGCCCAGAAGCGTGTCGAGCAGCGGAACTACACCGGCCGGAAGCGCGTTCTGGACTTCGATGACGTGATGAACAAGCAGCGGGAGGTCGTCTATGGCTACCGCAACGAGGTCCTTACCACCGAGACCCCACGGGATCTGGTCAATGAGATCATCGACGAATGCATCAACTCCAAGGTCGGCGAGTATCTGAACGACCGCGACGAGAACTCGGAGGATTACAACGAGCTGCTCCATTGGGTGAACTCCACCCTTCCCATCCGCGTCACTCCGGACGAACTGAAGTTCGAGAGCCGCGATGAGGAGCAGATCTCCCAATTCCTCATCGGCAAGGTGAAGGAAACCTACGAAACCCGGGTGGCGGGCCTTCCTCTGGAAGTACTGGACCAGGAGGAGCGCCGCATGGTGCTCGCCGCCATCGACAAGCAATGGCAGGCGCACCTCTACAACATGGACGCCCTCCGGGAGGGTGTGGGCCTCCGCGCACAGGGCCAGAAGGATCCGCTCATCGAATACAAGAACGAGGCCTACAACCTCTTCGTCACGCTGATGGACGCCATCAAGCAGGACGCCCTCCAGAACCTTTTCCGCTCCGCGGCGAATCTGGAAGCCTTCCTCCGCCAGCTCCACAGCGCGCCACAGGAACTCCACTCCAGCGAGGAAGACCACATCTCCCACGACAACATCGCGGAGTCCGGCAGTTCCGGTTCCATCGACCCGGCTTCCATGCCATCCCCCGAGGGAACGAAACTGACGCTCAATCTGCCCAAGCGCAAACCGAGCTTCGCCATCGAATCGACCGGGCGGAATGCCCAGTGCCCGTGCGGCTCCGGAAAGAAATACAAGCAGTGCTGCGGCAAGGAGGCGTAAAGCCTCTTTCTACCAGAAACTTCATTTCGAGACGCCGGCGGGATCTCCGCTGGCGTTTTCGCGTCCACCGGTAGCGGCGTGGCTGCGCCACGACGGCTGGGTGAACCATCCCCTATCCCGGGACTTCAATAGATCGGGGGTATCCGCCACCAGCGTCGGAGGAAGACCGACAACGGAGGGTAGTGGGTGCATCTTCTCAACCGGAATGGCGCAGCCATTCCGCTACTCCCCATACAACTCCTTCTCGACACCCCCGCGGGCGCAACCTATTTTCCGGCCTTTCCAATCAAACCAATACCCTGATGATCCGCAACCTGATCCCCGGCACCCTGGCCCTGAGCCTGATCGCCACCGCCTTCGCCCAGCCTGCCTCCCCCGCCGCTCCGGCCACCCCGGAAGAAGCACCGAAGCCGGCCGTGGATCCCGCCGCACTCAAAAAGGACTCCTCTTATTTCCTCGGCTTCAGCAGCGGCAAGCAGTTCGCCGGGCACGGCCTGACCGCCGCGGACGTCGATACGGAAGCTTTCGTGAAGGGCTTGCTCGCCTCGTTTGATTCGAAGAGCGAGATCGATGAGGAGAAGTTCAAGAACACCATGCAGTCGCTGGGCGACGTGCTACAGGAGCGCGAGAAGGTCAAGGCGACCGCAAACCTGGAAGCCGGCAAAAAGTTCCTCGAAGAGAACGGCAAGCGCGAAGGTGTGACCACCACCAAGAGCGGCCTCCAGTATGAAGTGCTGGCAAAGGGCGGCAGCGAGAAATACGTGGCTCCCAAGGAAGGCGACGACAGCGAGAAGCAGTTCCAGGTGAACTATAAGGGCAGCCTCATCGACGGCACCGAGTTCGACGCATCCCCTGCCGGTGAAACCGTGCCGATGACCCTCGGCGTGATCGACGGCTTCAAGGAAGCCCTCACCACCATGCCCGTCGGCGCGAAGTGGAAACTCTTCATCCCGAGCGAACTGGCCTACGGCGAGCAGCGCCAGGGTGCGGACATCGCTCCCAACAGCGTGCTCATTTTCGAACTGGAACTGGTGAAGATCGAGGACGCACCCGCCGCTCCGGCCGGGGGCTTCCCGATCCCGATCCCCGGACAAGGCGAGTGATCCCCTCAAACAAAGCGGCTCCGGGCATCCAGCCCGGAGCCTGACCGGTGAGGCCCGTTGCATGCGGGCCTCATGCCGTTTTCAGACCAGTCCGCGGATCTTCTCGCAGACGTGGCCTTCGTTCTGGTCGATCCGCTCCGGACGGCCCTTGTCCTGGTAGATCATCTGGGTGTGATCGACCCCCATCAGGTGCATGATGGTGGCGTGCAGGTCGTGGACATGCAGCTTGTCCTTCACGGCATGGAGGCCGAGGTCGTCGGTTTCGCCGATGGACTGGCCGCCTTTCACGCCGCCGCCCGCCCACATCATGGAGAAGCCGGTCGGGTTGTGGTCGCGGCCGTCACCCTTCTCGGACATCGGCGTGCGGCCGAACTCGCCGCCCCAGATGACCAGGGTGTCCTCCAGCAGACCGCGTTGTTTCAGGTCCTTGATCAGGCCGGCCACCGGCTTGTCCATCTCCCCGCAGAGTTTCTTGTGGTTCGGTTCCAGATTGTTATGGGCGTCCCACTTGCTTCCCGCACCGTGGTAGAGTTGGACGAACCTCACGCCACGCTCGACAAGGCGGCGGGCCAGGAGGCACATGCGCCCGAAGTTCTGGGTGTGCGCCTCGTCCATGCCGTAGAGCGCCTTGGTCGCATCGGACTCGCGGCTGAGATCGACCGCCTCCGGTGCGGTGGCCTGCATGCGGAAGGCCAGCTCCATGCTGCGGATGCGCGCGTCCAGCTCCGTGTTGTCCTCCCTGCCGCGCATGTGGCGCTTGTTCATTTCCCCCAGCAGCGCGAGCTTCTCCTTCTGCCGCGCGGCGGTGATGCCCTTCGGGTTGTTGAGGTTGGCAATGGGGTTCGGGCCGTCATCCAGCAGCGTGCCCTGATAGACGGCGGGCATGAAGCCGCTGCCCCAGTTCCGCACGCCGTTGACCACCTGGGAGTCGCTGTCCTTCAGCACGACGAAGGACGGCAGGTTCTGGTTCTCCGTGCCGAGACCGTAACTGACCCAGCTCCCCAGCGACGGCCTGCCGCCGAAGATGGAGCCGGTGTTCATCTGGCACACGCCACCGGCGTGGTTGATGCCGTTGGAGACACAGGCCTTCAACTGGCACCATTCGTCCGCGACGGATGCCATGTGCGGCACCAGGTCGGAGAACCACAGCCCGCCCTCGCCATATTGCTTGAAGGTGCGCGGAGTGCCCATGATGGGGGCGTTCGCCTCACCCATGGCGGTGATGACCTTGCCAAAACTCTCCGGCAGTTGCTGGCCGTCCAGCTTGTTGAGCAGCGGCTTGGGATCGCAGATGTCCAGGTGGCTGGGGCCGCCCTCCATGAAGAGGAAGATGACGCGCTTCGCCGTGCCGGGCAGTTGGGTCAGCTTCGGTGCCAGCGGGTTGATCACGCTGCCCTGTGCTCCACCCAGCGCGGCCATGACGTTGCTGTCGCCGAGGATGGAAGCGAGCGCGACCGCGCCGAATCCCGCGCCACCACGGCGGAGGAAGTCGCGGCGGGTATGGAGGATTTCGTGATGGGGAATCATCGGGTTCATGGCAGGTAGAAGAATTCGTTCGAGTTGATGAGGGTGTGGAACAGGTCCGCGAGGGCTTCCAGTTTCGGAGAACTGCGGGTCTTCGAGGCAGGCACGCCGCTGGACTTCTCCCAGCCAAAGGTCGGCTTGTAGGTGTCTGTCAGGGTGTCCGCGTTCAGTTCAAAGAGACGCTCCGGGGCGTTCATCGGCTTTGATGCGGCAAGCTGGCTGGCATCGAGCAGCTTGTTGGTCAGCGAAACGGTCGCCATCGTGCCGCTCCAGAGGTGCTTGTCGGTGGAGTCACGGCCACCGATGATCAGCCTGCGCTCCGCATTCACATATCCGTTCCCGATGCCGTGCGGAACCGTGACAGATACCAACTTCGCATTCGGATCCGCGAGGTTGAGCGCGTGGAAGGTGACGGAACCACCGAAGGTCTTGCCCTCCATCGGGCGGTTGCTGACCACCGCCGCGACGTAGTAGGGGGTGCGGTCGGGGACAATGATGGTGGACGGCAGCACCTCGCGGACGAGGGAACCCTGGAAGTCATCCCCGGTGATCTCGAAGACGAGGTGGTTCGGCTTGTGGCGGGAGGTCTTGCCGGTGAGGCCGAGCGACCAGCCCTTCGTGGCGAGGTCGCCGTTCCAGCGGGAGGCGATGGTGCGGACGGAGGCGTCCGGGAAGACGGAGTCCACATTCACCACGGCCTCCACCGTGAACTCCGGAGACTCCGGAGCGGCGGGAGACACGCGCACTTTTTCGAAGGTCGTGCCAGACCGGAAGGTGATCGCCTTGGCCGGAGCCAGGAAGTGCTTGTTGAAATGTGGTGCCGCATCGACCACCGGATTGGTCACCTCCGGAGCAGCCTCGACCGGCCTGTCTTTCGCAATGACCTCCTGCTGGTGCTTGAGGAAACCGACCACGCCATCCACCTCTTCCTTGGTGCCAGGACGGGAGTAGGCCAGGCGGATCGCTTCCGCGGCGGCTGCTTTCTCGTCGTTGTTGGCCTCCTTGAGCACCCGTGCGGCCATCACGCGGGCACGCTGGAGCGGCCACTCGCCATTGATCATGACCAGGCTCTGGAGCGCGGTGGTGGTGGTCTCGCGCTTCGCCATGCTGAAGAAGCCGGGGGACGCATCGAACCGCGTCATGAACTCATCCGGGGAATTCCGCCGCTTGCGGGTGAAGACGGAGCGCACCGGTTCGCTGGCATCCACGCCGGGGCCTGAGATCTGGTCCTTCAGCTCGCCGCTCAGCATCAGCAGCGTGTCCCGTGTCTGTTCCGCGTCCAGGCGGAGCGGGTTCATGCGCCACAGCAACTTGTTCGCCGGATCGACCTGGTTGGTCAACTCGGTCGGCTGCACCAGCGAACTCTGGCGGTAGGCCTCCGAGGTGAGGATCAGGCGGTGGAGTTTCTTGAAGCTCCAGCCGTTCGCCAGGAACTCGCCCGTCAGCCAGTCCAGCAACTCAGGATTCGAAGGAGCAGTGCCCAGCTTGCCGAAATCGCTGGTGTTCTCCGCCAGCGCCCTGCCGAAGTGGAATTGCCAGACGCGGTTGACGATGACGCGGGTGGAAAGCGGGTTGGTGGGATCCGTGATCCAGTCCGCCAGCGCGGTCCGGCGTCCGGAGGAGTTCCGCTCTGCAAGCGGCTTCACATCCAGTTCATCCGGCTTGAGGATGGTGAGGAAACCCGGCCTCACATCGGTGTCGCCGCGGCGGGATTTCAGGATCGTCGGAGGCGATGTCACGCCCACATCCGTCGCCACGAAGGCATAGGGCAACGGCTTCGGCTTCGTCTCTTCGAACGGCTTCATCGCCTCGATGACCGGGTCCGGTTTCTGCCGCAGCTTCGCCAGGGTCTTGTTCTGGTCCACCATCACCTGGCGCTCGACGAGGTAGTTGATCTGCTTTTCGTAAGGCGTGCGCTGGTCGTCGGGCTTGGCGACCATGGCCTTCACCTCCTCCGGGAACATCTCCGTGGCCTTGCGGCGGGCGTTGTCCAGAGCGGGCTGGATGAGCGCGTCGTAGGCCTCCCGCGCTTCCTTGGAAGTTTCCTCCCACGCCTTCATCTGCTCCGCATGGGCGGCCTTTTGCTCCGGGGTGGCCAAGGCCACATCCTCCCGCCACTGCACGCCGGTGAAGAACGACTTCAAGCGGTAGTAGTCCTTCTGCAGGATGGGGTCGAACTTATGGTCATGGCAGCGTGCGCAAGCGAAGCTGAGGCCGAGGAAAAGCTCGCCGGTCACGTCCGTCATCTCGTTCACCATCAGCTCGCGCTGCCCCTCGGCATCGCGCTGGTTCCACTCATAGATGCCGTGGCGGAGGAAAGCGGTGCCAATGAGCACGTTGGGATCGTCCGGGTTGATCTCATCCCCGGCCAGTTGCTCGCGGACGAACTGATTGTAGGGCTTGTCGTCGTTGAATGACTTGATGACGTAGTCCCGGTAGGGCCACGCGTTCGGACGGTAGGCGTCCTCGCGGTAGCCGTCGGACTCCGCATAGCGGGCCAGGTCCAGCCAGTGCTGGCCCCAGCGGATGCCGTAGCGCGGGCTGGCCAGCAGCTCGTCCACCAGCCGCTCATAGGCGTCCGGGCGCTTGTCATCCAGGAATGCCTGCACCTGTGCGGGTGTCGGTGGCAGCCCGTGGAGGTTATAGTAAAGTCGGCGCACCATCTCCAGGCGGCTGGCCTGGGGTGCCTGTGGCAGACCTTTTTCCTTCAGTCCGGTGGTGATGAAATTATCAATCGGGTTGGCAACACGCGCATCACCGGCGGCGGGCGGCGTGACCTTCTTCAGCGGCTGGAACGCCCACCAGCCCTTTTCCTCCTCCGTGAACTCACCGGGCTTCTTCGCCTGCACGATCTCCGCCTTCGGCCATGGGGCGCCCATGTCGATCCACTTGCGGATGTCCTCGATCTGGCTGTCGGGCAGCTTCTTGTCCTTCGGCGGCATCTGGAGGTCCTTGTCCTCATAGGTGACCGCCTTGTAGAGATGGGACGCCATGGCATCGCCGGGGATCACCGCAGGGCCGCCTTCGCCTCCCTGCAGGATGTAGCCCAGGTTATCCATGCGCAGGCCGCCCTTCTGCTTTTCCTCGCCATGGCAGTCGTAGCAGCTCTCCGCGAAGACCGGACGGATCTTCGTTTCGAAGAACTTCAGCGCCTCGGCATTCTCCGCGGTGGCATGGAGCATCCCCGGCAAGGACAACAGTCCGAGCAGCAGGAACTTCGTGCTGGGTTTACACAGGAAGGTCATTTCAACCAAACTAGTCGAAACCGTTCCGTTTTTGGACAAAAAAGATTTCCGTCCAAAAACCCGCCGATCTTCACTTCTTTTGACAGAATCCCTGATTTCCAGCGGTGGAATGACCCGATGAGCGAAGACCCCAGCACCGACTTCCTGACCCTGCTGGCCCGGCATGACCGGGCCCTCTCGCTCTATGTCTATGGCCTGGTTTCCGCGCAGGCGGATGCGGACGATATCCTGCAACAGACGAAGATGGTCATGTGGAAGAGTTTTTCCCAGTTCGAGCCGGGTACCAACTTCATCGCCTGGGCGCGGAAGATCGCCTTCCACCAGATCCTCGGCTACCGCCGTCAGGCAAAACGCGCCCACCTCCCCCTGAGTGAAGAGATGCTCGAACAGATCGGCCATGAGGTGGCGAAACTCTCCGACCACGGACAGGCCAGGCGCGAGGCACTGGAGTCCTGCCTTCACAAACTGCCGGTGGAGCACCGCCGGATCCTGCTGATGCGCTATTTCGAGGATCTGGAGGTTGACCAGATCGCCGAACGGGTCGATAGCACCGCCGGCGCCGTCTATCGTGCGCTCAGCCGCCTGCGCTTCACCTTGCTGGAGTGTGTCGAAAACCGTCTGAAAAACGAAGAATCCGCCCTGTCATGAACTCCGGAGATGCCAAACGCTGGGAACTGATCGAGCGCTGCGAACGCGCCCGGGACGGGAAATTGTCCCCGGATGAGGAGACGGAACTGGATGCACTGCTAAGGGAGGATCCGGAAATGCGCGCCCTTTTCGCACGCTCCCTGTTTCTTGACGCGGAGTTGCGGCACGACCCGCGCCTGGTCAGGGATCTGGCTTCGGAGGAAGCCACAACCGCCAATGTGGTGCCGTTCAGGCGGACCAACGCGGTTGTCCCCCTCGCCCTCTTCGCCGCCGCCGCCTGCGTGATGATCACCGTAGGCATCCGCACTTTCGTGAAAGATGGTCCTTCCTCCCCTGTCACGGAGATGGTCCCGACGGTGGCCTCCATCACCAAGTCCCAGGGTTGCCGCTGGGGTGGCAGCACCCTCCCCACCGCGGAGGGATCCCGGATTTCCGCCGGCACCTTCGAACTCGCGGAAGGCCTTGCCACACTCAAATTCGACAGCGGCGCGGAGGTGGTCCTGGAGGCCCCCGCCACCCTCGAGATCATCGACGCCATGAACTGCCGCCTGGTGCGTGGCACCATCGTCGCGGATGTGCCGAAGGAAGCGATCGGTTTCACCGTCGATACCAAGGACGCGAAGGTCGTGGACCTTGGCACCCGCTTCGGCGTGAGTGCGGATGACGATGGCAAATACCTCGTCCATGTGATCGAGGGTCTGGTCGAGGTCGGCCACAAGGGTGAGAAGGGCATGAAGCAGGTCACGCCGGAAAGGGCGCTCGACCGCGGACTGCTCAAGAAAAAGCTCAACCCATCCTCCGTGGATGATGACGAAACGAACCGCTGGCAGCCCGATGTGATCGTGAGCGACCACCAGGGCTGGCAGACCATTTCCACCAACTACGGCAATGGCCGGGATGCTTTCATCCAGTCCACCAAGGAGCCGAAGAACTATGGCGGCGAGCCTTTCATGCGGGTGAAGAACACCACCCACCAGGAAGACCTGATCCGCAAGGGATACGCCGCCTTCGATCTGTCGAAGTTCGATCTCGATAAGGTCGAAGACGCGGAGTTCAGCCTGAACGTGGAGCCGAGCGACCTCGGCTTCGCAACGCTGGTTCCGGACAGTGTCTTCCATGTCTATGGCCTGACCGATGAGACGGGCGACAGCTGGGAGGAAAAGGGCATCACCTGGCAGAATGCTCCCGCGATGAACGGCGACGAGAAGCTCCGCCACCTGCCGGATACGGCAAAGGTCGTCCCGCTCGGCAGCTTCGAACTGGCACAGGGAACCAGCCGCGCCACCTGCACCATCAAAGGATCCGCGTTGGTCGATTTCCTGAAAGCGGATACCAACGGCACCGCCACCATCATCATCTGCCGGGAAACGGATGAGACGGCGAAAAACGGCTTCGTCCATGCCTTCGCCACCCGTGAGAACCGCAGCAACACGCCCCCCCTGCTGCGTGTGAAGCTGCGGGAGTGAGGGGGGGGGAGGAGCGATCGATATGACCGACCGGTGCAACCGCGTAAGGAGGGTGGACACTCTTGTCCACCGGCGGCATTGGCGAATAAAGTGAAGGGTGGATCGATCCCGGAATGCCTTTCCTACGGGTTCCCGTTGCAGCCGGTGGACAGGAATGGGAGCGCAGCGGACATAGCGGCTTGCCGCTCTGTCCACCCTCCTTACTGTTTTCCGATGACATCCTCCTCCACGCAGCGTTTCTCCGACCGGGTGGAAAACTACGTCCGTTACCGGCCCGGCTACCCGGCGGAAGTGGTGGATCTGCTCGTCAGGGAGGCGAATCTGACCCCGGCATCCCGGGTGGCGGACATCGGCTCCGGCACCGGCATTTCCGCTGAAATGCTCCTCAAGGCGGGTGTCCCCGTCACGGGCGTGGAACCGAACGCGCCGATGCGGGAGGCAGCGGAGCGACTGCTGGCAGGCTATTCCGGCTTCACCAGCGTGGATGGCACCGCTCAGGCCACCACCCTGCCGGACGGGAGCGTGGATCTCATCCTCGCGGCGCAGGCGTTCCACTGGTTCGCCGAGGCGGAAACGCGGGCCGAGTTTTCCCGCATCCTGAAGCCCGGTGGCCTCATCGCGCTGCTGTGGAACGTGCGGCAGGTGGACACCAACCCTTTCCTGCGGGATTACGAGGCGCTGTTGCTGGAGTATGGCACCGACTACAACACAGTGCGCCATGAGACCATCGACAGCCGCGTGCTGGGCGGGTTCTTCACGGAAGGCTTTGCGATCCATACCTTCGCCAACCGGCAGGTGTTCGGCTACGACAGCCTCCGGGGCCGCCTGCTTTCCTCCTCCTATGCCCCCGCACCGGGACAACCCCGACATGAGGAAATGATCGCGGAACTGGAGCGCATCTTCGCCCTCCACCAGCAGGACGGCACCGTGAGCATCGACTACATCACGGAGGTCTATCTCGGTTGTTAGGAAATACACGGCTACGGCAGACAAATCTTCCCCTCCCGCGCGTCCCACCGATAATGGCAGGCGCGAAGCGGAAACCCTCACCCGAAGAACTGGAGCGGATCTACGAAGATCACGCCGCCGCGATGTTCGCCCATGCGATGTCCCTGCTGCGGGATGAGGCCGCCGCGCGTGACATCCTGCAGGACCTTTTCCTGAAGCTCGCCGGAGGCCGTGCGGATCCCTCCATGATGGAGAACCAGCGGTCCTACCTGCTGAGGATGGTCCACCATGCCGCGGTCGATCTCATGCGGCGGAACACGGTCCGCGCCGACCACGCCGCGAAGGGACAGGGCGACCTGCTCCAGTCTTGCGCGGATCCGGACCGGGAGGCCTTCCGCCAAAGGCTGGAGGAAGCGCTGGCAGGCCTGCCCCCGGAGCAGCGGGAGGTGGTCGTGCTGAAGCTCTGGCAAGAGCGCACCTTCGAGGAAATCTCCACCATCTGCGGCATCCCCATGAACACCGCCGCCAGCCGCTACCGCTACGCCTTAGACAAACTCCGCAACCTCCTGCGTCCCCTGTATGAAGAGCTTTGATCCCATGAACGCCGGCGGTGACAACGAAATCGAAAGACAGCTTCTGGAAATGAAACCCCGTCCCCTGCCCGCGCACTGGAAGGCGATGATCCTGCCCGCCCCCGTGGCGGTGCCATGGTTGCCGAAACCCTTCCTCGCCGGTCTCTGCGTCTGCTGGGCCGCCACCCTCACCTTCATCCTGATGGCTCCCCCGGTGGAGCGAATGGAGGGGCCGGTGCTGCGGCCAGCATTCGACACTCCGCCGCCTCCGATGGATCTGCTCGGACAAAACACAACCCGACAAACCGATCCATGAAAACCCTGCTCGCCCGGAAGTGGTTCCGCCGCCTCTGCCAAACCCTGCTCGCCCTGGCCACCCTGCTGGTGCTCACCTACGCCGCCGCCAACTGGCACGGAGCCAACATGAGGCGCGATGCCATCCAGAGGATGAAGGCGGAAGGCCATCCCACCCGCCTCGTGGACATGATCCTCCCGATGCCACCGGATGGGGAAAACTTCGCGATGATCCCCCTGCTCGCGGAGGCCCGGAGCCAGTCGCTGACCGAAAATCCAAATATCCCCCATGCTCCCGATTCCGCCCTCGCCCGCATCAGTCAGGTGAAACTGAGGAAGGGTGGAAGCAAGAACCGCTTCTTCCGCCATGATGACCGGAGCCTGAAGGATCTGAAAAAATCCCTGGGCCTGACAGCGGAGCCTGCCACCAACCTCGCCACCTTTGAAAAGACCCTGGCCGGAGTCCTGCCGGAACTCCGGGCCGGACTGGATCGCCCGGAGACGGCCTCCCCTACTCTGGCGATGTTGTGCCAACTGGAGGAACCCAACGTCAGCTTCGGCCTGTCCTTCCGGCTGATCAACGTGGTGGGCGCCCTCACCCTGCGGGCGGAACTCGCGCTCGAAGCCAACCGTCCGGAGATCGCCCTGGAGAGCATGCTGATCTGCCTGCGCCTGATGGAGACCATGGCGTCCGACCAGTTGATGACGTCCGTCCTGTTGCGCGGCGCTGCGTTCCAACGGACCCAACCCACGCTGGCGAAATGCCTGGAGAGAGGAGGCTGGGATGCTGCCGGAATCAATGCCATCCGCTCACGGTTGGCCCGCTGGAACCCCACCGCGGAATACCGCAGGGCGCTGGAACTGGAGATCACCGCCACCTTCCCGATGTTTGATTCCTACAAAAAAGGCCAGCCATCCGGATACGTGCTCTTACCGGGACATCGGAATGCCTTTTCCTCCTTCCCCGGTTTGATCCCACGAGGATGGTTCGACCGCAGCGCCGCCATGGTGGTCGCCCGTGAACTCGACCTGAAAAGGGATTTGCTGAGAACGGGGAGCCTCAGAGACTGGCTGGAAGTCTGTGACCGCTACGCCGCCACCACACCTGGCCCGTCATTCTTCAACCATCCGGCGGTGGAGTGGGACTTCGCCAGGCAGTGCCGGATGGCCACCGACCTGACCATCCAGATCCATCTGGCGATGCTCGCCTGTGACCTGGAGCTTCACCGGCTGGAGCACGGAAGCTACCCGTCCACGCTGGCGGAATTTTCCGGCGAATCGAAGATCGACCCGCTGACACGTGAACCTTTCCACTACCGGATGGAGGCAGCGCAACCCGTCATCTACTCCGTGGGAACGGATCTGAAGGACGACGGCGGCGTGCCTTGGAAGGGAGGCAAGCCCTCCTCCGATGTGGTCTGGTAATGGAACGTAGCGGAACGGCTGCGCCGTTACGGTTGGGTGGATGCCTGCCACCTGCCGGGGCAGCCCTCATCATGCTCTCCCTCCGATAACAAACCTCCTCGCGGGATCGTGGCCGCTTTCCCAGCCGTCGTGGCTGAGCCACGCCACTACTCAGAGGCAGGCTCCCGCATTGGAACGGCGGAGAGTGTAATGTCCGCCCCATTTTCCACGTGCTTTCCACGCGGCCAGGTGCCAGAAATCAGGAAGTCTTCCACTCAATGACATCCTTCAAAAGGTCTTTCGTCGTCACGGCGGCCCTCGCCGCCCTTCCCTTCTCCGCTTCCTTCGCCCAACAGGAGTTCAACTTCGACACACTGAAGGCAAAGGCGCGCGACTTGGCGGCCAAGCCGTATGAGGCACCGAAGGACGATCTGGCGGACTTCTGGAAAAAGCTAACTTACGACCAGCACCGGGACATCCGCTTCAACATGGAGTCCGGCTTGTGGTGGAACGACGGGCCGTTTTCCATCGACTTTTTCCACCCCGGCTGGACGGCGAAGAAGACCGTCTCCCTGCATGAGGTGAAGGACGGGAAGACCGCCCACCTCGACTTCAACCAGAAGCTTTTCAACTACGGCAAGCAGGTCGTGCCGAAGGGGACGCCCCCGCCGCCGAACTACGCGGGCTGGCGCGCGCGCACCCAGCTCAACTCGAAGGAATACATGGACGAGTTCCTGGTCTTCCTGGGTGCCAGCTACTTCCGCGCCATCCCGGCGAACTCGCCCTACGGACTTTCCGCCCGGGGCCTCTCCCTGAACAGCGGCATCCCCGGCGTGCCGGAGGAGTTCCCCGACTTCACGGAGTTCCATCTTGAAAAACCCGCCAAGGACTCGAAATCACTGAAGGTATCCGCCCTGCTCAACGGGCCGAGCGTGGCAGGTGCCTACCAATTCACCGTCACTCCCGGTGAGGAAACCATCGTCGAAGTGGAGGCGGAACTCACCCTGCGCAAGCCGGTGCCCCAACTGGGTCTCGCCCCGTTTTCCAGCATGTATTGGTTCGGTGAAGGGACCCACCCGAAGCCGTTCGACTTCCGTCCGGAGGTCCACGACAGCGATGGCCTGCTGATGGAACTGGGCAGCGGCAACCTCCACTACCGCCCGCTGGAAACGACGAAAGACCAGTTCCGCCACTGTGTCTTCACCATGGAAAAGCCACGCTCGTGGTCCCTGCTCCAGCGCGACCGCCACTTTTCCTCCTACCAGGATCCGGAGGCACGCTACCATGAACGCCCGAGCGTGAAAGTGGAGCCGGTGGAAGGCTTCGACAACGGGAAGCTCCACCTCATCGAGATGCCCACCAAGGATGAGACGGACGACAACGTGATCCTCCTCTGGGAACCGCAGCCGGAACACGCCGTCGGCAAGCCGTTCAAGGTCCACTACCGCCTCCGCTGGATACGCGATCCGAAGCCATCCGGCCTGTTCACCGTCCGCGCCACCCGGCTGGGAAATCCCGTGCAGAAGCCTAACGAGGTGCTGGTCGCCGTCGATTTCGCCAAGCCGCTGGAACCCGAAAAGAAAGTCGGTGATCCGAAGTGGGATGACATCAAGGATTTCAAACCCGTCGTCGAGATCAACAACAAGCAGGTGAAGCTCATCCACGTCGGCCTGTCGGACATGAGCATGCCGAATGTCGATGACATACCCGCCGGTCTCGGCCGCAGCCCGCAACTCCATATGCCGCAGGTGCTCCGCGCCTTCTTTGTCCTGGATCCCGGCACCGCCAATGACCTGGACATGACCCTGGAACTACGTGACGGAAATGACAAAGCCATCTCCGAGCGCTGGGTCTATTACTGGAGGAAGACACACTGAACTCCAAGGAGGCCGTTTCCTTTGCCCTTGTGCCCATCCCGGCAACTTCCATCTTGAACGTCTCCGCCGGACGGTGGTGCGGCCAACGGCCCGCTCGGCATGGAGCGTGAAAGCACCACGATAACGGTCCATTCTTTCTTGGCGACCGCACACCGGGAACACGCGCACGATCCAGGATCTTGGTAAGCCGGTGTGATCCTTCTTCCGGCATGTTTCCGGGGAAACAGGAGACTTTCCCGGCTTCCCTGAAGACCACATCGCCCGCTCTTCCCTGCTTACAGACCCCGGCCGGAGTTCCACCGCCAGGTCTCTCCAGGGGCTTTCAGATGCCCGTCACTTTCTTTGTCCGACTCTCCTTTCTATTGATGGCAGTTTCACATTCCAGTTCCAGACACCCTCCCAGCCCATCAAGGCTTGGCTGGCACCAACGATGAAAGCTCTGCCCGTAACACATAGCCACTATGCCTATGACGGCAACGACACCCCTCCTGCAATGGAGTTCCGGAGGTACCACAGACCACGCTTACGGATTTACCGCACCGGATGGATGCCTTCGTCCTGCGCAAGCTGGTTGATGATCTTGATGCCCTTGAGTGCTTCAAGAGCGACCCTTGCCTTGAACCAGGTGCTATGTGACCTTCATTTTCTTTTCACGGTTCGGTTGGTCTACACCTCCCGAGCCACCACATCATAACAAGACCCTTGGCTCCGTTTTCGGGAGCCACTTCACTTACAACAGAGTGGCCTGCCGCTGCTGTTGGTCGCCCATTCTCATTGCCCGGGAGGCGTTCCGGACTCTTCTTCTGACGGCTGCCTGGTGGTTTCCGGAATAGCAGGAGCATTGTTTCCGTCCTTTGGTTTCCCCCTTGCCGACATGAGTGCGACGACATCTCCGGTGATGTCATCCACTTTGGAAACCCGCCCAACCACCATCGGGAAGCCCCTTGCATCCGTGCCCTTCAGGTTGAGGGCATAATCATAGCCGTTTTTCGCCGCCACCGCCGTCACCACTTTCGAACACTCCGTCCAGATCTCACTGATGATTTTCTTGGTGATCTCGTCCACCTGCTGCTGGGATGCCTTCGAAAGGAGAGCCAATCTATCTTTCTCTTTGCTGTATTCATCGGTAGTGTCCTAATTTGAATTGGCCTTATTTCTCGACCCTTGGACGAAACCATCTCAAATCTGAGAGACTATGAGTGATCCTCTAACCCCTATGGCCATCCCGGACTATCAATCGGAAGAAAACTGGGAGGCTTTCATCCACTTGTTTCCCTTCGAGGAACGCATCGCATCCCCTTCCTACGCGGAAGCCGCCGAGAACCTTAATAGATTCATGGAGTCGGCTAGGAAGACTGGTCTCAACGCCCACCGGGTGAAGGTGAATGCAGCGGACTGGAAGGCTTGGATCGACGCCAATAACTACCCTCAATCCCGAGAGACAGTTGGAATTTATGCATCCTACTGTCTCGGAAAGGAAATTCTGGAGAGCTAAATCCATAACGCATCCTCATATCATGATACGTTGATATGTCCAGCGGATAGTCCGATTCCCCTTCCAAACGTGACCGATTCCGCGTAGTGCATCGGTGTCCGCTTCAAGCGGGCCGAGGTGTGATGACCTCGCAAGAACAGCCCCACCGGAAGGTCGGGGAGGCCACGGTCATGAAATAGGTGCAAGCCGAAAGCCGGGGCAGTCGTGTTCTTGCGACTCATCAACTCCCCGGCCACCTGGAGACGGTAACCACCATTCCAGAAAATGCAGCCTCCCCCTCTTCCTATCCCCGTTGATTTCTTCTGCGTCTATTGCGGGACCGGACTCCGGATGCCCCGGAGATCACAGGATCCCGTCAGTGTCGATTGCCCTCATTGCCAGCGGGAATTTGTCTTTGATTCCGCAAAGCATCCGATCCCTCACATGGAGCGAACCGCGCCGGTCTCTGACCTTGAGACGGATTTGAGAGACCCAGGATTCCGGAAATTCGTTCTCCAGCGGAGCAACCAACAAATCTGGTTTGGGGCCTTGGGAATCGTGGGAACCCTTGTTCTTGTCGGGATCATCGACGCCATATTCCAAATCGAGAACAGGTCGGTAAGCCGTGTGATGGCCGCCGGAGCGATGGGAGGGATCGTGTACGGTATCTACACCATCTTCATCGCCCTCAAATTGAGGGGGACTCTCAACGGAACGTCCCGGAAGCGATAGCCGCCCGGACCGCGTCCGACGGGTCATGGATGGGCGGGAGTTTCAGCACCGTGACGTATTGCGGCTCCTCGCCATTATCGAACCCCCATGCGAAAGCCTCGTCAGTCTGGGGGTGACCGGAAAGGGTGAAGGTCTCAATCTGGCCCTCAAACACTTTCCGGTCCCCGAAATACTCAGTCACTTGGCTTGATCCGGCATGGGAGCACCCGCACCCGAACGCCCTGGTGACGGTATCATGGAGTGCCTGGATATAGGGGTTCATCCGTCGATCCTTTCAATCAGGTCGGTGACTGTCCACTGCTGCTTTTCGAGTCCCGCCTGCATTGCAGGGGTGCAACGGAGGGTTCCATGGATACGGCAGAGATTATAATAGGCGAAGTGCAGGGCAACCGCGGCATCGAAGTTCTCGCGCTTCTTGCTGAAAGCGTTGGTCAGGCGGGAGAGTCGGCGGCAGTGCATCCTCATCGTATGGTTCTGTTTCTCCACGAATGAGGTGGAACACCGGCGCATGTCCGGATGCCCTGCCGCCGAGACTTTTTTAACCTTGAGTACGTCAGGCGGCGTGTACCTCCCGGCCCCGTAAAGGTCCGTATGGGTGAAGGTTTTGACAACCACGCCGTAGTCCACGTTGTCCCCGAAAGCCCGTTCGATGGCATCCGGATAGCTGGCAAGGGCGTCGGATGAGATCTGCGGCCGGTTGATCAGCCGAGATGCGAGGTCGTCCATGAAGGTCCGTGCATGATACTTGTCACGCTTCCCGGTAAGGAATGAAGGAATCAGTTTCGTGTCCGCATCCATGGCCACCCATACCCAGATGTCACCGGTCCCGGCCTTCCCTGTTTCCTTGGCGACGTCGTTCTTGGAACCGATGAACCCCCACATTTCGTCCACCTGGACTTGGGGGATGGAAAGACCTCTCATCATGTCATCCATGATTGAGGCGCATCCTTGGCCGATCCTCACGCCAAGCCGCATGATCGTATCGCGGTGAACTGCGGTCATCCGCTCAATCGCCCGGATGCTGTTTCCTTCACAGAGCATGGCCACTGCGAAGATCTTCTTTTCGATGCTGAGATTGTTGCTCATTTTCCTTGAGGTGTTGGGGGTTCAGGGGTATAGAGACAACGAAAGTGCACTGAGAGGGATTCGAACCCTCACCTCCTAGATGTCGATCCTGGGGAGACTACCATTATCGTATCAGTGCGTTTCGTTCCACCCGGTGAAGCCTGTCCGTCCAAAGATCAGCTTCACCGGGTGTTTCATTTTCAGGGGTTGGGTTTGAGAGAGTAGATGGAAGGCAGCCGCCCCACTCCACGTTGGGAGACGGTGATGCGGCCCTCCTTGGCCAGTCGGCTCAGGATGGCGCTGATGCTCACTTTGGGGATGGTGTTGTAGAGGCCCATGTTTTCGATTTCGTTGAAGACCTGCTCGGCGGTGAAGGCATCGTTCCCTTCCATCATGTCCACCGTTTCTAAGACGGCTTCCACGTCGGAAGAGTTACCGGAAGGGCGGGCGGGGTGCTTCAGGAGATCCCGGAGTTTCTTGTAGGTCCGCTCCAGTTCGGACAGGTGGGCTTTCTCGGCCTGAATCCGTTCCAGTTCTTTCTCCAGCTCGTCCAAATTCACAGACGAAAAGTGGCCGAAATCCGTGTGTTGCACAAGAATTAATTCAACATTTGTATAAGACGTTGAAAATTCGGGGTTTCAAATTAGGACACTACCTATTCATCCGCCAGTTTGACAATCTCGGATTTCTTGGCAACCAGTGTCGGCTCGATCGATTTATCCTTCGGAAGCTTCCCGACCAGGCCTTTCATCTCCTCTTGCAGGGCTTTGATCGCAGCCCCGCGCTTTTCGTTGGCGGCGGCGGCCTCATGCAGCCCCTTGTTCAGTTCGGCCGCACGGCTGTTGATGCGTTCCTGGAGCCGGTCTTTCGACCCATAGCTGTCGAACACCTCTTCCATATCCACAAAGCAATACCTGGCACGGACCGGCTCCGGAGCCCGCACTTCTTGTTCCACCACAGGCGGCGCGGGTGCGGGTGGTGGCGCCGCGACCGCCACCACAACGGGCTCCTCCGGCGCATCATGCCGGGTTGCGTTCCGATCTTCACATGACACAAAGAGCGGTGCCATAAGGATGGGGCAGATGAAATGGATATGTTTCATAAACGGGCTTGTTTCCTGGAAAACCGGAATGGAATGATGGACAACAACAGGATGACAACCGTGGCTCCGCATAGAAGCCATCCATGGGGTGTGATTTTCATCACTTCCAACACCGATTTCCCCGCGAAATATTTCGAACTGGGCATGATGTGGTGCAACGTGTTGTAAACCGCATTATAGGCGCAAAGGGCGATGACCCCGCACGACATACCGATCAGGAGCCTCGCAGGCAGGAAGAGAAATCTTCCGAATGCGAGGCAGACCACCGCGGAAATGGTGAAAATCTTATGAACGGCGGGAGCCGACTTGATGATGTCGTCCAGCGACATGCTGTTCATGGGCTTGGCCAGCCCTTTCTCCGCCAGATAGACGGAGGCGAGGAGCAATCCCGCGATCAAGGCTTGGTTCACCCAAAAGAATATCCCGCTTTTCATACGCCACGTTGTTTGACCAAAGATGCCCACACCACCGCATAAGCGGCGGCGATCCACGCCAAAAGAACCATGATCGCGGAATGGGCCGGGGAGAGGTTCTCGAACAGCGTGCCTTTCACCCACACCACATCCCTTCGGTTATCGACGGTCTCGCTTTTCCCACCGGAAAGCTTGGAGTCCACCTGCCGGTGCTGGCCGATCCTGTCATAGTGGACGATCAGATTCTGCCAGGAAATGTTGACGCTGGAGCTTTCGTAGAATCTCTCCGACTTTTTCTCAAGCTTCCCGTCGATCACCTCCTCCCATTCCACCGGCTTTCCGTAGCCTTTGTCGGAAGTCAGGAAAGTGGGGGTTTTGGTGCGGTTGGAGATCAAGGGCACCTTGCGCCCGAATACGTGTGAGACATCCACCAGACGCTGGCATGAGAAACTGGGGAACGCCAGAGCGGCATTCCGCACGTAGGGCGGCATATCCGGAATAGTGATCACATATCCGCCCAGAAGGATCTGCGGAATGAGGATGAGCGGCACCCACATCACCGCCTGGGTCGTGGTACGGACCACCGAGGAAATCATCAACCCCATCGCAACGCCCACCACCGCCGCCAGACAGAAAGATCCGATCTTCAGCAGAAGGCTATTCACCAATACGAATGGGACGGGAATTTCGGGAATCCACAATTTGGCTCCCGTTTGCGGGTCCCTGAGCTGATTTCCATCCGCTCCTTTCAATTCCTTCCGGCCGGACTGGAGGATATTTTCCTCGATCCTGAAATTCCGTGCGAGCCACCTGATCAACGGGTAGGCCGGCACATCATCCAAGGTGACCCTCTTCGCGGAAGCAGCGGTCTCCCCCGGATCGCCAACGGCGATGTCGTCATACCCGGACGTCGATCCCACGGCATCCAGCTTGCTGGGATCCATCCTTTGATAAGTCTCCCCATTGTCCGCAACCACCGCGCCCCCGCCCCCGCCGCTTTTGCTGTAAATGGCTCCAGGATGATAGCGCTCCACCAGTTCCTCGTCGAACGAACTGGCCAGCTCATGGGGGTGGATGAAGTTCGCCAAGGTTACGATGACACCGAACAGGATGACCGCCTGGACGACGGATATCCAGGATTGGAACGCGAACTTGCTCGATATGTAGGCATGCATGCCCAGGCCGCAAAGATGCTCACGCTTGAACACCGGGAGTTCACCCACCACTTGCTGGGCGCCATTGCTGCATCCGAACCACATCGCGGCGATGACACCCAGGAACATCCGGAAGCCTTCCTGGTCCGACACCGCGGCGACGATCACCCCGATCAAGACCGCCTGGGCCAGAAGGAATGCGATATTCCGTGGATCCGCCCGCACGATGGCCCACTGGCGGCACATCAAGGTCACGAATTGCCTGACAAAGCCCGTTTTCTGCACCTTCGGCACCGCCCGGTCCTCCCCGGTCCGGGATTCCTGGCCGACCCATCCGCGCCTGATATTCGCGTAGTTGCGGAATGCCGTTTCCCACTCGGCCGCCGGAGTTTCCCCCTTCAGCACGATGGGATAGATTTTCTCCATGGGCATGAGTTTGGGGGACCCCGCGCCCCCTTCAGGCGTGGGTGCGTATCCACCGACCCCTTCGCCATCCATTGACTCGTATTTGAGCCGGTTCGAAAAGAAGTCCCTGGCCTCCATGGAGTCCCCCTCGAAGATGAATCAGGGTCCCGCCGTGTCCGCGGCTCCAAGCGGAGCATGATAGCTCAGCAAGCAGACGGTCTTCATCAAACCGATACTGGAGAAAAGTGCACCGGAAATGCACCGCTGCACTTTTCTCGAAACGAACAAGGGGAGCCTTTCGGCTCCCCAAGTCATTGAGAAAGAAGATGGTGGGCAGAGCTGGATTCGAACCAGCGTAGGCGTAAGCCAGCAGATTTACAGTCTGCCCCCTTTAGCCACTCGGGCATCTACCCATCCCGCGTTGCGGGGCGCGATGTATGAGGAACGGGGGGGGCTTTGACAAGGGAAAATCGTCCTATTTCTCCAAAAAAACCTCATCGTTCCGTCACTGCGCCAATGACGCCCGCCATGGTGCGCGTCATCAGCCCCCGGAGCGGCGGAAGTGACTGGGAAACACGGAACATCGCCTGACGGAAAGGAGTGATCCATTCCATGTCCGATTGGAAAAACGGCGTCAGCCGGCGGGTGGCGAACTGGTAGTAGCGGATGGTTGGCCAGCGGCGGCGCTGGTACTCGCTGAGGGCATCGGCAAGAGGCTCGCGGGAGATGCAGTCCGCCAGGCAGGATGCGTCCGCCAGCGCCAGATTCACCCCCTGCCCCAGTTGCGGACTCATCGCATGGGCGGCATCCCCAAGGACGACGATCCTCCGGCCATACCAGCGGCGCATGCTCACGTCCCCATAGCGGGCGGTGGCGATCTGGCTCCAGTCGTGGATCTGGTCCAGCAGGACCGCCGCACGAGGACAGAGCGCCCGGATGGGCCGTTTCCACTCCTCCAGCGGTTGGGAGCGCAGCTTCTCATCATCCCGGATGCGGATGCTCCAGAACAGGCTGACGAGCGGCTCGTCATGATCGAGATCACAGCCGGTGGCGAGGAAGCCGCCGAGCTGGCGGGTGCCTCTCACCACCTGGTAAAGTTCATTGGCAGGAAACACTCCGCAGTTCTCGCCGATGAACCAGTGGGCACCCCATGGATAGCCACGGTTGGTGCCACCGCCGCCAACAAGGTGGCGGAGGGAAGAGCGAGCGCCATCGGCAAGGACCAGCAGATCGAAGGGATCGCTGGCAGCGCCGTGGGAGAACGTGAGCCGCCAACCGTCGTGTTCCTCCTCCGCTGAGGTGATCGTGTGGCCCCACCGGACATCGACCCCGGCCCTTTCCATGGCCAGCATCAGGTGATGCAGCAACACGGGACGGTGAAGCCCGGCACCGAAGATTCCGTCCTCCATCTCGCGATAAAGCAGCTCAAGCAAGGTCGTGCCATCCGGGTTCACGATGTGGAGGGAGTCCACCTTCGCGGCTTTCGCTAGAACCGCCTCCGCGATGCCCAGCTCCTCCAGCACGGCCATGCCGGATGGCTGGAGCAGGAATCCGGCACCAACGGGGCGGCACTCCGGCGCACGTTCGTAAAGCGTCACCTGGTGACCTTGGCGGGCGAGCAGCGTGGCGGCAGCGGGACCGGCCGTGCCACAGCCCACCACCGCGATCCGCATGCGCTCGGTCTTCATACGCTACCAGACGCCGTATTTCCCATAGGCCATCGCATAGAGCCCCATCAGGAAATTCGCCACCGCGTGCATGATGACGCAGGCCCCGAGGCTCTTGCTCCACACGCAGAGGACATAGGTCAGGCTGCCGTAGATGAAGGCACCCGCATAGTCCACGGGTGCGTGGGCGAGCATGAACAGGACGGTGATGATGAGGTAGGATTTCCAGTGCGCCCGGCCGAAGGGCTGCTTCCAGTAGTTCCCCTCCCAGTCCATCACGAAGCGCATCAGGAAGCCCCGCCAGAAAATCTCCTCGACCAACGCGACGATCACCGCGGCGCGGATGAACCGCATGACCGTGGAGAACCAGAAGGCGGCGGGATTTTCGAAAATGCCGGGATCAAAGCCTTCCTTCCTCTCCGCCACTCCCAGCAGCTTCAGGACACCCTCCGTCTTTCCGGTGAGGCCCCAGTAGTCGTAGAGCGTGGTGGGCAGCAGCCAGAAGCCGATGCCGATGGCACCGAACACCGCTCCGATGAAGCCCCACTTCCACGACCAGTTGAAGGTGTAGCTGCGCCAGTAGCGGATGAGGAAAAAGCCCGTGGCCAGCACCTGGATGGGATAGACCAACTGCGCGGGGTCCCGCCGCCACCAAGGCGCGGCGGGATGTTTCCACTCCACCAATGCCCCTCCGAACTGGAGGAGCATCAGGAACCCCATGAACACGGCGAACGGGACGATATGCGCCCGGGCCAGCACCTCGGGATCGTTGGCGGGCCGTGCGTCGTTCATGCCGGATCTCAGAGGCGGTTGACGAAGCGCTCGATCTTGTCCGTGGCGGTGCGGATGTCATCGAACGCCGTCGCATAGCAACAGCGGAGAAATCCCTCACCCGACGGGCCGAAGGCACCACCGGGAACGGCCGCGACGTTCTCCTGTTCCAGAAGTTTGAACGCGAAATCCTTGCTGCTGAGGCCGGTTTTCCGGATGTCCGGGAAGACGTAGAACGCACCGCCGGGCGTGTGGCAGTCCAGGCCGATCTCGTTCAGCCTGCGGACAAGGAAATCCCGCCGCTGATGGTAGCTGTTGCGCATCTCGATCATGGCGGGCGTGCCATTCTCCAGCGCCTCGATCGCGGCGTTCTGGCTCATGATGGGAGCGCAGAGCATGGAGTATTGGTGGATCTTCATCATCGCCTCGATGATGGGCTGCGGCGCGCAGGCATAGCCCAGGCGGAAGCCGGTCATGGCGAATGCCTTCGAGAAACCGTGGAGCAGGATGGTGCGCTCCTTCATGCCGGGCAGCGAAGCGATCGAAACGTGTTCCTCGCCGTCGTAGCGCAGCTCGCTGTAGATCTCATCCGTCATGACGATGAGATCATGCTCGATGGCCAGCTTCGCGATGCCCTTGAGGTCCTCCAACGGAGCAACCGCACCGGTCGGATTGCACGGGAAATTGATGAAGATGATGCGGGTCTTTGGCGTGATCGCCGCGGCCACGGCCTCCGGCTTCAGGGAGAACTCGTCCTCCTTGGTGGTCTGGACGGCAACGGTCTTGCCGTGGGCCATCACGATGCTCGGGCTGTAGGACACGTAGCACGGCTCGTGGATGATGACCTCATCCCCGGGGTTGAGGAGCGCACGCAGCGCGATGTCGATCGCCTCCGAGACACCGACCGTCACCAAGACTTCCGTCGGAGCGTCATAGGAAACCTTGAAGAAGTTCTCCACATATTTCGAAATCGACTTCCGCAGGGAAAGGAGACCCAGGTTGGAGGTATAGGTCGTTTGTCCTTTTTCCAGCGAGTAGATGGCGGCTTCGCGGATGTGCCATGGAGTGACAAAGTCAGGCTCGCCCACGCCGAGGGAGATGACCCCCTCGCGTCCCTGGACGAGTTCGAAGAAGTCGCGGATCCCGGAACGGGGGATGGATGCGACGTTTTGCGCGATTTTCGCTTGGTAATCCATTGGCAACTCCGCACTTCGGCGGGCGGGAGGTTCTACCCCACCCACCGCCAACGTCAATGCGGGGTTTGTACCGTATGGTACAATTCCCGCATTTCTTCCGCTGCTCAGGCCGGTGTGGAGATTTTCAGCCCCACGATGCCGATCAGGATCAGCGAGATGCTGACCACCCGGAACACACTCACCGGATCCCCCATCAGGATGATGCCCGCGATGACGGTGCCGACCATGCCGATGCCGGTCCAGATCGCGTAGGCCGTGCCCACCGGCAGCGTGCGCATGGCCAGCCCCAGCAGGCTGAGGCTGATGATGATGGCCAGGACCGTGAAAACACTCGGCCAGAGTTTGCTGAAGCCTTCGGTGTATTTCAGGCCCAGCGCCCAACCGACCTCAAACAGGCCGGCGATGACAAGGATGATCCAATTCATATTTCAACTAGGGGTTCCCAAGGTCGTCCCTGGCTGATGAGTTGGATGGGCGGGGTCGTCCCCGCTTCCGCCTTGCGGCGGCGGAAAAGTAGAGGATCACCACTGTATTTCAATCACTTATTCGCGATACTTTGCAAATCCGGCAGCCACCTTTGATCGGAGGCAGGAAGATTAAAGTGGAGGCAAAACGGCAGAAATGAACGGAAAAGCGATGCAACCGACGAAAGCGGCATGTGTATGGTGGGAAGACCGGCATCACTCCCGGGCCAACGTCATGAATCCCTGCCGCCATTCCCCGACTCCGGCGAAACCCGGCCTCCTCCGTCCGCTGGCCGTCATTCTTGCCGTGCTGCTCCAGTGCCACCCATCTGCCATGGCCCAGGCAGCGGATGGAGGGGAAAATCCATCCACCCGGGAACCGGCTCCGACCGATGTCACCGTCACCCTCGCACCGGGTGAAGGCACTGTCCTCTGCCTCGGAACGGATGCCGATTTCGCCGCCGTGAAACAAAGCTATTTCACGCCGGGTGCCGCGTCCGTGGAAACCAGCGCCCCACACGCGACCGTACGGCCCTACCGGTTGGACTACATGCCCATGGGATTCTATCTCGGCGACAAGGCGTTCCATGAGAGGAACGCCGCCGCCATGGGTCTGGATGTATGGATCTACCTCGACCGGCTGCTCGACAAGCTGAAGGCCATGGGTGCGAACACGATCTACCTGCAGGGAGGAGCGCTCACGGCACCTGAACTGCCGAGATTCGTCCACGCGCGTGGCTTCAGGATCATCCTGCAGATGGACGATCTTTACTTCCGGGGAACGGACTATTTCAAAGGCAACGCGAAAGGACCGTGGACCCAGTTCGGCGGGCCGCGAGAATACTACGAAGGAAGCCTCAAACCGCGCCTGGAAGCCCATCTACCCCTGCTCGAAAAGGATCCCGCCATCTGGGCATGCAGTCCGGTGGAAGAACTGCCCGCGGACAGCGAACGGTTCTTCACACCATACAAGGAACTCATCCGGCGGCTCGCGCCGCGCCCCGTGCATTTCCAACTGGATAGCCAGCAAGCGACCGCCGCGCAGCTCTCTTCCAAACAAGCGCCCTACCCCGACCTTTTCGGTTTCGATCGTTATCCATGGTGGTCGCAGCCCGGGAACAACGGCGACAAACATGGACTCTCCTTGTATCTGTGGACTCCACACTTCACCGCGCACTGGCTTTACGGAGCGCTGAAAACCTACGCGGACGATGTCCACCGGCTGTATCAGGCGGACTCGCTCGCCGTTCTCCAAGGTCCCGCCACTTTCAGCTATTACAGCAAAGAGGACGGACAGCGGTTCGGCTGGAAGGAGGACGCCGCCTTCATCCCGCCCACCGCACCCCAGATCCGCTGGTTCCCGGAACACGGCCTCTGGGGAGGCTGGAGTTCCCACCTCCCTCCCCCCGGCGCTGAAAGCCTGCAAAGCTGGCTCGGGATCTGTGCCGGGATGAAAGGCATCCTCATATGGGCCGCCGTGTTCGACAAACCCGAGGAGGTGCTGGCACGCGTCAGCGGATCGAAACCGGCCATCGCTCCGGAATTCCATTCACCCGTGGAAACATGGGAGAAATACGCGGGCATCCTTCCAACCGATCTGACCACGACACCGCAATCGGAGGAACTGGCTGCGGCCTGGAAGCGCATCAAGCCCTTGGAAAAACTCATCCTCGGTCTGCGCCCATCCGCCCAGGCTCACGTCGCACCGGGCAAGGATCCCAATCTCTTCATCAACTCCTTCACCGATGATGCCGGTCGACGTTTCGTCGTCGTGGTCAACGGCAGGATCGGCCAGTGGGACGGCAACAACCCGGCATGGCTCGACTATCCGAACACCAGGCTTTCGGTTGGCGCGGATGGAAATCTCACGAACTACACGGCTCTCCGCGAGCCCCGCGAATGCAGCATCACGCTGACCAAGCCATGGAAGGCAGTGGATGTGCGCAAGCTGGTGGCGGAACCGACGGAATGAGATCCGGGCTCCCGCCGTTGTTTCTTGAAGGATGTCCGCGGCTCCTCTATCACAGGATGACCGATAGACCACCATGCCCACCAAAAGCCCATGCGGACAAAACTGAAATCCTTGGATTTCATCGCGTTGGTGGCAGGTTCGCTTGCGGTGTGGATCGTCACCTCACACGTGACGGAACGCTTCATGGATGGTCAGGGCGGACGGGTGCTTGTCCGGGAACAGCAGCCACAGCCCGTCCCGAAAGTGGCGGATAGGCAGGCAACCGTTGAAAGATCCCCAGCACCACCGGCTACCCCATCCCCCACCCCGTCCGTGAACGCACGGAATTCCGATGAACTGCGGGAGGAGCTGGCAAAGCTGGCGGCTGGGACCCTGTGCGACAGAGCCGATGCCGAAGCTTCCCGGAAATGCGGACGGCAGTTCCTGATGGCGGCGAAGTCCGCGGGATTCCCTGATGACGATATCGCGGCTTTCCTGATGGATGGGATGGCCGCGCGCGATCCGGAACTTGCCCTTTATCTCCTGGGAATGATCCAGCCTCCCGAGCCGCTGTGGCGATCACAGGACAAGATCCTGAAGGAAGCGGTGACAAAGGACCCGGTGGCCGCCATGCGGATGATCCTGGAGTTTCCGCCCGGATCGCGTTTCAGTTCCGCTCTCGGAACATTGGCCAGAAATCTGCCGAAGGATGCGGAACTGCCCGGGCGGGTTGCGGAGCTGTTGGCCATGCTCCCGGAAGGCAAGGAGCGGGAGATGTTGATAAGGGGTATCTCGTTGGCGCTCGGTGATGGACTAAGATCCCGCCACCTCACGGAAGATTACCTCACGGGTGTCATGAAGGACAAACGGACGGGTACCGGGCTGCGCCACGAAATCGCGTCCACGCTGTGGTCTCAGGGCGGTGAGAAACCCTCGCTGGAGAAAGCGCGGAGAATCATGGAAGAAGCGGGCGGCGAAATGGGATCGGGAGCAGGGCAAATGAGCCGGGATCTGCTGAGGCGGGATGTACCGGTGAAGGACCTTATGGACCTCGCGCGGAACGCGGATGAGGTGACATTCCAGGAGATGCTTCGCCCCCTTTTGGAATCGAAACGCATGACCTTCGAGGAGCTGCGGGATGCCGCCGTGCTGGCTGCGGCACAGACAGGCAGATACAGTTGGAACCATGTCAGGGATGTCGCCAATGAAGCCGGTCGGCTGCCACCGGAGATGGATTCAGCCATGGCAGTTGCCATGCCAGCGGATAAGAGGGATGCCTATCGCTATGCCATGGTCAGCCGCGACCTGCTGAAGAGGGATTTCACCCGGGCGATGGCAAATGCGGAGAGTATGGAGGATCCCAAAAGGCGGGCGGATACCGTCAGGGATGTCGCCAGGCAGATCGAAAACGCAAAAGGCAGATGACCGACCACCGATGAACAAACGCGCGGTCATCTATCCCTTGGTCTACTCCGTGGTGGCATTGGTCGCCTGTGCCGTCACCTGGTCCTCGCATGCCCCTCCCACCGCAGATGAGGTGGATACGGCAAAGAAGCCCCCCGCCACCCGCACGGAGCGGAAACGCGAAATGATGCGGAGCTTTTCCGCGGAGCGGCAGGCGGCGTTGTCCCGTCATCTGGAGAAGGGCACGGACTGGAGGGATCTGGTGGCCAAGAAAACCTTCGGAGAAGAAATGACGGAAGCCTTCCGCCGCGCCATGGCAGACGGCGACCACGCTGCAGCCTTGGTGATCGTGATGCAGGGAGACAAACGTGGCGAAGGACTGCGGGCCGTGTTCAGATCATGGGCACTTGCGGATCCCGCCGCGGCCTTGGACGCTCTGGTGAAACTGGAAGATCCACCGCCTCATAAATACACCGTGCAGCTTGCCGCCGCCCAAGGCTATTTCCACGGTCTGAACGCCGGCCCTCCCGGCACGCTGGAGGCCCATGTTCCCGAAACACTGCGGAAGATCCCCAATGGTCAGGTGGCGCAGGCGTTCTTCGACCTGACATGCGAGCACCTTCTCATCACCGGACGGGCGGACGGAGCGCGGCTGCTGGATTGGTGGAAGAGTTCGCGACAGGACATGAACCTGGGCGATGGAGTGACGTCGCTTGCCAAGGCGGTGGTGATCGCCCTGGAGCTGGAGAAGAAAGCGGAGATACAGCAGGGCGAACGGCTGGCAATCCATGCGGGAGTCTTCCGTGCCATTGAGTCGCTGCCGGAGGGAGATCGCTCCACCTCAGGCGTTTCGGATTGGCTGATCCACATGACCGGCGGCATGGAGGACCGGCACACCAGCCTGGATGCCTACGAGACGCCAAAAAACCCGGTTTCCGTGGAGATCTACATGAAGGGGGCTGCCCAGAAGTTCGCGCCGGATCCGCCTGCAGAGATACTGTCCCTTATGGCCACAGCCAAGGATGATACGGATCGCGCGAAAGCGGATGGACTGTGGTCGGGATATGTCTCCCATCGCGCGAGACAGAGATCCACCCTCGATCTGATGATGGAGTTTTCCTCCTCTGACATACCGCCCCACAGACAGCAATCCGCCGCGAGGTCGATCGTGAACAGCCGGATGAACGAAGACTCCATCCTCCTCACCACGCTGGTGAATGATCTGCCCGAGAATGCGCTGAAGGATGCATACCGTCTCCACATCGCTGATTGGCTCCAGCAGAACAGGCACAAGGAAGATGCGGAGATGTGGCGGAACAGCATCCGCGACAAGACGCTCCCGGGGAAATAGAGGCCATATTCAACCGGGAACCGGACGATACCCCCCCTCCCTTTTCTCCGAAATCAGGATCACAAAAAAACGGCGGCCCCGTTTCCGGAGCCGCCGTTGTGAGATTCAGCGCAGAGGCCAATGACCGCCGCGCGGGGCAATCACTTGCCGAGAACCTTCAGCTTTTTGATGCCGAAGACCGCGTCGTCGCCCAGTTGCTCCTCGATGCGGAGCAGTTGGTTGTACTTCGCGATCCGGTCGGAGCGGCTCATGGAGCCGGTCTTGATCTGGCCGCAGTTGGTGGCAACGGCGAGGTCGGCGATGGTGCTGTCCTCGGTCTCACCGGAGCGGTGGCTGAGCACGGCGGTGTAGCTGTTCTCCTTGGCCAGCTCGACGGCGTCGAGGGTCTCGGTGAGGGAACCGATCTGGTTGACCTTGACGAGGATGGAGTTGGCGACGCCGGCCTTGATGCCTTTGCCGAGGAAATCGACGTTGGTGACGAACAGGTCGTCGCCGACGAGCTGGGTCTTCGCGCCGATCTTGTCGGTGAGGACCTTCCAGCCATCCCAGTCGTTTTCGGCGCAGCCGTCTTCGATGGAGATGATCGGGTAGCGCTTCTGGAGGTCGGCGTAGAAGTCAACCAGCTCGGAAGCGGAGCGGACGGAACCGTCGCCCTTCTTGAAGACGTAGGCGTTCTTCGCCTTGTCGAAGAACTCGGAGGAAGCGACGTCGAGGGCGAAGGCGATGTCTTCACCCACCTTGTAGCCGGCTTTCTCGATGGCCTGGCAGAGCACCTGCATGGCGTCTTCCACACCGTCGAGGGACGGGGCGAAACCACCTTCGTCACCGACGGCGGTGGAAAGGCCGCGGTCGTGCAGCACCTTCTTCAGGGAGTGGAACACTTCCGCACCATAGCGGAGGGACTCGCGGAAGGTCGGCGCGCCGACAGGCACGATCATGAACTCCTGGAAGTCGATCGGGGCGTCCGAGTGGGCGCCGCCGTTGATGACGTTCATCATCGGAACGGGAAGAACCTTCGCGTTCGGGCCACCGACGTACTTGTAGAGCGGCTGGCCGAGCTGGGCGGCGGCGGCTTTCGCCACGGCGAGGGAAACGCCGAGGATGGCGTTCGCGCCGAGCACCTTCTTGGTGGAGGTGCCGTCGAGCGCCAGCATGGCGGCGTCGATGGAGGCCTGTTCGGTCGCGTCGAAGCCGAGAAGCTCGGGAGCGATCTTGGCGTTCACGTTCTCAACGGCCTGGGTCACGCCCTTGCCGAGGTAGCGGCCTTTGTCGCCGTCGCGGAGTTCCACGGCTTCATGCTCGCCGGTCGAAGCGCCGGAAGGCACCGCGGCACGGCCGATGGCACCACCCTCGAGGTGGACATCGACTTCAACAGTAGGATTGCCGCGTGAATCGATCACCTCGCGGCCGCGGATTTCAACAATGGTGGTATAGTCCATGGTGTAGTGTAAATAGAGTAAGCAGAAGTGGTGCCCGTCAGGGATTGAACGGCTTGATGGAGCGGATCGTCAGGGTTTGCAAGGCTTCCGTCACGGAATCCCGGACTTTCACCTCGTCACCGACAACGCGCTCCATGAGCGACTTCCCGACTTCGGAGAGATAAGAGACGACCTTCGTGTCGGGATCGGAGTCCCACGCGCCGAGGACGGTCATGACGATCTCTTTTCCGGACTCGTCCGTGAAGGTGATGACCGTGCCCGCGTTCACTTTGGAAGCGTCTGAGCCTTTGAAATCGGTGCCGCGGGCGCGGGCGATGTCCTTCTCCAGCTCGCTCTTGCGGCGCATGAGGACTTTCTGGAGGTCCTTGGCGGACTTGTATTCGAAGTTCTCGCGGAGGTCGCCGTAGGAGCGGGCGATCGAGATATCCTTGGTGTTCTGAGGGATACGGACGCGGATGAGTTCGTCCAACTCGAGTTTCTTCTTCTCGAGGCTGTCCCAGGAAACGAGGAGCGGCTCCTCCTTTTTCCCTTCCCCGCCCACCAGTTCGGCGGTTTCCGGACGGGCCTTGATGATCCGTGCCATCAGCGATTTCTTCTCCAGCTCGGCGAACACCGGGCAGTCGAGAAGCCTGCGGGAGAAGTTCCGGGACTCGTTGATGTCCATCGCCTCGACCAGATCCTGGAGGAGCGTCTTGTCCTCGCTGAGCAGGGTCTGGAGACGGGAGGTCTTCCGCGGACCATCGGAAAGGTGGTCGTTCTCGAGCAGGTTGAGGATGGAGGCACCCACATCCGCGCTGAAAACCTCGGCGGAAGCACCCTTCCGCTCGCGGCACACCCAGATCAGGGCATCCGGGCCGAGCGCACGGCGGGCCAGTGTCGAGCGCAGGTGAGCCTCCAGGGCCTCCAGTTCCCCGCGGTCCGAAAGGATGCGGGCGATCTCGGTGACGCCACGGGCACCCACCTTGTCAAAGACATGGACCATTTTCTCCACCCACTCGTCTCCGAAGGCATTCGGGAAGGCTTCATAAATCGCACGCTGACGGCCGGAAGGAAGAGTGCCGGCTTCATCCGCCAGTCTGGAGGAATCCGCGGTGAGGATCAGATCGGAAAGACGGACGGCGGTAGGATCGAGTTCCAGCGCCTTCGAGGAGCCGATGACTTCGTCCCGGGCGGCAACCAGTTGCAGCGCCTGGCCGAGCTGGACGCGGGCGGCTTTTTTCGCCCCTTCGTCGATGTCGTGGAGCAGGCGCTTCAGGGCATCGGAATCGTTTTCAAAGGCACCGATGTCGGCGGCAATCGCCTCCAGGGCCTTGATCATTCCCTTGATGTCACGGGCCGCCTCGAAATCCGCGACCAACGCTTCGGCGGGAGTGCGGTCACCATCCCGGAGGACAAGTGCCTCGGTCCGCTTCTGCGGCACCACCACGCGGCGGCTTTCCTTGAGGGCCTTTTTGGCGGAGTCCCACCATTTCTTGAAATTGCCTTCCGCAACCACTCCGCCGGAGATCTGTTTCTCAAGCGCCTCACCGGTCATGCTGCCGCCATGGCTCTGGAGGAGGTGGACGATGAGTTCGACGGGGTCTTTCTTCGCCAGTGTGCGGAGTTCCTCCAGTTGCTCGATCTTCTTGGCCCGGAAGTCATCGGAAGGGATCCACTCGGTTTTCTGGAACGCGAACTGCAGTTCCATCACTTGTCCGGAGGACCGCTCGAAATCGATGGTCACCTTCTTTCCGGGAAGGTCCCAATCGACCACTTTTCCGGCTCCGAAGGATTTGTGCAGGCAGAAATTTCCGGGAGCCAACTGGGAAAGCCGCTCGCCGACAGGTTTTGGAATGCGGCCGGCGTCAACCAGCTTCGCCACATCAGGATGCATTCGCCAAGGATGCGAACCCGTCTCATAAAACGCAAGGCATTCCCTGTGGAAATCTGGCCGCAATCCGCATCATGGCCGCCGGAATGCTTGGATACAGGCCGAACGCATGACAGCGGGCAAAGCCGTCCCTTGTAAAATGGACGGTGCACAACCCCGTCAAACGGGATCGGCCTCCCCATGACCAAGGCAACCTGGCCAACCGGCGGCAGCCCCCTCAGGAAGACCGATCATCCTTCCGGCAAAACCCGGGGCGATGTCACCTGCTCACCCCTCCGTCATTCTCCGGCGTAGAACCATGGAGCAGGCCAACGCCAACGCACCCGCGCCAAAAGCCGAAGGCTCCGGGACTGCCTCGATCTGGAAGCGGTCGAAGCGGAGGGTTTCCGCGTTCGACTCCGTCAGCACGCCCGCGCCCACGAGAGTCCCGGCAGGCAGATCGGATACCGCCGCGCCACCAAGAACCAATGACGCCCCCGGCGCGAAAGTGAGCAAGCGCCACGCCGAAGCAGCGGTCGTGAAGGTGAAATTCTCCAGTTCACCGTTGGTGCCGAAGTTGCCCGACGTTCCAGCCGTCGCGCTGTTGCGGCCATACGTATCCGCCGTGGCGAACCACTGCACCGATCCACCTACATCAATCCCGATCGCCATCCGTGAGAGATCGGTGGTCAGGTTGTTGTTCGAGCGGAATGAGATCGAGACCAGATCCGCCAGAAGGACCGGGGAGAACTCATCCGTCCATGCGATGCCAATGTCGCCGGAGGCCGTCCTCGCGCCGATGCCGGCCACACCACCTACGCCAGCACTATTGGTGACGATGTAGGGTGAGGTGGTCACCCCGCCGACGTCTTCAGCGGTGCCCCCGCGGTGCGCACGCCACTGGACGGAGGAGAAACTCTTCGGATTCGTGTCGAAGATGGGGTTGAAATCCTCCGTGTAGATCACAGCCGCCGGAGCGGAGGAGATCAAGACGGCGGAGAGGGTCAGGCAGAGGTTCCGGGTTTTCATGGATGGCGGGTTTTTCAAGTCGATGGTCATGGGTTTGCAGAAAATCGTTTCAGGCCTTCCTCACCTTCTTCTCCAGCACCTCCGCCACTTCCTTCCACTCCACTTCGTGGGGCAGGCGCTTGCTGGTGGCGGCGACCGCACCGGCAGCCCCCGCCGCCTCGCCCATGGCCACGGCATTTCCGGTGACACGGTAGCTGGCGTGGGCGATGAAGTCGCCGCTGATGCAGCGCCCCGCCATCATCAGGCCGTCCACATCCTTCGCGATCAGGGCGCGCAGCGGGATGTCGTAGGGCGTGAACTTCGTCACCCCTCCCCGCTCGATGGTCAGCTTGTCATTGTCCTCCTTGGTCTTCGCATGGATGTCCACACCGAAGGTCACGCGTGCCACCGCATCCTCATGCCGTGCGGCGTTCATGAGATCCTCCTTTTTCACCACGTAGCGGCCCTTGATGCGCTTGCCATCCCTGACGCCGATCTGCTCCGCCGTCGCCACCACCTGGAGGCCATCCCACACGCCACCCAGTTTCCGCAACGATCTGCTGATGTCGAAAATCTCCTTCCGCGCCCGCACCGTCGCCGCCGTCATCGCGTCCGCGTCATCCGGCCGGATGCCATACTCATGGTTCAGCATCAGCAGGACGATGTTATCCCGGATGTGGAAGATGGTGGGCATACCATAGGAAGGATCGATGCCCGCCTTCTGGATGTCCGCCTTCAGGTTTTCAGTGGCCTTCACGTGCCAGTTCAGATCCCCTTCATAGAAGGAAACGTAGTCCCGCATTTTCGTTACATCCTTCACTGCGGCGATGGCGTTCATGGTGAGCGGCTGGCAGAGGCAGCGCGCGGACTCTTCCTTGCCCATCTGTCCCAGTTCCCAGTCGCAACCGGCCAGCGCGCCGAGAACCCCATCCCCGGTGGCGTCGATGAAAACCGGCGCGCGCCAAGCCTCCCGCCCGGAAGCGGACTCGGTGACGATGGTGGTCAGCCGCCGCCCGTCCCGGTACGCGGCCACCACCCGTGTCTGCAGGCGGAACTTCACCCCAGCCTCCGTGCACATGTCCTCCAGCAGGAGCTTCATCTCATCCGGCTCATAGACGAACACCTTCGGGCTGGTGCCGCGCCGCGCGTCCCGCTCGTCCAGCTTCATGCGGATCTCCTTGGTCAGGCCCGGTTTGTCGAAGTCGAAAATCCACGTCAGCAGTCCCGCCGTCCACACCCCGCCAAGGCAGCCATGGACGTCGAACAGCCGGACCTTTGCCCCCGATCTGGCGGCGGCGATGGCGGCGGATACCCCGGCTGGACCTGCACCGCACACGATCACATCCGCATCCTCCACCAGCTTCAGATCGCGCGGCGGCTCGCCGAAAATCCCTTTCGTCACCTTTGGAACCTCCTGCCCCAGCAGGGGGACGGTCATCGAGCCAGCCAAGGCGGCGTGGATGAACTTGCGGCGGGAAACGTCTGATGTGTTTTGCATGGGTTCCAGGAAGGTAAATTTGACACCTGATGACAGGACAGGATTCCCACCCTATGCCATTCTTCCTTGATAAGGAGAAGAAACATGAAACATTCATAGCACAAAAGAAACATGAGAAGCCACGACCCCAGTTCCCGTTTCTCCCGTCTGATCGACCGTCTGCTGGCACGGGATCTCCCGTGCGGAGTGCACGCCGCAAACGAATCCGGAGCACCTCCCGGAAGCCATGGCGTGCTCCCCTATCCCCGTTTCAGTCTCTGCCTTGCCGGCACAGCCCGTTATGATGTGTCCGCCGCCGGTGGCACCCGCGTGGTCACCCTTGCCCGGGGAGAAGCCATCGCGGCAGCACCTGGCTGCCTGATGGAGCCGCATCCGCAGTCACGGTATCTCGCGCTTGGCATCGTCTTCACTCCGGAGATGACGCGCTTCCTGCTGGCCCGGAAGGACCCGGGACAGCACCGGTTCCTGTTGGCCCATCATTCCACCGCCCTCCTGGACGAGGAAACCAGCCAGTTCTTCCGCGCACTGACCCGCCCTTCCTCCCGGACACCGGGTGATCCCTACCTGAGCAAGCTGCTGCAACTTCTGCTCATCAAGTCACGGGAAATGGTGGAGTCGGAGCAGCCCGTCCCCACCTCCCGCAAGGCATGGTTCACCTGGCAATCCGCCTGCCGGTTCATGCAGGAGAATTTCTCCCAGCCCATCGGCCGCCCGGAGGTGGCCGCCTTCCTGCACCTTCACCCTAACCACCTTTCCCGCCTCTTCACCCGCTTCAGCGGCTGCAGCTTCAACCAGCATCTCCTCGACATCCGGTTGCGCCACGCGACGGAGATGCTGGCAGATCCCTCGATGAACATTGGAGACGTCGCACGGGCCAGCGGAATCCCGGACACCAACTACTTCATCCGCTGCTTCCGCAAGCGGACAGGGTTGCCTCCGGCACGCTACCGCTCCGCCGCAGATAAGCATTGAGCCGGGACCGGACAACTCCCCATCCTTTCCCCATCCATGGATCTCCAAAAGGAAGGCTACCGGATCATCCGTTCCGTGTTCACGCGGGAGGAGATCGAGCGATTCCGCGAGGAAGCGGACAGGATCGCCACCGCCGCAGGGTCCGCCTGCGTGAGACATCTCCGGTCACATTCCGGCCTCTTCATCGGGCTTTCCCGGGATCAACGCCTGCTGCTCCAGCTACCGGGCGACTCCGTGGTCGCACGCAGCATCCTGTTCGACAAGACGCCTGGGGAGAACTGGCCGGTGGCATGGCACCAGGATCTCACCATCGCCCTCCGCAGGCAGGCGGATGTACCCGGCTACGGTCCATGGTCCGTCAAGGACGGGGCGCCTCACGTGCAACCTCCCGTCGATCTCCTGCGGAACATGGTTACCATCCGCATCCATCTGGATGATACCCCTGCGGACAATGGTGCGCTGGCCGTCATTCCCGGCAGCCATCTGCACGGACGGATCCCAGCGCATGACGTCGCAGCGCATGTCCGGGACCCCGTCATTTGCGAATGCCGACCGGGCGATGTCCTGCTGATGTCCCCGCTCATCCTGCATTCGTCGAAACGTGCGGTGATCCCACGCCGTCGCCGGATCGTCCATTTCGAGTACGCCCGGCGGGGAGACTTGGCGGGAAACCTGGAGTGGCTGGAATCCTGAAGCCCGGCTAGGGGGCCTCATGGCGCTCCATCAGGTGCTGGATTTCCTTCTGCACCAGTGCCCGGTCGAAAATGAACACCTCGTCCATCCCGCCTTTGAAGAAATTCCTCAACCCCGGTACCGGCACGCTGTGCCTGCCGAGGACCACACCGCTGTCCGCGCTCTTCACATTGGTATCCACCTGGAAGTCCTCGCGCCGGGAGATGGGTTCCAATTTCCCATCCACATAAAAGAGGACGTTACCCGGAACACCAGGCCTTCTTCCCGGACCCAGCACCACGGCGATGTGATGCCACTTTCCATCGCACAGATTCGTCGTTCCCACCACCCTGCCGCCATAGGTCCCGATCCGCAGCTTCCCCTTCGTGCCCTGGTTCGACCAATCGACCGCGATCTGCCACACGCCATACTCCGTCGCGCTGCCCCACGAAAGGATGCCCTGCCCCGCAGAGGAATCACCTTCCGGTAGTTTCACCCACAATGCCACCGTCCGTGGCAAAGCCCCCTCGACCCCGAGGTAGCCGGACTCCGCATAAGATCCCACGCCATCGAACGACAGGGCTTTTCCGCGGACGCCCTTGATCCACTTCGGCGGCGTGCCGATGCCGAAGCCGTATGTGTTGGAAACATCGCTCCGCAACTTCATGGCGGCGTCACTCCCCATCGCCAGATAGCGACCGGAGTCCGCACCCGCCTCGCCCGCGCCTTCATCAAAGCTCCAGTGGACGTAACCACCCTCCTTTTCCGATTGGTCCGGAATCCGGGTGATGAACGCGCTCGCATCCGCAGTTCCCAAGCTCGTGCCGCCTTTCTCCACCTTCAGCGCGTCCCCCTCGAACAGGGAGATCGTCTTCCGGTTCGCCGCGTTCATCTTTACCATTCCCGTCAGCACGTGCACCTCGGTAGTCCCGTCACCGGAAGCCCGCATCCCGAACTCCGTCCCCAGATCGACCACTTTTCCTTCGCGGGTTTCCACGGTGAAGCCTCGCGCGGACGGCGGGCATTTCACCGCCAGCCTGCCAAGGTTCAGCTTCATGTCCATACGCCCCTTCAGCTCCACGTCGAACGGTCCCTCCAGGATCACCTTCGCGCCGTTGCTCAGACGCAGTTCCAGAAGTCCGGCAAGCGCTTTCAGCCGCTCTCCGCGTTTGACCTGTCCATCACGGATGCCGCTTCCCGCCTCCCATACCAGCGACTCGGACCGCGCCAGCATCGCCACCGGTTCCAACAAGCCCTTCCCCCACCACGCTCCTGCCAGGGACAGCAGGATCAGGGCCGCCCAAGCCAGCCATTTCCCCCGCTGCTCACGGCCCAATGCCCGCCCCACGCTGCCGATCACCCGCCAGCCATCTTCCCCCATCCCTTTCCCGGCACCCAGCCGCATCATCACTTCCCGCGCCGTCAGCTCCCCCGTCGGGTCCGTCAGCGCCGGAGCCAGCAGGCGGTCGATGCCCACCATGCCCACCGTGGCCTCCAGCACCTCCTCCGACTCCTGGCACATCGCCAGCAACGTCTCCCGCTCCCGCGCCGTGAGCGTTCCCTCCAGCAATCCCGCCACCAGCCTGTTCCATTCCGTATTCATGCCGTTTCCGATGGATGATCCAGAATTCCGAGTTTCCCCTTCACACAATCCCCCAAAACCATCCGCAAGCGGTGCAACTGCATCGAAACCGCCGATGCTTTCCTTCCCAATCTGCTGGAAAGCTCATCCAGCGACTCCCCTTCCTCATAACGCGCGCGCAGCAGGTTCCGCGCGGGATTTTCCAGCCGGTCCAGACACTCCACCAAGGCCTCCAGTGCTCCCCCCTCCCTCTCATCTTCACCCAATCTGGCCTCCAGCCCGGCGTCCAACAGCGCCTGGAGTTCCTCATGTGAGCCGATCAGTTCCGGTCGGTTCTTCCGCCGGAAGTTCGCCAGCAACTTCATTGCGATACCCCGGAGCCAAGGCTTGATCGGGCGTTCCGGATCACAATCCCCGATCCGCCGGAACGCGGTCATGAACACCTCCTGTGCCAAGTCTTCCGCATCATGGGAGTTCCGCAACCTCACCGCGAGGCACGCCCGCACATCCGCATGATGCCGCTGCACCAATATGGCGAACGCCCCCAGGTCGCACTTCTGCGCGGCCCGGATCAACTGAGGTTCATCGTTCGGCTCCATCGGTTCTGTGAGGGCGGAGGGATCACCGCCCCATGGGTACTGTTTCCAACCCCGATGATCAGCACAAAAAAACACCGCTCCTCCGGAATACCGGAAATCCCCCCCTTTCTCCACATTTCATGTGCTGAAAAAGGTTCACGTAACAGTACCACCTTGAAAGGCGGTCTTCCGCTCCCCCGCCGCCATCCCCAAAACTCCCATGAAACCCGTTCCCATCCCCTTCAAAGCCCACCTGCTCCCGCTCTTCTTCACGCTGTTCGCCCTCCCGACAGCCTCCGCCGCCGTGATCTACCAGCACAACTTCAGTGGCAGCCCGGGCAACACCCTCAACGGAGTGGCTCTCGACACCGCGAACGGCACCTTGGGAGGAACCGCCGGGGCCACATGGCTCGCCAATTCCGATCGCTACTTTGCCGACGGAACGATCACCTCGACTGCCTCTTCAGCATCCACCTACGTCCCGTTTGCACCCGTCAGCGGCTACGAATACACCATCACCCTCAACGTCGATATCACCAGCGCCAGTTCCACCAACTGGGTCGCACTCAGCCTGTTCAACGGCACCCCGAACACCAACGGAGCATTCAATACCGTCTCCACCACCTACGCCTCCATCGGACGGAGACACAGCACCGGCGGCGGCAGCAGCGGCACCGACCTCCTCCGCTGGCAGGGTCCCAGCAATGGAGGAACCAACCTGCACATCGACGAACCCAAAACGGGTATCTGGAACATCTCCATCCTCCTGAACACCACGAACCCCGCCAACTGGACCTTCCAATGGCTCATGCAGGCCGATGATACCGAGCACCTCACCGGCTCCTACAATCTGGGCACCACCACCATCAGCCACATCATGATCAGCAACACCGTCAATGTCAGCGCGGATCTGTCCGGCTTCTCCGTCACCGCCGTCCCGGAACCCGGCCTCACCCTGCTGTCGTCCCTCGGCACCGGCCTGCTGGCGTTCCGCCGCGCCCGCCGGGGGTGAAATTCCCCGGAGAAAATCCCTGCCTTTCCCGATCGTCCGGATAACCTGACCAGAACCGCATGCCTTTCCGAATCCATTTGCTGGTGATCGCCTCTCTGGTGGCCGCCATGCCGGCGTCGGCGGAGAAGTTCCGCTTCGAACGCCCGCTGATGGGCACGCGTTTCATGGTGGTCTGCCATGCCAATGACCGGGACACCGCCACGAAAGCCACAGCCGCCGCTTTCCAAACCGCGGAGGAACTGAACGCCACCGCCTCCGACTACCTGCCGGAAAGCGAGCTCTCGATGCTTGCCACAAAACCCATCGGCAAACCCATTCCCCTCTCACCATTGCTCTACGGATTGCTGGAGCATTCGCACCGCATGGCCGAAGCGACCGACGGTGCCTTCGACCCGACGCTGGGACCACTCACCAGGCTCTGGCGTGAAACACGCGACGCCCGCCGCCTTCCCAATCCTGAAAAGTTGCAGTCCGCCCGCGACCGCACCGGCTGGCGGAACTTCACACTCGATCCGGAATCACGGACCATCACGCTGCACCGGGAAAACATGGCCTTCGACCTGGGCGCTGTGGCCAAAGGCTACGTCGCTGACCTGATGCTGGAGGCTCTCGTGAAAAGAGGCATCCCCCAGGCGATGATTGTCGCAGGAGGAGAGGTCCGGCTGGGTGATCCCCCTCCGGGAAAGGAGGGCTGGCGGGTGGCCGTACAAACCTTCGACCCCGCCCGTCCGGATGAAGTCGTCGTCCTCTCCAACGCCGCCGTTTCCACCTCCGGAGATCTGTATCAATCGGTGGAAATCGAAGGCATCCGTTACTCCCACATCCTGTCACCGGTCACCGGCCTGGGTCTGACGCGTCGCGTCGCGGCCATGGTGATCGCTGATGAGGCGAAACTCAGCGATCCGCTTTCCACCGCAGCCTGCGTGCTCGGCCAGGACGCATCCGGGAAGCTCCGACAGTTTCCCGGCCTCCGTGAACTGAGCGTGAAGACTCCGCAGGAAACCCTCGCCCGCATCCACGGCAACAACCCTTCCACCCACTGAACCCATTTATGAAAAACAATCGCAGAGCCTTCATCCAAAACACGCTTCTCGGTGCCACCGGCCTGGGATTCGCCATCGCCTCCACCACCGAAGTCCGCGCGGCGGAGGTCGCCAATGCCGCCGCAGCCGATGTGACCGATGAGGTCGATGTGCTGGTCGTCGGCGGCGGCACGGGCGGAGTCATCGCCGCCATCCAGGCCGCACGGGCCGGTGCCAGCGTCCTGCTGGTGGAGCGGCACAGCCAACTCGGCGGGACCATGACCACGGGCGGCGTCGCCTTTCCGGGGCTGTTCGACGCCTGGGGCAAGCAGATCATCGCCGGCATCGGCTGGGAACTGGTGAAAGAAAGCGTCGAACTCGACCAAGGCACGTTCCCTGATTTCGCCAAGGTGCCACAGCGCCATTGGCAGAACCAGATCCAGATCAACCAGTTCCTCTACGCCATCCTGGCGGAGGAGAAGTGCGAACAAGCGGGCGTGAAGATCGCCTACTACGAATCCCCGCAGACGGTGACCAAGACGGATGGCGGCTGGGAAGTCGCCTGCGCGGGATTCGGCACCCGGCGGAAGGTGACGTGCAAGCAGATCATCGACTGCACGGGCGGAGCCGAGGTGGTGGGGCTGGCCGGATTCCCCCGCCAGCGGGAGGAGGAACGCCAGCCGGGATCCTATCTCTTCATGCTGGGCGCGCCCAATGAGCCGGGGCGCAAACAGACCCACCAGCTCTACGTCCACGGCGCGGACTCGACCAACTCCCGCACCGTGACGGAAGCGAACCTGACCGGACGCAAGTCCATCCTCGCCAAAGTGCGGAAGGACAGCAGCAAGCGCCTGATGCACATGCAGCCTGAAACCGGCTTCCGCGAAAGCTACCGCATCGAGGGCGAAACGGTGATCACCGTGAACGACTACCGCTCCGGCAAGAAGTTCGACGACGCGGTCAGCAATGCCTTTTACCCGGTCGATCTCCACACGAAGAAAGGCGTGAAGCCGGAACCGCTGAAGCCCGGCACGGTACCCACCGTCCCGCTGCGCGCCCTGATCCCCAAGGGCAGCCGCAACATCATCGTCGCGGGACGTTGCGTGAGCAGCGACCGCCTCGCCAACTCCGGCCTGCGGGTGCAGGCGACGTGCATGGGCATGGCGCAGGCCGCCGGTGCCGCCGCCGCGCTGGCCTCGAAGGCGGGAACCACCCCGCTGGAAGTACCGCTCAAGGAGATCCACGACTTGCTCCGCACCCACGGTGCCATTATCCCGGGGGATGTCTGAAAGACGGCAACCAAAGCTGGGCACACTCCCGCGCCGGACGGTATCCCTGCTCACCGCGCTGACATTCCTTGTCCTTGCGGTGACGGGGATTGTCGCCTTCATCCAGCCGTTCTCGATCGGCATCATCGGCCTGCATTCGCTGATGGGCTTCGTCTTCATCGGCCTGATCGTCCTCCACATCGCGAACAACAGCCGCCCGCTCGCCAGTTACCTGCGCAGCAAGGCGCTGTGGGGAACGGTCACCGTCACCGCCATCCTCACCTTCCTTTTCTGGTGGCAACCCGCCCCCGTAAGGGCGGTGCTCGGACTCAGCGGCAATCTCGGTCCGGCCATGGAACGCTTCGAGATGGACGCCGAAGGCATGATCTTCGACTACAGCCCGTCACCCGCCTACAAGATGCGGCTCAATGTGAAACCGGGTCCCACCTACAAGGCGGACAGCCCTCCACAGGTGGCGATCTGGCTGGAGAACCAGGGAGGCTTCCACATCAAGACCCTGCTCGCTCCCGGCTCCAAGGAAGAGACACCTTATTGGTCCTTCAAGCACGCGGGATGGGAGAAGGCACGGCGCGAGGCGGAAGCACTGGGCGAAGTCGATGCCGTATCCTCTCCCACTCCGAACGGATCGTTCGATCCCGCCGACTACATCCTCCCCGACTCCACGAAGGATTCCACGCCCTACAGCCTGGTCCTCGAAATCAACCAGCCCGGTGACGACCAGGCGTCGCTGGTCTATTCCGTCGAGATCGACAACAGCCTGCCCCGCACCTTCCAACTGCTGGAACTGCGCGGCTATCCCAAGCGCGAGGAAGATGATGAAAACGGCAAAGAAAAGTGGGGGCTGTATTACGTCGATGACTCCTTCACTTCCGCCCTCGATCTCATCGACAGCGCCCTGCTGACCCTCCAGCGCGAAGCACCGCAGACCGGAACTACCAAGGACTGAAAGGTGTCACTCCGTGACCGGGATCATCAGATCCTCGATCACCGCCGCCAGCTCCACGGCGGCCATCTTTTCCACCAACCGGCTGTGGCGGCCATCCGCAGCGACTTCCCAGTGGTTGGTGCCGTCCGCGTCGATGCGCAGGACTCCCCGTTCGACCGAGAAATATTTGTCACCCGGCCGGACCGCGGCCAGCACGGTCGTCTGGTCATAACTCGCCCTACCGCCCGGTTCGTAGCGGCTGGTCTTCCCCATCTCCTCCTTGTCCTGGGGGATGGACATCGCATAGGCATCCACCACCGGATTCCCTTTGATCTCCATCCGGATCATCCGATCGCCCGTCCTCACGTGGCGGCCCACCTCATATCCGGCGATGAGGATCTCCACCGGCCATTCGTTGAAGACCTCCCGCGCGCTCTCCGGATCGACGATGATGTTCGTCTCCTTTCCGGAGGGGAATTTCCCGGCCATCGAAACGAGGCGCTTCACTTTCTTCCGCACCAGTTCCTTTCCGTCCAGGGGGCTTGCGGCATCCGCCGGTGAGCGCAGCAGGTTCCTCAGGTTCGGGAAAAATCCGACGCTGACGATCACAACGGATTCATCTTCGGCGGAAGCGAGGGCCTTGCGATAGACCGCCACGGCATCCGGTGCGTTCTCCGACAAGGGAAGATTGATCGGGTAACGCTCCGGCAGCACATCGGTCCACTTCTCGCCCTTGTGCCAGGTGTCGATCCCCGGTCCCTTCCCTTTCAACGCGCCAATGGGGATGCCCTCGCGCTTGTAGGAACGGTTGATGATGCCGATGAGCCTCACTGCGTTCGGCAGGTGGTTGGATGCTCCGGCGGCGAGGATCTCGGCCTCTCCCAGATCCGCCAGACGGTTGAGGACCGCCAGCGCCCCCACATCATCGTAGTCCGGTCCCATGTCGGTATCGAAGATCACCGGCACCTTGGCGGCACAGGGCAGCAAACCGGCACCCGCGAACGCCAACAGAAAAAGCATCATCCTCATCCCGCTTATCTACCCTCCGGATAGGGATCTTCTCTCATCATCCCCACCAAACGGAAAAACCGGCCGGGACATTCATCCCGGCCGGCCTTGTCAAAGCATGGAAGCTCTCAATAGCGGTAGTGGTCCGCCTTGTACGGGCCTTCCACCGGCACGCTGATGTAGTCGGCCTGGGCCTGGGTCAGCTTGGTCAGCTTGGCACCGACCTTCTCCAGGTGGAGACGGGCGACTTCCTCGTCGAGGTGCTTGGAAAGCACCTTCACCTCGCCGGCCTTGTAGCTGTCCTTGTTCTTCCAGAGGTCGATCTGGGCGAGCGTCTGGTTGGTGAAGCTGTTGGACATCACGAAGCTCGGGTGGCCGGTGGCGCAGCCGAGGTTCACCAGGCGGCCTTCGGCCAGCATGTAGATGCTGTTGCCCGTCGGGAAGGTGTACTTGTCCACCTGTGGCTTGATGTTGTTGCGGACCACGCCGGCGGCGTTGTTGAGCTTGTCGATCTGGATCTCGTTGTCGAAGTGACCGATGTTACAGACGATGGCCTGGTCCTTCATCTTCTCCATGTGCTCCAGGCGGATGATGTCGAAGTTGCCGGTGGTGGTGACGTAGATGTCGCCCCAGCCGAGGGTGTCCTCGACGGTCAGGACGCGGAAGCCTTCCATGGCCGCCTGCAGCGCGCAGATCGGGTCCACTTCGGTCACGACGACCTGGGCACCCTGGCCGCGGAGGGCCTGGGCGCAGCCCTTGCCGACATCGCCATAGCCGCAGACCACGCCGACCTTGCCGGAGATCATCACGTCGGTGGCACGCTTGATGCCGTCCACCAGGGACTCACGGCAGCCGTAAAGGTTGTCGAACTTGGACTTGGTGACGGAGTCGTTCACGTTGATGGCAGGAACGAGCAGGGTGCCGGCCTTCGCCATCTGATAGAGGCGGTGGACGCCGGTGGTGGTCTCTTCGGAGACACCCTTCCAGTCCTTCACGATCGTCGCGAAGATACCCGGTTGCTCGGCGTGGATCTTCTTGAGCAGGTCCTTGATGACGGACTCCTCGTGGGAGCCGGACGGGGTGTTGACCCAGTCGGAGCCGTTCTCGAGTTCGTAACCCTTGTGGATGAGGAGGGTCGCGTCACCACCGTCATCGACGATGAGTTGCGGTCCGAGTCCGCCCGGGAACTGGAGGGCTTCCCAGGTACACCACCAGTATTCCTCCAGCGTCTCGCCCTTCCAGGCGTAGACCGGGATCTCGGCGGCGGCGATGGCCGCAGCGGCGTGGTCCTGGGTGGAGAAGATGTTGCAGGAAACCCAGCGCACATCGGCACCCAGCTCCACCAGCGTCTCGATGAGGACGGCGGTCTGGATGGTCATGTGCAGGGAGCCCATGACGCGGACGCCTTGCAGCGGCTTCTCAGGGCCGTACTTGGCGCGGGTGGCCATCAGGCCCGGCATTTCGTGCTCGGCGATTTCGATTTCCTTGCGGCCGAAGGCGGCGAGGGAGATGTCGGCGACCTTGTAGTCGGTGAAACTCATATTAAAGGGGTGGTTGTCAGTGTTCAGTTTTCAGAAAGGCATGGATGCGGTCCGGGTTCCGGCTGGAAACCGGAGACCCGAACCTAGCAAGCTTCTTCAGCCGATGGCCTTCTTGAGCGCGGCGACCTTGTCGGTCTGCTCCCAGGTGAGGTCGGCGTCGTCCTTGCCGAAGTGACCATAGTTGGTGGTCTTCGAGTAGATCGGACGGAGGAGCTTGAGCTGCTTCACGATGTCGGCAGGCTTGAAGGAGAAGACTTTCAGGATGCCAGCGAGGATCTTCGCGTCATCGGTGGTGCCGGTGCCGAAGGTGTCCACGTGGACGCTCACCGGCTCATGGTGGCCGATGGCATAGGCGAACTGGACCTCGCACTTGGTGGCGTAGCCTGCGGCCACGACGTTCTTGGCGACCCAGCGGCCCATGTAGGCGGCGGAGCGGTCCACCTTGGACGGATCCTTGCCGGAGAAAGCACCACCACCGTGGCGGCCCATGCCACCGTAGGTGTCCACGATGATCTTGCGGCCGGTGAGGCCACTGTCACCCTGGGGACCACCGACGACGAACTTGCCGGTCGGGTTGATGAGGTAGCTGGTGTCCTTGGTCAGCATACCCTTTGGCAGGACCTTCTTGATGATCTGCTCGATGCAGAATTTCTCGATCTCCGCATGGGAGGTGCCTTCCGCGTGCTGGGTGGAGATGACGACGTTGACGATGCGGGTCGGCTTGCCATCGACATACTCGACGGAGACCTGGCTCTTCGCGTCCGGGCGCAGCCACTTCACCTTGCCGGTCTTGCGGATGCGGGTCAGCTCGCGGCCCAGGCGGTGGGCATACATGATGGGGGCGGGCATCAGCTCCGGGGTCTCCGCGCTGGCGTAGCCGAACATGATGCCCTGGTCACCGGCACCCTGTTCCGCGTGCTTCTTGCCTTCGGCCTTCTTCGCGTCCACGCCCTGGGCGATGTCCGGGGACTGGGTGGTCAGGTAGTTGTTGATGAAAATCTGGTCGGCGTGGAACACGTCGTCACCGTTGACGTAACCGATCCCGCGCACGGCGTCGCGGATGATCTTCTCCACGTTGATCACGGAGCCGATGGGCTTCTGGCCGATCTTGGGGATGGTGATCTCACCACCCACGACAACGACATTGCTCTTCACGAAGGTCTCGCAAGCGACGCGGCTCTTCGGGTCCACCGCGAGGCAGGCGTCGAGGATGGCGTCCGAGATGGTGTCCGCAACTTTGTCTGGATGGCCTTCGCCGACGGATTCCGAGGAAAAGATATAGGTGCTCATTCGGTTCGGTATTTCTTGGATCGATTTTCGTATCGTCAAATCGTGATTCGTTGATATATAGCTTCACCCATGCCGTCAACGCTGAAATCCCTGAAGCTCCTGGCCGATCCCACACGCCTGCGGATTCTGATGTTGCTGGAACAGGAAGCCCTCTCCGTGGCGGAACTCCAGGAGTTGCTGGGCATGGGGCAGAGCCGGATCTCCACCCAGCTTTCGCAAATGAAAACCGGCAGGCTGGTGAGCGACGAGCGCAGCGGGAAGAACAACATCTACTCCTGCACCGCCGGAGAGGATCTGATGAAAGTGGCGCGTGTCGCCGCCAGTGAGATCCCGGAGGTTTTCTCGGACCAGTCCGCCCTCCGCCACCTCCTGCGGAAGCGGAAGGACAAATCCCGCGCCTATTTCGATGAACTGGCCGGGCGCTTCGGGAAGGACTACGTGCCGGGCCGCTCATGGAAGGCGCTTGCGGAGGCATTCATCAAGATCCTCAACTACAAGGTGGTGGCCGATCTGGGGGCGGGTGAAGGCACGCTCGCCCAGCTACTCGCCCAGCGGGCGGAAAAGGTCATCGCCGTGGATCTTTCGCCGAAAATGGTGGAGTTCGGCCAGCAACTCGCCGTCCAGCACGGACTTTCCAACCTGGAGTTCCGCGTCGGGGACATCGAGAACCCACCCATTGATGACGCGTCGCTCGACCTGGCCATCCTCAGCCAGGCCCTGCACCACGCCGAGCATCCGCAGACGGCGGTGAACGCCGCGTTCCGCATCCTGAAGCCCGGCGGCAGCCTCATCATCCTCGACCTGCTGCAACACAACTTCGACGAAGCGCGGGAGCTGTATGCCGACCGCTGGCTCGGCTTCGCCGAAAGTGACCTCGCTTCCATGATGGAGAAAGCCGGCTTCACCCGGATCGAGACGGTGGTAGCTGACCGGGAAACGATGGCCCCGAAGTTCCAGACCCTGCTGGGCATCGGGGTCCGCGCCGATTGAAGCGGACGATTGCAAAACCGCGGCAAGGATGCACCTTCCCGCCATGCGTGCGGATGTCCTGGGAGTCCTTTCCTTCTGTTTGATCGCGGTTGGCTGCACGCAGGCACCACCGCTCCCTGCCACCGGACCTGCCGGGGCCGCCCGGACAGAGACAGTCCGCCCCCCTGCCAAGGCGGAGGAAGCCGCCGCCCCGACCGTTCCGGAACCCACCCGTTCTCCGGACCAGCCCACCAAGGTGACCCGTGCCACTCTCTCCGGGATCAGCTTTGAAGGCGTGGCATTCGACAGCCGTAACCACCGGCTTGTGGTGGTGGACCAGCCCTCCGGCCCGGGCAGCCGCTATCCGGACGCGCGGACGGCGGCGGCATCCCGGAATGGATTGGCGGGGTTCAACGCGGGCTTTTTCACTCCGGAGGGCACTCCCCTCGGGAAGCTGGTCGCAGCAGGAACTCCCGCGGGCGCATGGAACCGCTCCTCGCTCGGGAGCGGGGTGTTCCAGGAAGATTCATCCGGTATCATGAGCCTGACCCGGCGCAAGGGTGAGGCGACGGCTGGCCGGAGGGAACTTCTGCAGGCCGGGCCTTTGCTGGTGGAAAATGGCAGCACCGTATCCGGGCTGGATGCTTCGAAACCCGCCGTGCGCATGTTCATCGCCTGGGATGGCGGCAGCCGCTGGTGGATCGGCCGGAGTTCATCCTGCACGTTGGCCGGACTCGGCGCGGCCTTGCGTGGTGGCTCTCCTGCTTCCTGGCCGGTCCGCGTGGCGCTGAACCTCGATGGAGGCCGTTCCACCGACCTATGGGTTTCCGGCTCGGTTCCCGGAGGTCCCGCCAGCTTCCGCCCCTTGTGGAATCGGCCGGTGCGCAACTTCCTCGTCCTGGTGCCGCGCTGATGCCGGAAAATTTCTGCCAGTTCCGTTACAAAACGCAGGTATGGACAGCATGAGGCCATGTGTTATGGTCCCCTCCCTCTATGAAAGCCATGTCCCCGGCGATCCTTGTGGCGGTGATCCTGCCGATCACGCTCACTTCCTGCGGCACGATGAAAGTCGTCAATGCCGCCAAGGAAAAGACATCCAGCGGTGTCACCGCCCTCGCGGATGCTTCCTGGGGCCGCCTGACCAAGCCAAAGGTGCAGGTCGTCGAGGTCCGGGAAAAGGATCTCAAGGATCTGCCCACCGGCCAGGAACAGGCGCTGGCTTTCGACAACCGCAGGAAGCGCAGCTTCTGGGGGCTTTTCAGCGGACCAGTCGATTTCAAGGAACCAACCGGCCCGGTCAATGCCGGAGAACTGGACGGCAGCCTCCTGCCGCCCCTTGAATAACCGCCATCCGGTGGTATTCGCGGCTTGAAGGCCCGGCCCTGATGGGAATCATCCCGGCATGTCACGTTCGCTCTGCGTCCGCTTTTCCGCTCTGGCCTGCTTCGCGGCCTTCGTCACCTCCTGTGGAGGCAACCCGCCCCCGCCACTCAAACATCGGGAATTGGCTGGCGGCCCCGCCGTCCGCCAGAACGCTCCCGCCCCTGCACCCGGTCCGGTTCGGGTCGGTGCAATCCCCCTCACGCCACCACCGGCAGTCGTGGGGGAAAGTGCCATCGTCGTGGATGTCGAAAGCGGCCGCGTGCTCTACGCGAAGAACGCCGACCAGCGCCGCGCGGTGGCCAGCACCCAGAAAATCATCACCGCCCTTTGCGTCCTGGACGCGGGCAATCTCGACAAGCCGATCACCATCGTCGCCTCCGATGGTGCGTGTGAACCCACCAAGCTGGGCCTCAAGGCGGGCGAAACCTACACCCGCCGGGAATTGTTGAAGGTCCTGATGGTGAAGAGCGCCAATGACGTCGGCCGCGCCCTCGCCCGTGACGTGGCTGGAGGCCAGGAGGAATTCGCCGCGATGATGAACCGGAAGTGCGCCGCGCTGGGCATGCGGAATTCCCGTTTCAGGAATCCGCACGGCCTCACCGAGCCCGACCAGTTCTCGACTGCCCGCGACATGGCCATCGCCGCCAGTGTCGCCTACCGCAGCCCCATCATCCGCTCCTTCGCCGCGACCAAGGCCTACACCTTCCGTTTCAATGACGGCAGAACCCGCCTGCTGGAGAACACGAACAAGGTTCTCAAGACCCTGCCCTACTGCGATGGCATGAAAACAGGAACCACGAATGCTTCCGGGCGTTGCCTGATTTCATCCGGTTCGCTCAATGGACGCTCCGTCATCGCCGTGGTGCTGAAGTCGAACACGCCCAACATCTGGTCGGACTCCAGCAAGCTCCTCCGCTGGTCACTGGAACGCCCGGAGTCCTGAGGACAGGATCACCCGCGGCCCATCGACATGCGCCAGCCCGAACAAGCCCTCCGCGAGCTTGAGGCCGATGGACTTCTCCGCGGCCTGCGTCCGCTGGATTCAGCCCCGGGACCATCAGTCGTCAGGAACGGAAGGGAACTTTGGAACTTCGCGTCCAACGACTATCTGGGACTGTCCGGACATGAACGGATCAAGGATGCCTTTTGCGAGGGCATCGGCAGGTTCGGAGCGGGATCGACCGCATCCAGGCTGGTCTGCGGCACCCAGCCCCCGCACCTTTTGCTGGAGGAATCCCTGGCGGAGAAGAAGCGGACGGAGGCGGCGCTGACCTTTTCCTCCGGCTATGCGACCGCGCTCGGGACGATCCCGGTGATCGCCGGAAAGGATGACTTCATCCTCCTCGACAAGCTTTCCCACGCCTCCCTCGTCGATGCCTCACGGCTGTCCGGAGCCACCCTGCGGGTATTCCCCCACAATGACACAGGCAAGCTCTCACGGCTGCTGAACACCATCCGCGCCAAGTCCCCGGACGCCACCATCCTGGTGGTCACGGAATCCGTCTTCAGCATGGACGGGGATCTGTGTCCGCTGCGTGAAATCGTCGATCTCACGGAGGCCCACGGTGCGCTGCTTTTCCTCGATGAAGCCCATGCCATCGGCGTGCTGGGCAACCATGGGATGGGACTGGCGGAGGAACTGGATCTGCAGGAGCGGATCGCCTTCCAGATGGGCACGCTGAGCAAGGCGGTGGGTCTCTCCGGAGGATACATCGCGGCGTCGCGGGCGTGGATCGACCTGTTCATCAACCGCGCACGTGCTTTCATTTTCTCCACCGCTCCCCCACCCGCCGTGGCACATGCGGCGAGGATGTCGCTTGAACTGATCGACTCTGCGGAAGGCACCGTGCTGAGGGAACGGTTGTTCTCGAACATCCGTCTGCTGGCCGACCATCCCTCCCCGGTGATCCCGCACATTTTCGGGGGAAACCATGAGACACTGGATGCCGCCGCTTCCCTGGAATCTTCCGGCTTCCTCGTCCCGGCGATCCGCTTCCCCACCGTCCCGCGTGGCACCGCCCGGCTGCGGGTCAGCATCTCCGCCAGCCACCCCCCGGCTGCCGTGACCGCGCTGGCCGCCGCCATTTCCGCACTTGCAAATCCCTCAACCCGTTCCTAACTCCCCTCCGCCATGCTGAAGAAACTCCTGCTCCTCGCCTGTCTCGTTCTGCCGCTCACCGCGGCGGAAGAAGGCTTCACCCCGCTCACCAACGGCAAGGACCTGACCGGCTGGAAAATCGTCGGCGGAACCGGCGAATACAAGGCCGCGGGCGACGAGATCATCGGCAGCGGGGAGAACGTGAAGGCGAACACCTTCCTCATCACGGAAAAGACCTACAAGAACTTCGACCTCCGCTTTGACATGAAGTTCGACAGCATCGCGGGCAACTCCGGCGTCATGATCCGCGGACTGCAGAAAGAGGGCGAAAACGGCCGCGTCTATGGCTACCAGTGCGAGCACGACAATGGCAAGGCCCGCTCCTGGACCGCCGGCCTGTTCGACGAGGCGCGCCGCGGCTGGCTGTTCCCCTACCGCAAGGGCAACGGCAAGAACGACACCGAGGAAGCGAAGGCCGCCCAGAAGGCCTTCACCGAACAGGGTCAGAAGCTTTTCAAGTGGGATGACTGGAACAGCATCCGCGTCCTCGCGGAAGGCAACCACATCCAGATCTGGCTCAACGGCGAACTCCGCGTGGACTTCAAGGATGAGGCTCCGGAATTCACCCCGGAAGGCTTCTTCGGCCTGCAGGTCCACTCCGGCAAGGCGACCAATGTCCGCTGGCGGAATCTCCGCGTGAAGGAACTGTGAGGTTCGTTTCCTGTTTCTGATTTCCTGCTCCCCACGTCCCTCGCATGGCTGGCTTTTTCAAATCACTTCTCGGCAAGATCACCAACCGCGCCGAGATCGACTGGGATGATCTTGAGGCGGATCTCATCGCATCCGACCTCGGCATCCATCTAACGACCTTCATCATCGACGATCTCAAGGATCTCGGGCGGAAGGTTTCCGCGGAGGATGTGATCGAAGTGACCCGCCGCCATCTGGCGGACCGACTGCCACAGGATGTCGCGCCACCGGCACCACGCCCGGACGGAAAGCCCTACGTCATCCTCGTTGTCGGGGTGAACGGCACCGGCAAGACCACCTCATCCGCGAAGCTGGGCCATTGGCTGACGAAACGCGGCCACTCCGTGGTGATGGCCGCCGCGGATACCTTCCGCGCCGCCGCCGTGGAGCAGCTCCAACGCTGGGGTGACCGGCTTCACATTCCCGTCATCAAGGGCAACCCGAACGCGGACCCATCGTCCGTCTGTTTCCACGCCCACCAGAAGGCCATCGCGGACAAGTCGGACTTCCTCATCTGCGATACCGCCGGACGGCTCCACACCCGCCACAACCTGATGGAGGAGCTGACGAAAATCCGCCGCACCATCGCCAAGCAGGATGAAACCGCGCCGCACCTGACCCTGCTGGTCGTGGATGCGACCACCGGCTCGAATGCGATGCAGCAGGCCAAGGAGTTCCACAAGGCATCCCCTCTCGACGGGCTGATCGTCACGAAACTGGACGGTTCCGGCAAAGGCGGCATCGCCATCACCATCTACGACCAACTCGATATTCCGCCCTGCTTTCTGGGAACCGGCGAGGAACCGGATGCGTTCGCCATTTTCGAGAGGGAGAAATTCGTGAAGGAAGTGCTCTGATTCCCCCCGTCAATCCGGCAGGTGGTCGCCGCAATACTCGTGGCCGTCGGTTCCGACGCGGAACTCCAGCTTGGGGTCGGAGATTTCCGTCCGTCCACAGGTGGTGCAGGCATGGAAGGCCTCTTCCTTCGGGAGTTTCTTCTCATTGAACGACCGGCGGCGCTGGACGGACTGCATGACCCTCGCCTGCCCCCGCAGGGCAGGAATGCCGGTCCACAGCAGGTAGTTGAGGTGTCCCAGCAGGAAAAGCGGGAACAACCGGTAGTCCGCCAGCAGGGTCAGCACCAGGAATCCTACCTGGATCATCGCCAGGAACCGGACCTGCACCGGCAGGATGAAGAACATCAGGAACTCCACCTTCGGGAACAGGGTGGCAAATGCGAGGAACGCTGTTCCGTAAAGAAGGAAGCCGCTGCCGGAAAACGCGACCGGTGAGATGAAATTCCCCAGCAGGAGGAACAGCCAGCCTGCATACATGAACATGGAAGTCCGGAACACGCCCCATGCCCCCTCAAGCGCATCGCTCAGCATGAAGGCGATCCTGACCATGAAGAAGAAAAACAGCAGGCCGATCGGGCCGATCCCGGACATTCCGGAAGAGGAGAACAGGAAAGTCAGCACCCGCCATACCTCACCCGCCAGGATCTTTTCCCGGTCGAACTCGAGCAACATGCCGATATCCTTGCGGAAAAGCTGCAAACCGAAGACCAGGGCATGGAACAAGGCATAAAACCGGAACAACCCCGGGAAAGCCAGCCACCCCATTTTCCGCTCCATCTGATCGAGAAATCGCATCGCAGGAGATCATCCACCCTCCCGCCCGGTTGACAAGCCCTCCGGTCCTGACCATCCTTCCGCGCGTGACCGAAGAAGACCTGAAACGCACGCCGCTGGAAGCCAACCACGAAGCTCTCGGCGCCCGCATGGTCCCATTCGGCGGGTGGTATATGCCGGTGCAATACACCTCCATCCTCAGCGAACACGCCGCCGTGCGTGAAAAGGCCGGCATTTTCGACATCTCCCACATGGGCCAGTTCATCGTCGGTGGCCCGGGAGCCTCCGCCTGGCTCCAGAAGATGCTGACGAACAACATCAGCGCACTGGAGATCGGCCAGGGACAATACACCCTCATGCTGAACGAACAGGGCGGCGTGATCGACGACCTCATCGTCTATCGCACGGGTGAGAATGAATTCTTCCTGGTGGTGAACGCCTCGATGATCGACGAGGACTACGAATGGTTCATCCGCTTCCAACCGGCGGATGCCGCCATCCGCAACGAAAGCGGCTTCTGGGCCGGTCTGGCGATCCAAGGCCCGCTGTCCCAGGAGGCCTATGCGAAGGTGCTGCCGGGTGAACCGCTGCCAGGCCGGAATGGCATCCACCGCACGGACAACAATCTGGTCATCTGCCGGACCGGCTACACCGGTGAGGATGGCTTCGAGTTTTTCTGCCCTGCCGCGGAGGCGGGCGAATGGTGGGACAAGTTCATCGCCGCCGGGGTGGTGCCATGTGGCCTCGGCTCGCGTGACACGCTGCGCCTGGAGATGGGCTATCCCCTCAACGGCAACGATCTTTCCCCCACCCGCACGCCCTTAGAGGCCGGCCTGGGATTTTTCGTGGACCTGACGAAGGACTTCACCGGCCGGGACGTCCTCGCCGCGCAGAAGGAAGCCGGTCCGGCGCACAAGCTGGTGGGCATCCGTTATCTGGAAAAGGGCGCCCCGCCCCGCGCACACTACCCGGTCACCGCGCAGGATGGCATCGTCATCGGCGAACTGGCGAGCGGCGCGCTTTCCCCGAGCCTGATGACCGGGATCGGCATGGCCTACCTGCCCGTGGAACACACCAAGCCTGGCACGCTCCTCAACATCGACATCCGTGGCCGCCTCACTCCTGCGAAGGTGGTGAAGAAACCGTTCTACAAGCCCGTAAAGTCCTCTTCCTGATTTCCTGAAATTCCATCATCCATACCTAACTCCATGAGCATCCCAGCCGATCTCCGTTTCAGCACTTCCCACGAGTGGGTCCGCCTCGAAGGTGACATCGCCACCGTAGGCATCTCCGACCACGCCCAGGAGGAACTCACCGACGTCGTCTTCGTCGAACTGCCCATCATCGGCCGCAATGTGGATGGCGGGGACCCTACCGCCGTTGTGGAATCCGTGAAAGCGGCCAGCGACATCTACGCTCCCGTGGCCGGTGAGATCATCGAGGCCAACGGCGACGTCGAGTCCGACCCGTCCCTGGTGAACACCGACCCGTATGGCAAGGGCTGGATCTTCAAGCTGAAGGTGAAAAACCCGGCTGAAGTCGAGTCCATGCTGACTCCCGAGGCCTACGCCTCCCATATTTCCTGATCTCCATTCCCACCGTCTCCGCAAGGGACCGCGAGCCTCCGGGCTCGCTCTTTTCTTTTCCGCCTCATCCGCCCATCCCCATTCCATGCGCTCCGACTTCCGCTCCCGTCACCTCGGCCCCATCGGTCCCGACCGTGAGGAAATGCTCCGCGATACCGGCTTCACCACGCTCAACGCGCTGATCGATGCAGCCGTACCGGCTGGCATCCGCATGGACGATTCGCTGAACCTGCCCGCTGCGAAGTCCGAACAGGAAGCGCTGGCGTGGCTGAAGTCGATCATGGGCCGCAACAAGGTACTGAAGTCCTACATCGGCCAAGGCTACCACAACACCCACGTTCCCGGCGTCATCCAGCGGAACATTCTGGAAAACCCAGGCTGGTACACCGCCTACACCCCCTATCAGGCGGAGATCGCGCAGGGCCGCCTGGAGGCGCTGCTGAATTTCCAGACGATGATCACGGACCTGACCGGTCTGGATGTGGCGAATGCCTCGCTGCTGGATGAAGGCACTGCCGTCGCGGAGGCGATGACGCTCGCACTGGCCCACAAACCGAAGGGCACCGCGATCTGGATTTCCGACCGGGTCCATCCGCAGACGCTGGACGTCGTCATCACCCGCGCCGAGCCGCTGGGCATCAAGGTCATCACCGGCGACTGGCAGTCGGCCCAGATGGAGGAAGGGGTCTTCGCCGCCGTGGTGCAGTATCCGGACACCCGTGGCCGCATCGATGACTTCGCCACATTCTGTGAAAAGAACACCAAGGCGGGCATCTACAACATCGTCGCCGCGGATCTGCTGGCCCTCACCCTCCTCAAGGCTCCCGGCGAATTCGGCGCGGACATCTGCGTCGGCTCCTCCCAGCGCTTCGGCGTGCCGCTCGGCTTCGGCGGTCCGCACGCCGGTTTCATGGCCTGCAAGGACGCGCTGAAACGCAAGATGCCCGGCCGCCTGATCGGTGTTTCCGTGGACTCCCGCGGCAAGCCGGGCTTCCGCCTTTCCCTCCAGACACGCGAGCAACACATCCGCCGCGACAAGGCCACCTCCAACATCTGCACCGCCCAGGTGCTGCTGGCCGTGATGGCATCCATGTATGCCGTCTATCACGGTCCGGAAGGTCTGAAGCACATCGCCCGCTCCGTCCATTCCCGCACCGCAACGCTGAAAGCCACCCTCGCCGCGGCGGGCGTGGCCGTGGAGGATGGTGCCTTCTTTGACACCGTGGTCGCCAAGGTCGCCGACGCGAAAACCGTTGCTTCCGCGCTGGTGGAAAAAGGCATCAACCTGCGTGTCATCGACAGCCAGCACCTTGGCATTTCCTTCGATGAAACGACCACCGCCGAAGAGGTGACCACCATCGCCGGAGCATTCGGCGCGAAGAGTTCCGCCAGCTCCGACAGCAGTTCCGCATGGCCCGCCGCCCTCAGCCGCGGCAGCGCGTTCCTCACCCAGAAGGCGTTCAACAGCTACCACTCCGAAACGGAGATGCTGCGCTACCTGAAGCGCCTGGAGTCGAAGGACCTCGCGCTGAACGAGTCCATGATCGCGCTCGGCTCCTGCACGATGAAGCTCAACGCCACCTCCGAGATGATGCCGCTGAGCTGGCCGGAGGTTTCCTCGATCCACCCCTTCGTCCCCGCCGACCAGAGCCAAGGTTACCGCGAGATGCTTTCCCTGCTGGAGAAATGGCTGGCCGAGGTTACCGGCTTCGCCGCCGTCTCCCTCCAGCCGAACGCCGGCTCCCAGGGCGAATATGCCGGCCTGCTGGCGATCCGCAACTACCACCTCTCCCGTGGTGACACCCACCGCAACATCTGCCTGATCCCCGTCTCCGCGCACGGCACCAACCCGGCCTCCGCCGTGATGGCGGGCATGAAGGTCATCGGCGTGAAATGCGACGAGAAGGGCAACATCGACGTGGACGACCTGATCGCCCGGACCGAGGAGCACCGGGAAAACCTTTCCTGCCTGATGGTGACCTATCCATCCACCCACGGGGTGTTCGAGGAAACCATCCGCACCATCTGTGATGTGATCCATGACGCGGGCGGCCAGGTCTATATGGACGGCGCGAACATGAACGCGCAGGTGGGCCTCACCTCCCCCGGCCTGATCGGTGCGGATGTCTGCCACCTGAACCTGCACAAGACCTTCTGCATCCCCCACGGTGGCGGCGGTCCCGGCGTCGGCCCCATCGGGGTGGCGGAGCAACTCGTTCCCTTCCTGCCCGGCCACGCCGAACTGGAGAACAAGGCCGGTGCCGTGTGTTCCGCACCATGGGGCAGCGCTTCCATCAACACCATCTCCTGGATGTATGTCGCCATGATGGGACCCGCCGGTCTGCGCGAAGCCACCGAGGTCGCCATCCTCAACGCGAACTACGTTGCCAAGAAGCTGGCCCCCTTCTACCCGGTCCTCTACACCGGCAACCAGGGACTGGTCGCCCATGAATGCATCATCGACGTGCGCCAGCTCTCCGACCAGAGCGGCGTGACCGTGGAGGATGTGGCGAAGCGTCTGATGGACTACGGTTTTCACGCCCCCACGATGAGCTGGCCGGTGACCGGCACGCTGATGATCGAACCGACGGAATCCGAGGCGAAGACCGAACTGGACCGCTTCTGCGACGCGATGATCTCCATCCACGGTGAAATCAGCGCGATCATCCGCGGCGAGGCGGATGCGAACGACAACCCGCTGAAACGCGCACCGCACACCGCGGATGTGGTCTGTGGCGACGATTGGGGGCGTACCTATCCCCGTGAGCAGGCAGCCTTCCCACTGCCCTATCTGCGCCAGCACAAGTTCTGGCCGAGCGTCGGACGCATCGACAACGTCCACGGCGACCGGAACCTGGTCTGCACGTGCGACTCGGTGGAGGCCTACGCGGAATGATCCGGTCATCCGACCGGCTTTCTTGCCCCATGAGCGAATCCCCACCCATCGACTGGAGCCAATGGGTTCCGGGTATCCACGCGACCCTGATGTTCATCGTCAGGGATGGGCGGATCCTTCTGATCGAAAAGAAGCGCGGACATGGAGCCGGGAAGATCAACGGGCCGGGAGGCAAGATCGATCCCGGTGAAACGCCGCTGGAATCCGTGATCCGGGAGACGCAGGAAGAACTGCTCATCACGCCATCGGATCCGGTGGAGCTGGGTGAGCTGCATTTCCACATGTCGGACATGCCGCACATCATCTGCCACGTCTATCGTGCGGAGGATTTCACCGGCACGCCTACGGAAACGGACGAGGCGGTGCCGGTCTGGTTCCCGTTCGCGGACATCCCCTATGACCGGATGTGGGAGGATGACCGCCACTGGCTCCCGCTTCTGCTGGAGAACAAGCGCTTCGAGGGGAAATTCTCCTTCGACGGCGACCGGATGCTGTCGCGCCAGGTCGTGGCGAAGGGCTGACAGGGCTCAACCCGCGCCGGAGACGATCTTTTTCCCGCCCGAAGTCAGAATCTAACAATCTGTAAAATAAACACTTACAGTATTCTCGAAAAAATCTCCCAAAAATCGAAAGAAGAATTCCGGAGTGTGGGTATATTCCCATGTCGCAAGACAAGGCGGCCCGTGTGAGATACTTTCTGGTTAAGGGTTTTTCCAGATTGGTGATCAGGCGGGCCGCTTTCCTTTTGCCCGGAGGGGTCGTTTTACCTCCGCACGATGCGGCCGTGCATTCCGAAGGGGACTAAATTTTAGATTGCGGTCCCCGCTCCGGAATCTAACATGAATTTTGTTCATGACTCCAACGCAGTCCGCAATCAAACCCAGCAAGGCCCGTCAGGCGACGGTGCCGGTGCAAGGTTGGTGCGGTCACCGGATGGCGGCATTCCGGGGGTAACGGACAGCCTCTCTAATGGGAAACACTTCCCGAGGCTGTTCCGAAAACCCCAACTCCTGACGGAATCCAACCGCAGTTCCTTCCACGTACCGGAAGGGACCCATCCAATCTATTACCATGAACCCTACGATTGTTCTGGCCGGGCGCGACCGCTCGACCCTCTCCGCACTTTTCCACCATCAACTCCCCGGCCTCATCCCTCATCCAGAGGCGTATGACGCGCTTTCGGGATTCATCGGCTCTTCCAGGATCTGCGATGACGAACCAACCCTCGATGTCCACGTGGGTCTGGGTGATCTGGTCATCCTGAGTTCCCCGAAACGATCCCGCAGCATCCGCATCGTGCTCCCGAAGGAGGCCCGCGATGACACGGAGCGGGTATCGGTGCTCTCCCCCTGCGGACTTTCGATCCTAGGCCGCAAGGTCGGCACCAACGTCACCTGGACCTCCCCTGCCGGGCCGCAGCGCGCGGTCATCCGGGAGGTGCTCAAGGATTCCCTCGCCCAGCCCTGCCCGCAATAAGCGGCCACCAGGCCCGGCAACTCCATCTTATGTCAACTGATACCCGAAACAGCCGCTACGAATCCCTCGATTCATTCCTGACCTACATCCGCCGGAGAGATCCCCTGCAACCCGAGTTCCACCAGGCGGTGGAAGAGGTGCTGCAGAGCCTCTGGTCCTTCGTGCAGGCAAATCCAAAATATCTCCGGCACGGTCTCCTCGAGCGGATCGTCGAGCCGGAGCGGGTGATCCTTTTCCGGGTGCCGTGGGTGGATGACAGCGGAACCACCCATGTGAACCGCGGCTACCGGGTGCAGATGAACAGCGCGATCGGGCCCTACAAGGGCGGCCTCCGCTTCCATCCGTCCGTGAACCTGAGCATCCTGAAATTCCTCGCCTTCGAGCAGGTTTTCAAAAACTCCCTGACCACCCTGCCGATGGGCGGAGGCAAGGGAGGATCCGACTTTGATCCGAAAGGGCGCACCGACGGCGAGGTGATGCGCTTCTGCCAGTCCTTCATGAGCGAACTGTTCCGCCATGTGGGCGCGGACGTGGACGTGCCTGCCGGAGACATCGGCGTGGGGGCGCGGGAAATCGGTTACATGTTCGGCCAATACAAGCGCCTGACCAACGAGTTCACCTCCGTGCTGACCGGCAAGGGACTCTCTTACGGCGGCAGCCTCATCCGTCCGGAAGCGACCGGCTATGGTTGCGTCTATTTCGCCCAGGAGATGCTCCACCTCCACAAGGATGGCTTCGAGGGCAAAAAGGTGGCCATCTCCGGCTCCGGCAACGTCGCCCAGTTCGCGTCCGAAAAGTGCATTGAACTCGGCGCATCCGTCATCTCCCTCTCCGACTCCGCGGGAACGGTGCACATCCCGGATGGCCTGACTTCCGAGCAACTGGCGTGGTGCATGGAGCTGAAGAACGAGCGGCGAGGCCGCATCTCCGAGTTCGCGGATCACTTCAAGCTCCCCTATCTCGACGGCAAGCGTCCGTGGGAGATCCCCTGTGACATCGCCCTGCCCTGTGCGACGCAGAACGAGATCGACGGAGACGATGCCGCCCTCCTGATCCGCAATGGCTGCCAGTGCGTGGCGGAAGGGGCGAACATGCCTTCCGACCTGGAGGCGGTGAAGGTCTTCCTCGACGCCAGGATCGCCTACGGTCCCGGAAAGGCGGCCAACGCCGGTGGGGTTTCCACCAGCGGTCTCGAAATGTCCCAGAACGCGATCCGGATGCCATGGAGCCGGGCGGATGTGGACAACCGCCTGCACGCCATCATGCAGAACATCCACCATTCCTGCGTCGAGTATGGTACCGGCAAGGACGGATTCGTGAATTACGTGGACGGGGCCAACATCGCCGGATTCGTGAAAGTCGCGGACGCTATGCTCGCCCAAGGGGTGGTGTGACTTCCCCGCCCCTTTTGTCGGTGAACGGTTGCCTGACAAGAAGCATGCCCGGTTCCGCAACGGAGCCGGGCATGTGATTTTCCACGGTGGACATTCTCCAAAAAATTTGGATTTCAATCACTTGCAAAAACCCAACACAACCCATCAGGCGAGCGTGCGAAATTTTTCGCGATCTTTGTAAGATGGAGTCGCTCCGACAGGTATCTCTCCATGTCGCAAGACAAGGCGGCCCGCGTGAGATACTTCCTGGTTTTGGGTTTTTCCAGGATGGTGATCAGGCGGGCCGCTTTTTTTGTTTTGGTAGCGAAGCTTGTGAAAGCTTCGGTTGTGGCGATGCCGGATGAAGGAAACGGCCCGGGATCTTTACGGACATCCTCCGCCGAAGGTCTCACGACCTTCGCTACGCGAACAAAAACGCCCGGTCCCTTTCGGAAACCGGACGTTTTTGGAAAACAACTGTTCCTTGCGGAGATCAGCGGGAGTAAAGCTCGACGATGAGCTGCTCGTTGACGAGCGGATCGATGTCGGAGCGCTCCGGGACGCGGGCGATCACAGCTTCAAGCTTGTCCTTGTCAACCGTGAGCCAGTCAGCGATCGGGGCAGCTTGGGTGAGATCGACCATGCGGGTCGCGAGTTGCTGGGAGGATGGCTTGGCAGCCACCTTCACCACGTCGCCCGGCTTCACCTGATAGCTCGGGATGTCAACGCTGCGGCCGTTCACGAGGACGTGGCCGTGGTTGACGAGCTGGCGGGCTGCCTGGCGGGTGTTCGCGAAACCGGAACGGTAGATGACGTTGTCGAGACGGAGCTCGAGGAGCTGCAAGAGGATGACACCCGTAACGCCGCGGCGGCGGGCTGCTTCCTCATAGTAACCACGGAATTGCTTCTCGAGGACACCGTATTGGAAACGGAGCTTCTGCTTCTCGCCGAGTGCGACGGAGTATTCGCTCTTCTTTTTCCGGCCGGCGCGGACGCCGTGTTGACCCGGTGGGAAATTGCGGCGCTCGACTGCTTTGGACGGGCCGAAGAGGGAGACGCCGAAACGGCGGCTGATCTTCGCGCGTGGACCTGTGTAACGTGCCATGTTCTGGAATTTCTAAAGTTGGGGATTAGACGCGGCGCGCTTTCTTCGGACGGCAGCCGTTGTGCGGGATCGGGGTGACGTCGCGGATGGAGAGGATCTCAAGACCCAGACCCTGGACGGCACGGACGGCGGACTCACGGCCGGAACCCGGACCTTTGACACGCACATCCACTTCCTTGAGGCCGTGGCCCATCGCCTGGCGGCAGGCGTCCTGCGACACGACCTGCGCTGCATAAGCGGTGGATTTACGGGAACCCTTGAAGCCCATCTTGCCGGCGCTCGACCAACCGATCGAGTTGCCGTTCACGTCGGTGACGCTGACGATGGTGTTGTTGAAGGTGGCAGTCACGTGGACGATGCCGCGAAGAACGTTCTTCGAGCCCTTGGCCTTGTGAATTTTGATTTCTTCCTCACCTCCGCCGATCTCGGCGAAGATGTCGCGTTTCGCTTCCTTTTTGGGAGCGCCTTCGACCGCGGGTGCCGCAGCCTCAGGGGCGGGGGTAGGGGCGGGTGCTGGAGCTGCTGTCGGCTCAACCGCTGGCTTCACAGCGGCTTCTGGTTTCGTTTCTTCGGACATGAGTCTATGATCAAAAAATTACTTCTTAACGCCGACCGTCTTCTTCTTGCCCTTGCGGGTGCGGGCGTTGGTGCGGGTGCGCTGGCCACGGACCGGAAGGCCGCGCTTGTGGCGGATGCCGCGGTAGCAGTTGATGGAGGTCAGGCGCTTGAGCTGCGACTGGCGCTCACGGCGCAGGTCACCTTCGACGAGGACTTGCTCCGCCTGGATCACCTGGGCGATGCGGACAAGCTGGTCCTCGGTCAGTTGGCCGGTCCGGATGTTCGGATCGATGCCAGCGTGATCAAGAATCTTCGCAGCGGTCGGGCGACCAATGCCGAAAATATACGGCAACGAGGCTTCGATGCGCTTCTCGTTGGGAATTTCAATACCTAGGATACGTGCCATGTTAAGCGGGATTTCGCAGTGACCGCAGGGTACGCCGGAACGCTCCGGGTTTCCGCGGGGGCGGCTGATTTAGCAGACGAACCCGGTCTGGCAAGTGGGAAATGGAAAATTTCGGCGATTACTTCGGATTTCTTAAAGGAATCCCCCTCCCTTCCAAGGTTGCTGTCTGGGACGGTCCCTTCTGGACAATCCATTGTGCTCCCTTAGTTTGGCACGGTCAGCCTCGTTCTATTTCATGGATTCCGCCCTTCCCGCCCACCACCTGCCGCCCGACGACGTCGCGGCCATCGACGAACTCGGAAAAGTTTACCAAGCTCTCCGGGAGGAACTTGGAAAAACCATCATCGGCCAAGAGGAGGTGATCGAGCAACTCGCCATCTGCCTGTTTGCCCGCGGTCACGCCCTTCTGATGGGGGTGCCCGGTCTGGCGAAGACCCTGCTGGTCTCGTCCGTGGCGGAGACCTTCGAGCTTTCCTTCAACCGGATCCAGTTCACTCCGGATCTGATGCCTGCGGACATCACCGGCACGGACATCATCCAGGAATCCGGCGTGGGCGGAAAACGGGAGTTTGAATTCATCCGCGGCCCGCTTTTCGCCAACATCGTCCTGGCGGACGAAATCAACCGTGCCCCGGCGAAGACCCAGTCCGCGATGCTGGAAGCGATGCAGGAGCACAAGGTGACGGTGCTGGGGAAAACCTACCCCCTCTCCCCTCCCTTCTTCGTTCTCGCGACCCAGAACCCGATCGAGCAGGAGGGCACCTACCCCCTCCCCGAAGCGCAGCTCGACCGCTTCATGTTCCTCATCGAACTGGACTATCCCTCCGCCGCGGATGAAATCCGGATCGCCCGGGAGACAACCGGCTCGGCCCGCCAGGCGCTCAACCGCCTGATCGACGGCAACAAGATCCTCGCCTTCCAGCAGCTCGTCCGCCGGGTGCCGGTGCCGGAGCATCTTTATGAATATGCGGTGAACATCGTCCGCCGCACCCGCCCGAACCAGCCGGAGTCCCCACAATGGCTGAAGGACACCGTCGGCTGGGGCGCGGGACCGCGGGCCGTGCAGTATCTGATTCTCGGAGCGAAGTCCCGCGCCGCGCTACGTGGTGCCTATATGGCATCGCTGGAAGATCTGGAAGCGGTGGCCTCGCCTGTTCTCACCCACCGGGTGATCACGAATTTCTCCGCGGAGTCGCAGGGAATGACTTCGAAGAAGATCGTTCAAAGACTCATCACTGAAATGCGGGAGGAATAAAGAATCCAGATTCAAGAACCCAGAATCAAGAAAGAGGCCCTTTTTCACCATGAATCACAATTTTGAAAATCTGGAGGTTTGGAAACGTGGATGCAGGTTGGCGATCAACGTCTGTGTCGCGTCCCACAAGTCCCGTGAATTTGCCCTGCGAGATCAGATCCATCGTTCGGCCATTTCCATTCCTTCAAATATTGCCGAAGGCTCGGAGCGATCCTCAGAAGCAGACTTTTCCCGATTTCTCAGCTATAGCAAAGGTTCGTGCGGGGAACTCCGTACCCAACTCATGATCCACAGGGAAGTGCAGGGAACTGAAAATCGAACCTTTCAGCAATACCGACATGATGATCGAGGAAACACGGGAAATTTCCCGGATGCTGAGCGGACTCATAGGCCATTTGAAGCCTCCCACACCGCTGCATCTGGATTCTTGATTCTTGTCTCTTGATTCTCACGAAGTGAAATACGACTTCCTCGACAACACGCTGCTTTCCCGTCTCGGCTCACTGCCGATCGAGACGCGCGTGCCGATGATGGGCAACGTGGCGGGAAAGCACCGCTCGCCGCACCGGGGATCGTCGGTCGAGTTCGCGGAATACCGCAAGTATGTGCCGGGAGACGATACCCGGCGACTGGACTGGAAGGCCTACGCGCGTTCCGACCGGTATTACATCAAGGAGTTCGAGGCGGACACGAACTTGCGGGCCTACTTCGTGGTGGATGCCTCCGGTTCGATGAAGTTTTCCGGCGAAGCAGGGCCGAAGGTCCAGTATGCGAGGAAAATCGCGGCGTCGCTCGCCTACCTGCTGGTCAATCAAGGCGATGCTGCCGGTCTTTCCATCTGCACGGACAAGCTGCACCTGGAAGTACCGCCCAGCCGCCGCCCTGCCCATCTGGAGCGTCTTTTCCAGACGCTGTCATCTTTGGAGCCTTCCGGTGAAACGGGCCTCATCGGCGCGCTGCACACCATCGCGGAAAAGATCGGCCAACGTGCCTTCGTCGTCATCCTTTCCGACCTGTTCACGGATCCGGAGGCGTTCGGCGATGCCCTCCAGCATCTGCGCTACCGCAAGCATGACATCTCCGTGTTCCACCTGATGGATCCTCTGGAGATCGGTTTCAATTTCGACAGTCCCCGCCGCTTCGTGGACCTGGAGGATGGCACCGCCCTGGTCGCGGAACCGAATCTCATCGCCGACGAATACAAAACCGCCCTCCGCGATTTCCTCTCCGCAGTCCGGGCCAAGTGCCATGATGCGAACGCGGATTATCAATTGGTGACAACGGACACGCCATTGGAGCCGTTGTTGAGGGAGTTCCTCACCGCGCGCATCGTGCGTTCGAAGCACTAAATCTTAAGCACCAAATTCGAAACGAGGAGATGGCCGATGGAGCGGAATATGATCTGGAGGAACGCACGTTCCAGTTCGCGCTCTCCATCCGGCGTTGCATCGCAGGGAGGAAATGGAACCGGGAGCAATGGACCGATGTCGATCAATTGCTCCGGTCTTCAGGTTCGGTTGCAGCCAACTACATCGAGGCAAATAATGCCGTCTCGAAACCTGACTTTCTCCTCAGAATCCGGATCTCGAAGAAAGAGGCCAGTGAAACCCGCTTATGGCTAAGACTCTTGGGAGAAACCTCCTCCGACGACACTCTGAAACAAACGTTACGCCAGCTCTACCGGGAATCCGACGAATTGTCCCGAATCCTGGCGACCATCCTCAGAAATTCTCAAAAATAGCCGCCGTTTCTTGCACCCTTCTTCGTTTCGGATTTGGTGCTTAAGATTTAGTGCTTAATACCCGTGCTTTTCCTCTCTCCACTGCTTCTCTGGTTCCTCGCCGCGGCCGCGATTCCGATCGCGATCCACCTGCTGAACCGCCGCCGCCACAAGACGATCCAGTGGGCGGCGATGCAGTTCCTGCTGAAAGCGACGCGGGAAAGCCGGGGCAAGAAGAAGCTGCGGCACATCCTGATCCTCACCTGCCGGGCGCTGGGCATCGCGGCACTGGCCATGGCGGCGGCACGGCCGATCGCTTCCAGCCTGATGGGCTGGGGCGGCGGCACGGTGAACACGGTGGTATTGGTGCTCGACCGCTCGGCTTCGATGGAGTCCAGGCCCGGTGATGGACTCTCACCGCGCCGCCAGCTTGTGCTCGAGCAGGTGCGCGGCGCGCTGAAGGACATCGGCTCTCCGCGGCTTGTGTTGATCGACTCCGCCAGCGGCAGGCCGCAGGACGTTCCCTCGTCGGATGTGCTGCCGGAACTCTCGTCCACCGCAGCCACGGACAGCGCGGCGGATTTCCCCTCGTTGCTGGCCAGCGCGGCGGAGTTTCTCTCGGAAACACCGGGGCGTTCCGAGATCTGGCTGGCGTCCGACCTCCAGTCGTCCAACTGGAAGGCGGACGACGAACGCTGGGCGGCTGCCCGGGCGAGCATCGCCAGCCTCCCGCAAAAGCCGGCCATCCGGGTGATTTCCCTCTCCGGCTCCACTTCCTCGAACAATGCCCTCCGCCTGCTGGGTTCACGCCGCACGGGAAATGAACTCATCCTGGATCTGGAGGTCCTGCGCCCGGAGAATGCACGGGGTACTGCGAACATCCCGCTGACCACCCATCTCGATGGCAGCGGCACCACGGAGACCCTCACCATCCCCGGCCAGGCTTTCCGTTTCCAGAAACGCATCGTCCTGCCACCTGACAGCAGCACCGGCCATGGCCACCTTTCGATCCCGGGTGACGGCAACCCGCGGGACAACGTGGCGTTCTTCGCCTACGGCCCGTCGCGCCCGGTGAAGTCCCTCGTGGTGGGTACTCCCGGAGAAGCGGCGGACTATCTGCTGCTGGCCGCCGCGCCTCCCGGATTCGGCAGCCAGTCCGCCGGGTTCATCCCGCCCGCGCAAGCCGCGGCGATCTCCACGAATGATCTGGCGGCCATCCTGTGGGCGGCTCCCTTTCCCACCGGCTCCACCGCGGAGTGGCTCAACCGGTTTCTCACCTCCGGCGGGCAGGTGCTTTTCCTCCCACCCGGCGAGGCATCGTCCGCACCGTTCCTCGACCTGAAATGGTCGCAACCCACCGAGGCGGAACGCGGAAAATTCCTCATCCTCCGGGACTGGAACCATACGGATGGTCCGCTGCGCGATGGCATCGACGGAACCCCGATCCCCGCCGAGCGGCTGAAGGCCATCCGCAGGCAGATCCCGCTCGGCGACGCCGCACCGCTGGCGAAATGGGAGGATGGCGAACCATTTCTCTCCCGCCAGGTGGTGGACCGTGGCACGGCGTGGTTCCTCGGTTCGACTCCGGACTACACGTGGTCAAACCTGGGGGACGCGGATGTGCTGCTGCCAGTGGTCCAGCGCATCGTCACCGCAGGGGCGGATCGTTTTGATGCTTCCTATCTCGGGACGGTGGGCGGTGATGAATCGCGGACGCTGGCCGGGGAGGCCCGGACCCGGCTGGACCACCATGGCGAGCCGGATCCCGCGAATGCGGCGTATGAGGCAGGGGTCCACCGTCTCGGTTCGCGGCTTCTGGCCATCAACCGCCCGCTTTCCGAGGACGAGCCGGAAATGCTCACCCGCGAGCAACTCGACGCCGCCCTGGACGGGACCGGCTACACCCTGCTCGACCAGGCGGGCCAAGCGAGGGAGGCGGACCTTTCCCGGGATCTGTGGCGGCCATTCCTCATCGCCGTGATCTTTTTCCTCATTTCGGAAGCGATCCTGTCGCTGCCCAAGAAGCAACCGGTTTCCCCGCTGCCGTCCGGTGCGACGAAATCCACTCCAGTCTGATCCTTGCTCCACCTTTCTCCAACCCCTGTCACCCTCACCCTCGGGATCATCACGTTGATCGTGGTGGCGGTGCTGTGTGTCGTTTCGTTCCGGCGGAGTCCCCATCCCCGCCGCACCTTCCTTCTGGAGACGCTCCGTTTCATGATCGCGGCCGTCATCGTGGTGTTGCTGTGGCAACCGGAATGGCGGGTCACCCTCAACCCGGACGCGAAGCCCGCAATCGCCATCCTGTGGGACGATTCCAAGTCGATGACCACCATCGATGCCACCCTTCCCGCTTCGCTGTCACCGAACAACGAAGTGGTTTCCCGGGAGGAACTGGTGAAGAGGACGCTGGCGTCGGATCTGTGGAAGCCGCTCGCATCGGACGGGCGGAATGAGATCATCACACTCCCATTCGCCACTCCGCCGGAGGACACCAGTGTCCTGGCCGGCACCGACCTGGAGACGCCCCTCTCCGACCTCCTGGAGAAGCAAAACAATCTCCGGGCGGTGGTGATGCTCAGCGACGGAGACTATAATACGGGGCAACCTCCGGTCGCCGCCGCCCAGAAGATGCGCCTGCGGGGGGTGCCACTTTTCCCCATCCCCGTGGGGAGCCAGACGCGCCTGCCGGACCTGGATCTGCTGGCGGTGACAGCACCGTCCTATGGCATCGTGGGGGAGAACGTGCAGATCCCGTTCACCTTCCGGTCGTCACTGGACCGGCCCGTGCGGACGCTGGTCCGGTTGAGGGATGATTCCGGGAGGGAAAGGACCAAGGACATCCTCATCGCGCCGAATGCCGAGACCTACGAATCCATCCTTTGGCGGTTGGAGAAAGAGGGTTCTTCCACCCTGGAGCTGAGCATCCCCGTTGCGGACGGCGAGCTGGTGCCCACCAACAACAGCAGGAAGTTCACCATTTCCGGAAAGCCGGAGAAGATCCGTGTGCTGGTGATCGAGACCCTGCCCCGCTGGGAGTTCCGCTTCCTGCGCAACGCGCTTTCACGGGATCCCGGCGTGGAGCTTTCCTGCCTGCTGCTGCACCCGCAGCTCGGCCCGGCGGCGGGACTCCACTACATCGACAAGTTTCCGGAAAAGATCGAGGATCTGGCGAAGTTCGATGTGATCTTCCTCGGTGATGTCGGTGTGGCGGCGGACCAGCTCACCGCCGCGCAGTGCACCCTCATGCGCGGGCTGGTGGAGAACCAGGCCTCCGGCATCGTGTTCCTGCCCGGCCCGCAGGGGAACCAGTTCACCCTGCTCGACACGGATCTTTCCGATCTCCTCCCGGTCACGCTGGATGAGGCGGCGAAGCAGGGTGTGCCGGAGGGAATCGCATCCCCGCTGAACCTGACCACGGAGGGGCGTTCTTCCCTGCTCACCATGCTGGGCAGCACGGAGGAGGAAAACCCGGCGATCTGGAGGCAGCTTCCCGGCTTCTTCTGGCATGCGCCCGTCATCAAGGCGAAGGGCGGCACGGAGGTGCTGGCCGTGCATGGCAACCGGCGGGGGAAATTCGGCCCCATCCCGCTCATGGTCACGAAGACGGCGGGCAGCGGCAAGGTGCTGTTCATGGGCATCGATTCCGCATGGCGCTGGCGGCGCGGTGTGGAGGATCTCTATCACTACCGCTTCTGGGGCCAGGTCGCGCGGTGGATGTCCTACCAGCGCAACATGGCGGCGGGCCAGAGGGTGCGGATGTTCTTCCACCCGGAAAGGCCGGAACCCGGCGCCACGGTCACGCTCAACGCGAATGCCTTCGACCCGAACGGCGCGCCTCTCAAAGAAGGCACCGTCTCCATCGACATCACCGCGCCGGACGGACGGACGGAACGGACGGAACTGCAGAAGAATGACTCCGCATGGGGAGCCTTCAGCGGACGTTTCAAAGTCACCCTGCCCGGCGAATGGAAACTGCGGGCCACCGCTGGCGGTGCGGAGGACAAGCCGGTGGAAACGGTGATCCTCGCACAGGGCACCGAGATCGAGAAAACAGGACAGCCTGCACGACCGGAGGTACTGGAGGAGATGGCCAGGATTTCGCGTGGCCGGGTGATCCAGCCGGACCAGCTTCCGGATCTCATCAAGGAGATCACCGCCCTGCCGGAACCCCGTCCTCTGGAAAGGCGGATGCCCCTGCTGTCCCACTGGGCCACGTTGGCGGCCATCATCATCCTGCTCGGCATCTTCTGGACCGGACGCAAATTTAACGGAGCGTTCTGACCGTTTTGCGTCATCTTCCGACATTGCATCCGGAAGTGTCTTTCCTAGGATGGCGGGATGCGTCCCAATGGCATTCTCCTACCGTTGCTCCTTGCAGGGGCCGGGTTCGTGTCTCTCGCCGCTCCGGAAACGCCCGCTCCACCGGACTCTTTCGGCCGCCAGCTCGAGGCGGAGGTTCTGAAGATCGAACGGCGTGCAGCGGAGGAAATACCGGACAAGGAAGCGTGGCTGGCCGGGCAGAAGGAATCCCGCCGTCAGTTGGCGGAGATGCTGGGGCTCGACCCCATGCCACCAAAGGGCGATCTGCACGCGACGAAAACGGGTGAGTTCGAACATGAGGGCATCGTGGTGGAGAACCTCCACTACCAGTCGTCACCGGGCCTCTATGTGACGGCGAATTTCTACCGCCCGAAGGAGGTCACCGGACCACTGCCGACCGTCCTCTACCTCTGCGGCCACTCGGACAAGATCAAGGACAAGATCAGCTACGGCAACAAAACCGGCTACGAACACCATGGGGTGTGGTACGCCAAGAACGGCTTCACCTGCCTGATCATCGACACCGTCCAGCTCGGGGAGATCCGGGGTGCCCACCATGGCACCCACAGGATGGACCGCTGGGACTGGATCTCCCGTGGCTACACGCCTGCCGGGGTGGAGGCATGGGCGGGCATCCGTGGCATCGACTATTTGCTGACGCGGCCCGAGGTGGATGCGAAAAAGATCGGCGTGACCGGTCGCAGCGGCGGCGGAGCCTATTCGTGGTGGGTGGCCGCCCTCGATGAGCGGGTGGCCTGCGCCGCCCCCACCGCCGGCATCACCACGCTGCGTGACCATGTGGTGCACAAATGCGTCTATGGACACTGCGACTGCATGTTCATGGTGAACGGCTACCAATGGGACTACGACCGTGTGGCTTCCCTCTTCGCCCCCCGCCCCCTGCTGATCGCCAACACGGACAAGGATTCCATTTTTCCCGTGGATGGCGTGTTCGACATCTTCCGCAAGACACGGACGGTGTATGGGATGCTCGGTGCTGAAAAGAATCTCGGCCTGCACATAGCGGAAGGCCCCCATGCGGATCTGCAACCGCTCAACACGGGGGAGTTCCACTGGATGCTGCGACACCTGAAAGGTGAACCCGCGATGGCCACCTACGACGGAGCCGCAGTGAAATCCATTCCCATGGAAAAGCTGCGGGTGTTCGACAAGCTGCCGGAAGACCAGAAAAACACGACCATCGATGAATCGTTCGTGCCGCTGGCAAAAGCACCCGCCGCGGGGAATTGGGAGACAGCCAAGCCCGACCTGATGAAAGCGCTGCGCGGGAAGGTCTTTGCGAGTTGGCCGGAAACCGGAGCACCTTTCATGGAACCTGCGGGCATGATCCTTGCCAGCGGAGTCACCGCGGAAAAATACACGCTCCGACCCATGGGGAAGGGAACTGAACCGGCACTCGATCTCTATCTATTGGTCATGATGCTGCCGGACGGGCCAGCGGAGCGGAAACACATCGTGCTCAACGTCCTCGACGACGCGGGATGGAAGGCATTTGAAGGGGAATATGGCCCGGTGTTCCCTTCGTTGTTTCCCGGCAGGGAGAATGACACCGCCAAGCTCGCGGCGATGGAAGAGTTGATCGGCTCCGGAGTTCCTCTGGCATTCCTTTGTCCGCGTGGGGAAGGCCCCCACCGGAAGATCGGGACGGAAAAAGACCAGACCCAGCTCCGCAGGAGCTTTTATCTCACCGGAGCGACGCTGGAGTCCTGGCAGGTATGGGACATCCGCGCGGCCGTGAACCGGCTGCGTTCATTGCCGGAATTCGGAGATTCGTCGGTTCTGATCGATGCTTCCGGTGCCCAAGCGGTGAATGCGATCCATGCCTCATTGTTCGAGCCGGCTGTGAACTATCTCGATCTCCGGAACGTCCCTTCATCCCATCTGGACAAAGCGGCACCGGCCTATCTGAACGTATTGAAGCACCTGGACGTCCCGACTGCGGCCGCAATGGCCGCCGGTGATCGTGATGTGAAGATCCGCACCGCCGATCCCGACGGATGGAAGGGAGCTGCGGCGTTGATTGGAACTGGAGCGGACAGGAAGCACCGCTTCGAGATACTTCCGCTTTCGGAACAGTGATCACCCGCTTTCCGTGGACCGTTTCAGGGAGTCACAGAAGGTGCCAAGGAAACCGCAACTTTCACCACTTGCGTTCCCGCGATGAGGTCGTGCAGACAGCGGCGATCCTTCCTGAAGACCAGCAATACGTTGAACAGCGAGTACAGTCCTCCGACAACGGGCATCAGCCCGATCAGTTGGAAGGACGCATAGCGTTTGAAAACCAGATCGATGATGGTGGGCTGTTCGCCTTTCATAGTGACGATCCGTGTTTTCATCACCTTCTTGCCCCAGGTCTGCCCGTTCTGTTTCAGAGGAACATATTGGACAGCCATGATCAGCACGAATGCCACCAGACCAACGGCAATGCTTATTGCCGGCCCCACTTTTACCAAATTCCCGGCACTGCCTATGTCGCCAAGGGCGAACAGAACATTCCAAATCGGGATTGATAGAAGAAGTCCCACCCATCCTATCAATCCGTCAATCAAAGCGCCCGCAAAACGCTCACCCAAGGTGGCGAGGACGAGAGGAGATCCCTCGCCCGGCACGGTGACGGGAGTGGGATCGATGGCAGGGGTGGCGTAGGGGTTCACGAAAGTCATCTCACCCGATCCCTAACATACATCACCCCTCTCCCTCCCATCAATTTGTCCTGTTCCGCAGTCCGTGTCGCGGCCATCATTCCCCGCCTTCATGCTGATCCGCGATCTGACATTCACCGCAATCGACTTTGAATCCGCAGGGACCGCCCGCGGGCAGACGGACGCGCCGATCCAGATCGGCATCGCTTCATGGTCCTTGGCCGCGGATCACCATGACCCTTTCGTCTCGTATCTGCACACGGACCAACCGATCCACTGGTCCGCCCAAAAAGTCCACGGCATCACACCCGGGCATCTGGCGGACGCCCCCAGCCTGCTCTCGCTCTGGCCGGAGCTGAAGTCCCGGCTCGGCGGCGCGGTCGTGGTCGCGCACTCGAAAGGCACGGAAAAGAGATTCCTCCGCACCTTCCCCGGGCATGGTTTCGGGCCGTGGATCGACACCCTCCACCTCGCTCGTGCGGCCTGGCCGGAACTGGCGAAACATTCCCTCGGTGACCTCTGTGATGCACTGGGCGTCACCAGCACGATCCAGCCGTTGGTGCCGGGAAAGAACTGGCATGACGCGCTGTTCGATGCGGTGGCATCGCTGGCCGTACTTTCCCAACTCATCCGCCTCCACGATCTGGCGGAGCATCCGGTGGAGGCCCTGCTGCATCCTGACACCTCCCGCTGGCACCGATCCCGGCGTGGATGACACCTTTCGTTCCCGCCGAAACGTCTTTGCCTACCGCGCATCCGCCGTTAGAGTTGCCCGCCCATGACACAATCACCCCGGCGCACCAGCGGCTCCGTCGCAATGGACGACTACCTCGAGCAGATCCTCCATCTGATCGAGGAAAAGGGATACGCCCGCGCCGTGGATGTCTCGAAAAACCTCGGCATCTCCCAGGCCAGCGTCACCAACATGCTGCAGCGGCTGGATGCGGAGGGACTGGTCAAGCATGAGAAATACCGCGGCACCGTCCTCACGGAGGAAGGCCTCCGGATCGCCAGAGCGATCGTCGAGCGGCATGAGACGCTCACCCGCTTCCTGCGGCTGTTCGGCATCGATGAGGAGACCATCTACCACGATGTGGAGGGCATGGAGCATCACGTTTCCCGGCCCACGCTAAACGTCATCCGCGCGCTCGCGGAGACACTGGAGCAGGAACCCGAGCTCCTGAAGCGCATCTCGAAGAAATGTGGCGGCGGAAAATGAAGCGATGATCATCCGTCGCTTGATGCCTGGCGAAGGAGATCTTTACCGGGAGGTGAGGCTGCGTTCCCTGCTGGACTCACCGGAAGCGTTCGCCACCACCCACGAAGCCGCATCGCAAAGGGATGCCGCGAGCTGGGCCGCACAGGCGGATGCGTCCGCGACCGGCGGGGACCGCGCGACTTTCATCGTCATCGGAGAATCGCCTCTCGGCCTGGCCGCCATTTATCGGGACGCCGATCCTTCTCCCGAAGGCGAGCTGCTGCAGGTATGGATCTCACCGGAACTCCGGGGCAGCGACACCGCCCTACGCCTGATGGAAGTTGCCTGGAACTGGGCGATGGAAAATGGCTTCAGTCGGATCCGCGCCGAAGTGAAGTCCGACAATGTGAGGGCGCTGCGCTTTTACGAGAAGTGTGGGTTTCATCAAACGGAGGAAAGACCGTGCGCCGATGACAGCGTGATGCTGATCAAGCCGGTCCGGACATCCGCCGCTTCCTGAACTCCCTGGGGCTGCATCCCTTTTCACGGCGGAACAGCCGGTTGAAAAACGAGATCTCCCCGAAGCCGCAGTTCAGTGCGATCTCCGTGATGGATTTCTCTGTCTCCATGAGTTCCGCACAGGCCGCCTGGAGCCGCAGCTTGATCACGAACGCGCTCATGGTCCGGCCGGCGTGTTCCTTGAACTGGCGGGCGAAGGTCGGACGGCTCATACCGGTGAGTTTCAGGAGGTCCCCGATCCGGATCTCCTCTCGGAAATGGCCGACCATGTATCGGACAGCGGCCGCTATCGCCGGTTGGTGCCTTGAACCTGTTCCGGCGAAGGAGCGCGACGAAAGGATGTCCCGATCCTTCTTCGGCATGTCCGCGAGAGCTGTGAACAGTTCGATCAATCTGGAAAGACGCTCTCCGGCTTTCATGCGGCCCATATCTTCCAGCAAGGTGGCCACGCGGGCGGCGGTGCGCCCCTTCAGGCGGAACCCCCTTTCCGCCTCTCCGAACACCTTGCGGACAGCGGAGAGTTCGGCGAATTCCCAGATGGGGTGGGCCGTGGGGAAATGCCACTGGATGGAGACTCCGGCATTTCCTCCGGGTGCATGCCAGTAGTGGGGCAGATTGCTTCCCAACAGAACCAAGTCCCCGGCATCGAATTCACCAATGTGATCCCCAACGAACCGGGTTCCCTTTCCTTTTGTGAAAAGGGTGAGTTCCATCTCCACATGGTGGTGCCAGTGTACCCCCTCTCCTCCGATCCGCTTTTTCGTTCCATCCGGCTGCACGGAATCCACCTCCCGCAGATTCCTGGTCCAGCAGATGGCACGGAATGCCTGCCCGTCAGGAGGGTCGATGGTTTCACGGAGGCCTTTCACCGGCACTTTCATCGCACTCCTTTTCATAAATCCCAATCCTTTTTGAGACAATCATCCCATAAATTGAGCGAGCGCACGTAGAAGCCGCACCACTTCCGTGCATGATGGGTCCAACTATGAGCACGCAAACCCAATACCGGTTCTCCTTTGGTCCATGGAACATCAGCGAAGGTGGCGATCCCTTCGGCCCGGACTCCCGCCCCGCGTTCCCCCATGAGGAAAAGTTCGCGCTCTACCGCCCGCTGGGTTTCGAGGGCGTGCAGTTCCACGATGACGATGTGGTTCCGGGGATCGATGGCCTCAGCGCGGCGCAGATCTCCTCGAAGGCCGCCGAGGTGAAGGCGATGCTGGACAACCAGGGCCTGACCCCGGAGTTCGTCGCGCCCCGCCTGTGGTTCGCGGATGAGACGGTGGACGGTGGCTATACCTCCAACAGTGCCTCCGACCGGGCCTATGCCTGGGATCGCACGAAGAAGACCATCGACATCGCGAATGCCATCGGCTCGAAGGCGATCGTCCTGTGGCTGGCCCGGGAAGGCACCTACATCCGCGAGGCGAAGGACGCGAAGCTGGCCTACCAGCGCATCCTTGAGACGATCAACAACGTGCTGGAATACGACAAGGACATCGAGATCTGGATCGAGCCGAAGCCGAATGAACCGACCGACCAGGCGTATGTTCCGACCATCGGCCACGCCATCGCGCTTTCCTATGCCTCCACCGACCACAGGCGGGTGAAGGGCCTCATCGAGAGCGCCCACGCCATGCTCGCCGGGCTGGATGCCAGTGATGAAATGGCCTTCGCGCTCGCCCATGACAAGCTGGGCAGCGTCCACCTCAACGACCAGAACGGCCTGAAGTATGACCAGGACAAGAATTTCGGTTCCGCCAACCTCCGCGCCGCCTTCAACCAGGTGCGGGTGCTGGAGGAGTCCGGCTATGACGCGTTCATCGGTCTCGATGTGAAGGCCATCCGCACGCAGAAGGGCAACCCGGTCACCGACCATCTGAAAAACTCACGGGAAATCTTCCTTCATCTGGTCGGCAAATACCGGTCGATGGATCAGGGTCTGGTCCAGCAGTTCCGGGATGCGCGGGACTACGAGGCGCTGGAACTTTACATTATCCGCCATCTGCTGGGCATCTGATTCCCTGTTGGCCGGTGGTCCGGATGGAACGCATGTTTTCGATCCATTTCGTCCGCAAATCGATCCGGCCTGCGGTTATCCTTCCAACCTCCAGGGGGAATCCCGATATTCGGGGATATTCCCGGAACGACTCCTCTCCTCTCCATGAAATCCTACCGTCTCAACCGTCTTTTCAATCCGAAGTCGAACCGCTGTTTCGACGTCGCCGTGGACCACGGTTTCTTCAACCAACCCGGCTTCCTCCAGGGCATCGAGGACATCCGCAAGGCCATCGAAATCCTGGTCGATGCGAACCCGGACGCGATCCAGCTCACGCTGGGCCAGGCACGCCATCTCCAGTCCATCCCCGGAAAGCAGAAGCCGGCGCTGGTGCTGCGCACGGACGTGGCGAACGTCTATGGCAAGGAACTGCTCTCCACCAGCTTCAGCCTGATGATCGAGGAAACGATGCTGCAGGCGGTCCGCAATGACGCCGCCTGTGTGTGCGTGAACCTCTTCCAGATCCCCGGCGCGCCGGAAGTGCACAAGCAGTGCGTGGAAAACATCCTCCGGCTGAAGCCACAGGCGGACTACTACGGCATGCCGATGATGGTTGAGCCGTTGGTGTTCCAGCCGAACGAAATCGGCGGAGGCTATATGGTCGATGGGGATCTGACGAAGATCACCCACCTCGTCCGGCAGGCGGTGGAACTGGGAGCGGATGTCATCAAAGCGGATCCCACCTCCGACGCATCCGAATATCACAAGGTCATCGAGGCCGCGGGCGGAATCCCGGTGCTGGTCCGTGGCGGTGGCCGGGTGAGCGACCGTGAAATCCTCGAACGCACCCACGTGCTGATGCAGCAGGGAGCCAGCGGCATCGTCTATGGCCGGAACGTGATCCAGCACCCGAATCCGAAAGGCATCGTCGCGGCGCTGATGGCGCTCGTGCATGATGATGCGGATGTGGACGCGGCGGAGAAACTGATCGCCGGATGACTTCCGCGGGAACGGAGCTTTTCAACCACTGATTCAACGGATTAAACAGATTACACTGATTTCCAGAGAATGATCCGGAGGCTCTTTCCGAATCCGTAAATCCGTGTAATCCGTGGTTTCAGATAGTCCCTCCACATTCTGGATCAGCCGATCTCCCATGCACCCGCTCGCCAGACAACTCGCCGCCATCACGGGGGAAGGGAACGTCCTCACGAAAACCGAGGACCTGATCCCCTATGGCTTCGACGGCACGGCGGCGCTGAAAGGCGGCGCGGGGGTCGTGGTCTTTCCGCAGGATACGGAACAGGTCGCGGCGTGCGTGAAACTGGCGGCGGAGGCGGGCGTTCCCATCGTGACCCGTGGGTCGGGTACCGGCCTGAGCGGCGGCAGCGTCCCCTCCCCGGACGCCATCGTGCTGTGCACGGTGAACATGGACCGCATCCTGGGGGTCGATCCGAAGAACCTCACGCTCCGCGCCCAGCCCGGTGCCATCACCCAGAAGATCGATGAGGCGGCGGCGGCGCACGGGCTTTTCTATCCTCCTGATCCGGGGTCGATGAAGATCAGCACCATCGGCGGCAATGTGGCGGAGAACTCCGGCGGGCTGCGCGGCCTGAAATACGGGGTGACCCGTGACTATGTGATGGGGCTGGAAATCGTGCTGCCCTCCGGGGAGATCGTCCGGCTCGGCAACGCGTGTGTCAAAGACGTGGCGGGCTACTCCCTCAAGGATCTTTTCATCGGCTCCGAAGGCACGCTCGGCATCATCACGGAGGTCCTGCTGAAGCTGCTCCCCCGCCCCGCCGCGCGGCGGACGATGCTGGCCACCTATGAACGGATGGAGGATGCGGCTGAAACCGTGTCCGCCATCATCGCGGAGAAGATCATCCCCTGCACGCTGGAGTTCCTGGACCGGATGACGATCCGCTGTGTGGAGGACTATGCGAAGATCGGCCTTCCGCTCGATTGCGAGGCGCTCCTGCTGATGGAAACGGACGGCCATCCCGCCGCGGTGGAGGACGAGGCCGCGCAGATGGCAGCCATCGCCCGCAGCCATGGAGCGCGCGAAGTCGTCACCGCGAAGGACGAGGCGGAATCCCTGCGGCTCGCCTCGGCACGGCGCAGCGCGTTTTCCGCCCTCGCCCGCGTCCGCCCCACCACCATCCTGGAAGATGTCACCGTCCCCCGCAGCCATCTCGCGGAGATGGTCGCCTTCATTTCCCAAACCGCTACGGAACACCAGCTCATCTGCGGCACGTTCGGCCACATGGGTGATGGCAATCTCCACCCGACTTTCCTGACCGACGAGCGCGATCCGGACGAAATGCACCGCGTCCATCTGGCCCTTGATGCCATCGTCCAGAAGACCCTCTCGCTCGGCGGCACCATCACCGGCGAGCATGGCGTCGGCCTCGCCAAGAAACCTTGGCTCCGGCAGCAGGTGGGTGACAACAGCATCGACCTCATGCGGCTCATCAAGGGGGCCCTCGACCCCCGGTCCCTTCTCAATCCAGGCAAGATCTTCGACTGATGGCGGCCACGCTCAAACAGCTCGACTACGCCATCCTCCAGCAGTGCATGCACTGCGGGATGTGCCTGCCGACCTGCCCCACCTACACCACCACGAAACGCGAGCGCAACAGCCCGCGCGGGCGCATTTCGCTCATGCGGTCCGTGGCGGACGGGGAACTGGGCATCACGAAGGAATTCGCGGATGAAATGAGTTACTGCCTGGGTTGCCTGGCCTGTCAGACCGCCTGCCCCGCCGGGGTCAACTACGCGGAGCTTTTCGAAACCGCGCGGGCTGACATCGAAAGCACTGGCATCAACCGAACCCCGGCGCGGTCTTTCTGGCGAACCCTCACGCTGGAGGTGCTGTTCATGCACCCGCGGTTGCTGCGTGCCGCGGGAAAAGGCATCTCCTTCCACCAACGGAGCGGATTGGAGAAATGGACACGCCGTCTTGGCCTCACGAAGCTGCTGCCAAAGGATCTCCGCAGGCTGGAACCCCAGTCGCCGCGCATCGCGGAGAAATTTTCCGACGATCTGATCCGGGAGGTGGAGGAAGCTGACGGCACACCCCGCCACCGGGTGGCTGTGCTCACCGGCTGCATGCAGGACCTCATGCTTCCGGGCGTGAACCGGGACACGGTGGACGTCCTGCTGGCGAACGGTTGCAGCGTCCACACCCCGGCGGTCCAGCCGTGCTGCGGGTCGCTCCATGCCCACAATGGCGAGCGGGAGATGGCACAGGAACTGGCCCGGAAGATGATCCTCCTTTTCCCGCCGGAGCACTACGATGCCATCATCAGCAATGCGGGCGGCTGTGGCTCCCATCTGCGCCACTACGGCCCGCTGCTGGAGGATGATCCTGATTTCTCCGCCGCCGCGCATGCTTGGGATGCAAAGCTGCGGGACATCCACGAATGGCTGGCGGAAATCGGCGTGCGCCCGCCCACCGCTCCGCCGTTTGCGGAACCGGCGACGGTCACCTATCACGATTCCTGCCACCTCGCCCACGGGCAGAAGGTGGTCCTGCAACCACGTGCCATTCTTTCCCTCATCCCCGGCCTACGGGTGAAGGAACTGCCGGAGGCGAACTGGTGCTGCGGCAGCGCCGGCGTCTATACCATCACGCAGCCGGAGGAATCGAAGCGGCTGCTCGACCGCAAGGTGGCGAACATCCGCTCCACCGGGGCCACCGTGCTGGCGACTGCGAATCCCGGCTGCCACCTGCAGATCGTCAACGGGCTGAAAGCGGAGGGCGTGACGATGGAGGTGGTGCATCCCATCAGCCTGCTGGCCGCCGCTTACCGGGCGGAAAGCGCTACTTTCAACAAAGACATCCTTTCAACTGGACACCCCGGAGAGGCGTCCCTGCCCCACTCATCATGAAACAAATCAAGATCGGCATCATCGGCGGTGGCCTCATGGGCCGCGAGATCACCAGCGCGTTCGCCCGTTGGTGCGCGCTCACGGACGTCACCGTGCAACCTGTCCTCACCGCCGTGGCGGACCTCAATCCCGCGACGCTGGAGTGGTTCAGGAACATCCCGACGTGCAGCCAACTGGTGACGGACTACCATGAGCTGCTGGCCAATCCCGAGATCGAGGTGGTCTATGTCGCCGTGCCCCACCATCTCCATGAAACGATCTATCTGGATGTGCTGAAGGCGGGCAAGGACCTGCTGGCGGAGAAACCCTTCGGCATCGACCTGGCGGCGGCGGAGAACATCCTGGCCGCAGTGAAGGATAGCGGGCGGTTCGTCCGCTGTTCCTCGGAGATGCCTTTCTTTCCCGGAGCACAGCGCGCGCTGGAGATCGCCCGGTCCGGCGGGATCGGCAGGATCCTCGAAGCCGTCTCCGGTTTCCACCACAGCAGTGACCTGGACCCGACGAAGGCGGCGAACTGGAAGCGGATCAACGCCACCTGCGGCGAAGGAGGCGTGCTGAATGACCTGGGCATGCACGCCTGCCACCTGCCACTCCGCCTGGGGTGGAATCCCACGAAGCTTTTCGCCCAGCTCCAGAAGGGCTATCCCCAGCGACCGGATGGCAAGGGCGGCACCACCACCTGCGACACCTGGGACAACGCCCTGCTCCACTGCTGGACCCGCATCGGGGAGGATGAAGTCCCCCTGCGACTGGAGATGAAACGCCTGGCCCCCGGCGCGACGAACACCTGGTTCATCGAGATCCTCGGCACGGACGGCGGCGTCCGCTACTCCACCGCGGAGCCGAAAACCCTGTGGGTGTTCGAGCGTGGCAAGGAACAGTGGTGGAAGCGGACGGACCTCGGCTTCGGCACGCCGTTCAAGACCGTCACCGGCGGCATCTTCGAGCCGGGCTTCCCCGATGTCATCCAGCAGATGTGGGCGGCCTATCTGGAGGAGCGGGAGGGCAACCTCAACGGACGCTTCGGCTGCGCCACTCCGGAGGAAGCGGTGGCCAGCCACCGGATCTTCGCCGCCGCCCTGGAATCCCACGCCCAAGGAACCATCACCCACCCATGAAACGCCACGGCATCCTCACCGCAGGGAACTTCCTTGTCGATTTCATCAAGCTCATCGACGACTACCCGTCGGAGGACATGCTCACCATCATCCGCTCCCAGACGCGGTCGAACGGAGGCGGTCCCTACAACATGGTGAAGAACCTGGCGCGCATGAGGGCGGACTTCCCCATCCAGGCCGCCGCCCTGCTGGGGGATGATGACAACGGCCGCTGGATCCTCGACGACCTGCAGGCGGACGGCATCGACACCACCTTCGTCCACTTCACCGGTGAGCGCGGCACCTCCTTCACGGATGTCATGTGCAACCAGAAGAACGGCCGGCGGACCTTTTTCCATGATCCGGGCACCAACGCCCTGTTCGATGGCAGCCAGATCGACTTCACCTCCACCTCCGCGAAGATCCTCCATCTCGGCCTGCTGATGATCCTGGAGAAGCTGGACTCCTTCGCGGATGACGGTGAAACCTTCGCCGCGCACCTGCTTGCCCGTGCGGGGGAAGCCGGACTCGTCACCAGCATCGATCTGGTGAGTACGGAACATCCGCGTTTCCGGGACATCGCCCTAAGCGCGCTGCGCCACACGGACTACGCCATCATCAACGAACTGGAGGCATCCCGGGTGCTGGGCCGGTCGATCCCGGCGGACTCGGAGACGGAACTCGCGGATGCGACCGCCGAACTCATCTCCCTCGGGGTGCGCCGCGCGGCCGTGATCCACACCGCATGGGGCGGATTCCTCACCACCGCGGACGGCCGATTCATTTCCCGCCTCTCGCCGAAGCTGCCGGACGGCTACATCCGCGGCGCGAACGGCGCGGGCGACGCCTTCGCCACTGGCTTCCTCTATGGCATCCATGAGGACTGGACACTGGAGGAATGCCTGCGGATGGCCATCGGTGCGGCCACAGCCTGCCTTTCCGATCCGACTCCCTCCAATGGACTGAGACCGGTGGAGGAATGCCTGGTACTGGCTTGAAGAACGAATCATCCGAGTCAAAACACTCATGCTCCCATGACGAGGCTGCCGTCAGCTTAAAGGTTTCCAGATTGCGGTGGACCCGGAAATCAGTCAGAAAAACAGAATGGATCTGACGGAACTCACTCTGACAGGGAAGAAGCTCAAACCTCGATGGTGGAACGTCGGCTACCAGTTGTGCAGAGTCCTGCTCTTGACCTTGGTCGTGCTGTCAGTTGTCGGATTTCCAAGAAACCGGGTGGGTGATGTACTACAATCTTCCGCATTGTCGCGGTCTGATTTGATCGAAACTGAAATGGCAATTCGGAAGGAATTTCTGGAGAAGGATCCGACGGCCACTGATTCAACAACAGTGTCCGATGTATTTGATAGCGAGGGTTGGAGGACGCTGGAACGTGCCGTTGACGCTCACCAAAAGCACTTCCACACCATCGAAGACGAAAGGCGGTGGTGGGACCGGCTGTTTCTCATGGGGTGTTCGGTCGCAGCGATCGGCATGGTGATTTTCGGGAAATTACAGACAGACAGAATCAACCGACAGTGGGATGAAAATCTGCCTCAGGGACGCCAGCATCTGTGGGGTAAGTTCCCAGGTGGAGGTCTCTGATCCTCGCAGGGCCACTACCGGACTACCCCGGGCGACGGATACTTCACCCGGCACAAAGAGTAAGGAGGGGGCACACTCCTGTGCCCCGGCGGCATTGGCGAGCCAAGGAGGAGAAGTTTTCAGTGTTCAGTTTTCAGGAAGGAAAGAAAGCTGACCGCGAATCATGCGAATCTTGAAGAGATCCATTTTCTCCCCATTCTTGGCGACCTTGGCGTCTTCGCGGTGAATTTTTGATGATTCGCCAATGCCGCCGGTAGACAGGAATGGGAGCGTAGCGGACATGGCGGCTCCGCCGCAATGTCCACCCTCCTTACCCCTTCAAACTGCGGACACCGATCACGTAGTCCATCACCGCCTGCTCCTCGACGCTTCCCAGACCGGCGTGACCGATCATTTTCGGCAGTTTCCGCTCCCAGCGGTCCTCATCGATGACCTGCGGCAGCATGTAGTTGTGGCACTCCCCGCATTTCAGCATGTAGACTTCATGGCCGCGCTGCAGGCGGCTGAGGGATTTACCGGATTTCGAGGCCATTTCCGCGCTTGGGTTCGGAACATCGGAAATTCCCCCTTCCGCTGGCTCATCCCCTGCTAAATCCCCCATCTGACCGCGGCTGGCGCCATTTCCGCCGCCCGCACACGCCACCAATCCGAACACCGCGAATCCAGCCACCAACACGAGCCATGGGTTTCTCATGGCCCGGAGGCTTCCACACCCGGCCCGCTTGCTCAACCCCTGAAATTTTCCTCCCCGCATTTACCGGGAACATTTTTGACAAATCCCCCTTCTTCAATAACCTCCGCCCGTCTCCCGCAACGACGCAAGCCGCCGTCCATCTACCACAAGGCTCCGCTCACCGGATGCCACGGTTCCCGCAGCCGCTTGACCCAATTTCATCCCACCGCTTCAAGAACATGCACCTATATCAGGACTACCTGGCAGAGATCGAGGAACGCAAAACAGCCGGCTTGCATCCCAAACCGATTGATAGCGGCGAGCTGGCCGCGGAGATCATCTCCCAGATCAAGGATGCGTCCAACGAGCACCGCAAGGAATCCCTCAACTTCCTGATTTACAACACCCTCCCCGGCACCACCAGTGCGGCGGGTGAGAAGGCGCGTTTCCTGGAGGAGATCATCCTCGGCAAGGCCGCCGTGGAGGAAATCTCCACGCCCTTCGCCTTCGAGCTGCTCTCCCACATGAAGGGCGGCGCCTCCATCCAGACCCTGCTCAACCTGGCGCTCGGCGAGGATGCCGAGATCGCCCGGCAGGCCGCGGAGGTCCTCAAGACGCAGGTTTTCCTCTACGACGCCGACACCTCACGTCTGAAGGAAGCGTTCAAGGCCGGCAACCCGATCGCACGGGAAGTGCTCGAAAGCTACGCGGAGGCCGAGTTTTTCACCAAACTCCCGCCCGTTCCCACCGAAGTCCAGGTCGTCACCTTCATCGCGGCCGAGGGCGACATTTCGACCGACCTCCTTTCCCCCGGCAACCAGGCGCACTCCCGCTCCGACCGAGAGCTGCACGGCAAGTGCATGATCAGTGAGGAGGCCCAGGGGCAGATCAAAGCCCTGCAGAAGCTCCACCCCGACAAGAGCGTCATGCTCATCGCGGAAAAAGGCACCATGGGCGTGGGTTCCTCGCGGATGTCCGGCGTGAACAACGTCGCCCTGTGGACCGGCAAGCAGGCCAGTCCCTTCGTCCCGTTCGTCAACATCTTCCCCGTCGTCGCGGGCACCAACGGCATTTCCCCGATCTTCCTCACCACCGTCAGCGTCACCGGCGGCATCGGCCTGGACCTCAAGAACTGGGTGAAGAAAACGGACGAGGACGGGAAAGTGGTCAAGGACGCCAATGGCGATCCTGTCCTGGAGCAGGCCTACTCGGTCGAGACCGGAACCGTCCTCACCATCAACACCAAGGAGAAGAAACTCTACGGCAATGGCAAGGAACTGGCGGACGTTTCCTCCGCTTTCACCCCGCAGAAGCTGGAGTTCATCCGCGCGGGCGGCTCCTACGCCATCGTTTTCGGCAAGAAGCTCCAGACCTTCGCCGCGGAGACTCTGGGGGTCAAAGCACCGGTCGTCTTCGCCCCCGCCAAGGAAGTCTCCCACCACGGCCAGGGTCTCACCGCCGTTGAGAAGATCTTCAACCGCAACGCCGTCGGCACCACCCCGGGCCTGATCCTGCACGCGGGTTCCGACGTCCGCGTGAAGGTCAACATCGTCGGCTCCCAGGACACCACCGGCCTGATGACCTCCCAGGAGCTGGAGGCCATGGCCGCCACCGTCATTTCACCGACGGTCGATGCCGCCTACCAGTCCGGCTGCCACACCGCCTCCGTCTGGGACAAGAAGGCGCAGGCCAACATCCCGAAGCTGATGTCCTTCATGCAGCGGTTCGGCCTCATCACCGCCCGTGACCCGAAGGACGGCTACCACGCGATGACCGACGTCATCCACAAGGTCCTCAACGACCTGACCGTGGATGACTGGGACATCACCATCGGCGGTGACTCCCACACCCGCATGTCGAAGGGCATCGCCTTCGGCGCAGACTCCGGCACCGTCGCGCTCGCGCTGGCCACCGGTGAGGCGACCATGCCCATCCCGGAATCCGTCAAGGTGACCTTCAAGGGCACCATGAAGCCCTACATGGACTTCCGCGACGTGGTCCACGCCACCCAGGCGCAGATGCTGAAGAAATTCGGCGACAACGTCTTCCAGGGCCGCGTGATCGAGGTCCACATCGGCACCCTCCCCGCCGACCAGGCGTTCACCTTCACCGACTGGACCGCCGAAATGAAGGCAAAGGCCTCCATCTGCATTTCCCAGGGTGAAACCCTGATCGAGTCGCTGGAGATCGCCAAGAGCCGGATTCAGATCATGATCAACAAGGGCATGGACAATGAGGCCCAGGTTCTCCAGGGACTCATCGACAAGGCCAACAAGCGCATCTCCGAGATCCAAGTCGGCGAGAAGCCGCCGCTGGTCCCCGATGCCGATGCCAAATACAAGGCAGAGCTGGTCGTCGATCTCGACATCATCGACGAGCCGATGATCGCCGACCCGGACGTCAACAATGATGACGTTTCCAAGCGCTACACCCACGACGTCATCCGCGGACTGTCCTACTACGGTGGCACCAAGTCGGTGGACCTTGGCTTCGTCGGTTCCTGCATGGTCCACAAGGGCGACCTCAAGATCGTCTCGAAGATGCTCAGGAACCTCGAGCAGACCCAGGGCAAGGTGGAGTTCCACGCGCCGCTGGTCGTCGCCGCGCCGACCTACAACATCATCGACGAGCTGAAGGCCGAGGGCGACTGGGACATCCTCCAGAAGTATTCGGGCTTCGAGTTCAACGACAACGCGCCTAAGACGGCCGCCCGCACCGAATACCAGAACATGATGTATCTGGAGCGCCCGGGCTGCAACCTCTGCATGGGCAACCAGGAGAAGGCGGAAAAGGGTGACACCGTTATGGCCACCTCCACCCGTCTCTTTCAGGGCCGCGTCGTCGAGGACACCGACCGGAAGAAGGGCGAGTCCCTCCTTTCCTCCACCCCTGTCGTCGTCCTGTCCGCCATCCTCGGCCGCACGCCGAGCCTGGACGAATACAAGGACGCCGTCGCGGGCATCGACCTCACCACCTTCGCCCCACCGGTGAAGGAACTGGTGGCCGGGTTCTGACGGAAAGCCGCGGGGGTTCAACCCGTCTCCAAAAAGCCGCCGTTCTTCCAGAACGGCGGCTCTTTTCATTCAATGGGAGAACTCGGGAGTGAAAAATTTCGAACCGATCCGGGTTGAAAACATCCACTGGAGCTAACCGAACGTAGACAAAACAAGCCGTCATTCCCCAGGGCACCTCAAAATCCCAAAGCTCCTCTCATCGCAACACCATCCCCGACCACGATATCACTCACCAGAAGCCGCAGAAGGCATGATGCCTAAGCGCAACTAAGCGACCTCATACCCAAGAAAAATGCATTAAGCGCTAACTTTGCCATACGTGTCCAATTCTGCCTCGGCGTCCCCGGAGGCCGCCGCATGTGCCTCCAAGCCCAGTTCGATTTCCAGATAGCTCATCGCACCAAAAACGGAGAATCCGAACGGAAGTCAGATCCATCGCTTGAACTCTTATCTAAAGACGCCACTCTGACGAGATTACAAACTCCAATCCGCGATTTATCCCTCTATCTGTGAACTCGGAAAAAATTCTCAAAAAGGTGGCTGAGATCATGGATGAAAATCCCGACGCCTCCGCAGAAGACGCCATGAACATGCTCAGCTTCCTGTTCGGAGGGAGTAGCCTTTCCATTGCGGCACTCAAGGAGACACATTCGCAGCTCTGTAAAATCCTTGCCCCAATAAATCTGTCCTCCGCCGTTCCTTTGATCGCCGCACTCGAAACAATTCCAAACCTTCAAAAATATGGAGTAAGATTAAGCGTGCTTCTACATCTAGCTCTAGTGAGTTGTCGCGGCGAACAGGAGCCCACAATCTCAGACTTAGATCAATGGATCCACTTGATCCGAGAATCACCCACTTGCGTGCAAGAAGATCCGCCAGAAGATGTCTTTGTCGGCTATGTTTGTAGCCCAGCGGGAGGTTTCCGGGTATTCCCGGGACTGATTTCTAATGCGGATTTCATCGTAGAAAGACTACTCACGTTTCTGCACAAAAAGCGAGAGTTCCCAACTTTCGCGGACGGACATGATTCTGTTGTTGAACTTCTCAAGCTGAGCGAAGCTATTGCAAACTCCCTAGCGCTGCCTCGTTATTTCACCAGAGTTGATCACACCGATAATGATCTACCTTCACCAGACCAAGCTCAAATAGAGACTCACACTAAAGCAGTCACCTTCAATGATGCCACTCTGATAGATCTTGGAATCGATAAAAATAAACTCACCCCATTTATCCTTGATCCATCTAAAGTGGAACAAATAAACAACGAAAATGTTTTCGGATCATCCATTGAAGTATTCCCATTGATCAATTTTGACGACATTCTCGTGATCGCGGCCCCTTCCATACTATGTCGTGCAGCTGCAATACGAATACTTGATGTAGTCCGTAATCTCGGAGGCTGGGCAGACACATTTTTTGAAATTGAGAGTGCCGAATATTTTATTAATAAGGTAATCCCGCATCTGGGCATAAAACCGAATCGAATCACTCTCCCGAAACCGGCCTCAGATGTACCACGGCTTTATCCTTATGCTGGGCAATTTGATTTTGGAATGCCCACCCTGGTTCTCACCCAAACCTCTCCACTCAGTCAGGGAAGCAACATCGAAGACCTTGAGACTCTTTCCGATCAGCAGATTGATGGATTTACCCAATACCTCTCCGACTGCTGCGAATGCTTGGAGCAGGTAGAGGGATTCAAAGGCGGAATAATTATCTTTGCGCTGTCAGGGGTTGGTAGGCCTATGGCAACCGCTTTGAAAGAACTACGTCCCAATTGGCACTTTTACTCCGCTCCGCTGGCGGATTGGAAAACACTTGCCACCGAGCATGATTTCACTACTCGGCGATTGTGGTATCTTGCGCAGCAGGAAGAAATGGCCGAGAGCGCCAAGATTCAGTTTGTAAACATGGCGGGGCTTTTGAACTTGTACGGTTTCTGGAAGCGAAGGCGTTTTGCCCTCCTGCCGGCGGACATGGATCCAAAGCAACCGAACAAGATGCTGATGCTCAGCAGCGATTGTGCGCAGCAAGTAAACTTGGAGAATAAAAATACCAGTGACCGTCACTGCGTGTGGCATCCAATTGAGCTGAAATGGCTTGAGGTTGAACGGGACGGCGCTGGGCTTAATCCTGACGTTAGATCGAACCTGAAATATTGCGACCACGAGTCGACCGTCAACGGAGTGCTCAGAGGATGCGTAAGTATAGAGAAATTCGCATGGTGGATTGAAGTCCGTGATCGTCCAAAATCATCAAAAGCTTCGGGCCACGTTTTTAAACTATGGGAGTGTGTCCAAAGGTGGAGCGAGCGGATTCTCTTGATCATGTCGAAAGACTATGGTCATCTAATACCCCGGGAGGCCGTCATTCTTTTGCAATTTCCCGCTGCGGAAGACTGGAATCTTGACTCTATTTCTGAGCAGGAAGATCGTGATATGCAATTGATTTGTGATATCCATCCCGCGAAGAATCTAATTTCCCTGACGATCAGTGAGTATTTCCTAAGTGAATTTTTTCAACCGAAGAATAGCGCTGAACGAAAAATTGTGACTGCACTGGTGCGAGCCTTAGCCGAAAATAATGGGAAAGTATTTTTAGAAAACGAAGAGCAAGAATGTGTCCAAAGAATCGTCAAGAATCATGATACCAGATTTTTCCATATCCTGCGGTCGTCAGATCTAGAGGCCGTTATGGCGACGGGACGAGCAGAGCCAATGTTGATCCCGGAAGAGGAATTTGAGCGGGTCGGAATCGGTCTCGCATATACTGCTTCGAACGCTCCAGCTAAAATAATCACCGACCGTAAGGAGGCTCAAAAATTTCTCGAAAAAATTGTCAGAGGAATCCAAGGCCGCCTTTCGGCCAAGCTAAAAGATCTCTGGATTTTACCTGTGGTTTCTCACTGTTTTAGCCAGTTGGATGAGTTATCGCGAGATAGCTCACGATGGAATTTCTCCATCCGATCCCTCCTCGCTCTAGAAGAAAACGCTGAGTGGCTCCAAGACCATCTCCGAAACTCAGGCGGGCGTATAGCGCAAGCCGAGATCGCTAATCGCGCACTTATTGAGACAGCAGCCTACTCTTGTGACCCTTCCTCAAGGGTGGTCGTTTCTCAAACAGAGCATCTTTCCATGCTAGCTGACATCGCAGTAATGTTGCAGATCGCGGGATACCGAGATGCCATCACCAACGGATTAGTCGAACCCGAAATCAAGATTCATTTAAACGGTCAAATTGAATTCGACGATGGATTTCGTGAGAAAGTCATGAAACCATATCTGACGTCTAGGGTGGATGACAATATTCGCCGAGCTGCAGAGCTCTACGACGATCATTTTTCAAAAGAGGTTATCGATGCCCCTCCCGCAAGCGAGCAAAACTCAGAAGCGGAGCGATTTGAAAGCGCATTTTTCGCTGAGTTTGGCTTCTACAGTGACTCTCTCACTAAAGTGACCGAAGTCTTTGCCGAATTTGCGAAGAGATCTAGTCAGTCAGGAGGAACTCTCGAAGACCTGCAGCTAAGGCAACTTCTGATAAATCGTGCAACCTTGAGCAAACATCAGACCGAAGCATTTTTGGAAAGATTCGTCTTACCAATGCGCCCCGCTTGGGATAAGGAGTTTCCAACCGGATGTGAGCCTAATGATGTCTTCCCTTGGCGATTTTTTAGAGGGCTTTCTGTCTTAATTCGCCCTTTTGTGGAAGTTTCTAAATCGCCTAAGCAGTATGCAATTTCTGCTACACATCTCCAAAGGTGGCGGAGTTATTTTATCCATTCACTCTTGAATGGCGACCTTCCAGATCGTATTTTTCGGTCTGTCGAGATGAAGAGCTATTTGGGCGGGCTCACCAAGAAGCGCGGTGAGCGTTTTGAGAAGAAGGTGGCCGACGAAATGAGGAAAATTCTTCCTGAAGTTCGGCACAGCGTAAAGATGCGTGAGCTTGGAAAAGCAGATGCCAGCCCGAGTGACGATGTCGATGTGGTCGCTTGGGATCTTAACTCAGGACGTGTCTACTTACTGGAATGTAAAAGCCTGAAACGTGCCCTCACGGCATCCCAAGTCATTCAGCAGTTGGAAAGTTTTCGCGGAGACCCAGAAAATACCGACGATTATCTTGCGAAGCATGTTCGAAGAGTCGAGTGGTTGAAAGCGAATTCTGATGGAGTTACTCGTCTCACGGGGATTTCGGCAGCTAATATTCAATGGACACCTATTTTAGTAAGCGACGGCAGAGTACCGATGTCTCATTTTGAGATGTCCGCAGTTCCGCGAGATCAGATCATTGCGTATGCTGATCTACGTCCCTTAATCAGAGATCAATTGTTCCCTGCATGAGTAATTCACCGGGCCATCCTCGGCCGCACGCCGAGCCTAGAGGAATACAAGGACGCCGTCGCGGGCATCGACCTCACCACCTTCGCCCCACCGATGAAGGAACTGGTGGCCGGGTTCTGACGGAACGCCGGATCCACGCCTCATTTGGAAAGCCGCCCCTGTCATGCAGCGGGCGGCTTTTTTGACGCCCATTGCCAAAGTAAATCGCCGAAATGAAATTCAACCACAGATGAACGCAGATGGACACAGATTGAAGAGATCGGTCCAAAATCTTTTCTTATCCGCGTCCATCTGCGTTCATCTGTGGTTGAAACCCTTCTGATCTGCTTGCCGCGGATCAGCCCCCTTTCCAACGGAAATTCAGGATGCCTCTGGCAGAATCCTGACTCCTGTTGTATGGGTAGTCCCATATGGACACTCTCAGGACCTTCCATACCGGTTCCGGTGCCGAAGGGAAATTCCACTCCCTCCCGGCCCTTGAGGATCAAGGCTTTCCGAACCTTTCCCGCCTGCCCGTTTCCATCCGGATCGTGCTGGAGTCCCTGCTCCGCAACAACGACGGCCTGAAAGTCACGGAGAGGGACATCCGCAACCTGGCGTCCTATGACGCGGCGCACCCGGGAGACTATGAGATTCCGTTCGTCGTGGCGCGGATCGTCCTGCAGGACTTCACCGGCGTGCCGCTGCTGGTGGATCTGGCCGCCATGCGCTCCGCGGTGGCCCGCATGGGGCGCGATGCGAAGATGATCGAGCCGCTGGTTCCCGTGGACCTGGTGGTGGACCACTCCGTGCAGGTGGACTTCGCGGGAACGGACGCCGCTTTCGCAAGGAACCTCGATCTGGAGTTCCACCGCAACCGGGAGCGCTACGAATTCCTCAAGTGGGGAGAACAGGCGTTTGATACCTTCAAGGTCGTGCCGCCGGGCATCGGGATCGTCCATCAGGTGAATCTGGAATACCTCGCGAAGTGCGTGCTGGAGAAAGACGGCGTCTTCTATCCGGACACGCTGGTGGGCACGGACTCCCACACCACCATGATCAACGGGCTGGGCGTGGTGGGCTGGGGCGTCGGCGGCATCGAGGCGGAGGCCGGAATGCTCGGACAGCCGGTCACCTTCCTGGTTCCGGAGGTCGTGGGCGTCTATCTCACCGGCGAACTCATGACCGGAGTGACTGCCACGGACCTGGTGCTGGTGGTGACCGAGCTGCTGCGGAAGACGAAGGTGGTGGGCAAATTCGTCGAGTTCTACGGCCCCGGCGCGAAGGCGCTCAGCCTGCCGGACCGCGCCACCATCGCCAACATGGCCCCGGAATACGGAGCGACCATGGGCTTCTTCGGCATCGATGAAGTCACCACCGGCTATCTGGAGGGCACCGGCCGACCGCCGGAGTTGTGCAAGACGGTGGAGAACTACTACAAGGCGCAGGGATTGTGGGGCATCCCGACGGACCGCAACGCACTGGATTTCACCCAGGTGGTGAACCTCGACCTTTCCACGGTGGAACCGGGTGTCGCGGGGCCGAAGCGCCCGCAGGACCGCATCGATCTGGACGACCTCAAGGCGAAGTGGAGCGAACTGCTCGCCGCTCCGGTGAAGGACGGCGGCTTCGACAAAACCGGCAGCAAGACCGCTGTCGTTCACGTGGACAGCAAGGACGGCGTGCCTGACAAGATCGGCCATGGTTCCGTGCTCATCGCCGCGATCACCAGTTGCACGAACACCTCCAACCCCAGCGTGATGCTCGCCGCCGGCCTGCTGGCGAAAAAGGCGAACGCCTACGGCCTGACGGTGAAGCCATCGGTGAAGACCTCCCTCGGCCCGGGGTCCCGTGTCGTCACCGACTACCTCACCAAGACCGGCCTGCAGGAGGAACTGGACAAGCTCGGCTTCCAGACCGTCGGCTACGGCTGCACCACCTGCATCGGCAACTCAGGGCCGCTGGACAGCGGCATCGAGAGCGTGGTGAAGGCGGAGGACATCGTGGCCGCGTCCGTGCTTTCCGGAAACCGGAATTTCGAGGCCCGCGTCCATCAGTCCATCAGGGCGAATTTCCTGATGTCCCCTCCCCTTGTCGTGGCGTTCGCCATCGCGGGGACCGTTGATATCGACATGGCCACCGAACCGCTCGGCAAAACCCCGAAGGGCGAGCCGGTCTATCTGAAGGATATCTGGCCGACCGCGGAGGAAATCACAGCAGCCATGGTCTCCTCTCTGCGGCCGGAGGTTTTCCAGGCACTCTACACCGGCTTTTCCGACCAGAACCCGAAGTGGAACGAGATCCAATCGTCCACCGGAGATGTCTATGATTGGAACCGGGAATCCACCTACATCCAGGAGCCGCCGTTCTTCGATGGATTCAGCCCGGCACCGCGGGACATCGAGGAGATCCACGGCGCGCGCCCGCTCGGCATCTTCGGGGACTCCGTCACCACCGACCACATCTCCCCCGCCGCAGCCATCAAGATGGACAGCCCGGCGGGACGCTTCCTGCGTGACAGCGGTGTCGGCTTCGCCGATTTCAATTCCTATGGCTCGCGCCGCGGCAACGACCGCGTGATGACCCGCGGCACCTTTGCCAACGTCCGCATCAAGAATCTGATGGTCCCCGGCGTGGAGGGTGGTGTCACCAAGGTCGGCGACAAGGTGGAGGCCATCTACGACGCCGCGGAGATCTACAAGGAAAACGCCATCCCCACCATCATCATCGGAGCGGAGGACTACGGCATGGGATCCTCCCGCGACTGGGCGGCGAAGGGCACCAACCTGCTCGGCGTGAAGGCGGTCATCACCAAATCCTTCGAGCGCATCCATCGCTCGAACCTCGTCGGCATGGGCGTGCTGCCCTGCAATTTCGTCCACAAGGACGACTATGAGAAAGTGAAGGACCTGGCGGACGCCACCTTCGATCTCGTGGGCATCGACAACGATCTGAAGCCCATGCAGCAGGCCACGCTCCGCGTGCATCCCGCCAAGGGAAAAGCCTTCGACATCCCGGTCATCGTCCGGATCGATACCCCGGTGGAAAAGGCCTACTACCGCGCGGGCGGCATCCTGCCCTACGTGCTGTCTCAGATTCTGGACAAGTGAGCACCGGGAGCACTCATCCCCCAGACCCGCGGTTTTCCCCGGTTTTCAGGGGGAGGATCAGTCTTTCCAGATGAAGCGGACACTGTGCGGGGAGAGAACCACCGGCGACTTCAGCAAAAGGGAGGCATCGGCGGAAACACCGGAGGCTTCGATGGCGGAGGAAATCCATGGGGTGGAGGTATCCATGCCGTTCGAGGTGACGGTCACCGACTGCGGAACGGAGGTCCGGTTGACAAGAACGAATGCGGGTTTGCCATTCTTGACGGCTGCGAACGGAACGACGGATTGTTCGGAACTGGAAGCGACCTGCGCGGGGCTGCCGTCGAGCCGGGTGTTGAAGTGATGGAAGACATGAGCAGCCGGGCGCAAGGTGCCGTCCATGTTCATTTTGCCGTAGGCTCCGTCCTGGTCACTCCAGGCATTGATGGCGGTGAGATCCGGAATCCGGGAGTGAGCGATGAGGAACAGGGCATCGAAGACGGCGCCTTTATGGTTCGCCATGCGTGGATCCCTGGGCTCCCAAGTATAGTTGATGTTGAATTCGTTGAGATGGAATTCGAGGCGGCTTGAGGATACTTCGTCGCGGACGCTTTCGATGAGGGAGATTGTGTTCCTGGCCATCGAAGACGTTTTGTCGTAAACCGACCGGTCGCTTTCCTCGGCGGAACCGGTGGCATAGATATGGAAGGAAAGGAAGTCGAGGTTCCGTCGTGTGAGGCGCGCATACTCCGTTAGCTGCTGGGTGGGCAGAGGATGGCAGGCGGCCGGTCCTCCGAGTTTGATGTCAGGATCGACCTTCCGCATCGCCGCAGCCGCCGTATTATGGATTTTCGCCAGGGCCGGCACATCAGCCGGAGGCCCGGCGGGGCCGCGTTCATGCGGTCTCCAGTAGGCGACGTCCTTTTCATTGGTGATCTCCCAATAGCGGATGCCTGCCTTGAACTCCCTGTTAATGATCCGGACCAAGTCCGCGCAGAGAAGTGAGTAAGGCTCAACCATGTCGGGATCGAGACGTCCGTCCTTATCGGCGTCATATGCCTCGGGCCAACTGTTGATGTTGAGCAGGAGTTCGGTTCCGGACGGAGGCCGCAGCGAGTCGAGAGCCGCGCGGATCTTGTCTTTGTTCCATGTACCGGTGGCCGGATCGAACCAAGTTTTGACAAGGCTGCCGTTGTGGATGCGGAGCAGACGGGGCTTCATGAAGGAGATGCCTTCGCTCCAACCGGGGCGTGGCGAGGTGGCGGAGAAGCCGTGCTGGCAGTTCAAGGAATACAGGTAAGGGGAAACGGGGCGGGAAAGGCGGTTCCAGTTGATGACGACACGGGCATTCTCCGCGGGGACGGCTTCCGTTGGCGGCGCGGAGGGTGCGGCGGAGGGTTGCCATGTGGGGTCGGCCGTGATGACGAGGGCGTCAACGCCGCTCTTCGGGGTGCGGTTGACCTCGCTGATGAAGTGGATGCTGCCGCCGAGCCGGGAACGTTCAAAGGAACCCACTTTGCGCCATCCGAAGCCGTCGGGGTGGCGGGTCCAGTCCCAGGGAAATTCGACGGCTTTGCCATCGATGCTGGTTTTCATCTGGAGGGCGGTGGCCTGGTAGCGGACCCAGATATGAAGGGGATCTCCCTCCGGGGGGAGATCGCCCGCTGCGACAGACTGGTAATCGGCGGTGGCGGTGAGGTATCTGCCGGTGAAAGCGGCCGGATCTTCGCGGGGCAGGAGTTTGGCATTGCCGGATACGGCGGGTCCGAAGAGCGCGGTGGTTTTCGTGTCGGATCGGGCGGGAAGATCCGCGGCCAACGGGGGTTGGGCGGAGGATGGCATACAGGTCGCCAGGATGGTGCAGATAAGGATTTCCCGGAGAGTGCGCGAGAGGTTCATGGGAGGACTGGTGGGAGAATCATTTCATTTCTCCGGGATGATGGAGGTTGGAGAGGAAGAAGAAGCCGGTGCCCCGAGGACGGCAGGATGGAGGGCGCTTCCATAGGGTGGAGATGAAACTCGATGGCCGGAGGGACGCGGGGAATTCGCATCGAAGGTAGCAGTCGGAGGATTTGTAACTTAATGAAGGGGAAGATGTCAATTTCGCGGAAAATCGTGTCCCATTTTGATGATCAATGACCTGTCCCACTGTTACGGATTCTGAACAAACAAAGGAGAGGGCACTTACCTGTGCCCCGGTGGCATCAGCGAATGTGGCGGCTTTGCCGCAATGTCCACTCTACGTACACTCCACTATGTATTTCCATCTACCGTATCACGTATTTGAAATAGAGCTTCTGATATTTCTCATCCTCCTTTTGGCGGAGTGCGATGGTGGGATTCTCGACATCCCCAATGATCATCCCGCGTTTCACCTGCCATAGAGGCCTTCGATAGCCCAATTCAAATTTGGGAATGGTCTTCCAATCTTTCTCCGGCTTGTGGGTGTAGGAAAATTCCTGGGCGGTGAGGAACTTCTGCTTTCCCGCAAAGGACTCGAACCCTAACTGCATCGGCCCACCATTGTTGGTCATTTCGATGGTAATGACGTCACCGCTCTTGACGAACATCCGCGCCGCCTCCGGCTTTTGGAACCCAGCTTGGAGAATCACCTTGCCGTTGACTGCCATCACGCCCCAATCGTCACACCATAATGCGATGGCAACTTCGGTCACCCGCTCTCCGTTGATCGGAGGTGCGCCCGGAACACTTACCGAACGCTTCGCCCGCAATGCCGATCCATCGGGAGACACCTCCGTGTCAAAAGTCTGCCCATGGCCCCATGTGATGGCGTATCGCTGGATCGCATCGGAAAAGGGATCGGATTCCCATTTCCCTTCGGTGAAATTTCCGTCGTCCCCCCATATTGCGGCGGTTCCATCGACTCTGGCCTTGAGAATCCTCCCATCCGTCAAGCGCCAGCAACCGACAAGCAAATGATTTCCGCAGGAAATGGCGATTCCCAGCGCAGTGACAAGCATGCTACAGGCAAGAGTCCTCATTCCACAGATGAATTGCAGGCCACGGCGGCAGCAAAAGGATTTTCAAGCGGATATCGGATCTCCTCCCGCTCGCGGAAAGGAACTCCCCCCTTCACGCCTTTTTCACAGAGAGCATGCAGGGAATCTGTTGCACCGCGCCCGCACCCGTTGTTTCTTGATGGGACAAGCTCCGGCAGTCTCTAACAGGGACCTTGCCGGGACGTGTCGCCCACAAAAACCCCACCCATGTCCGCCCAGGCCACCGCCCAACGTCTCGAAACCGCCGTTTGCTCCATCATCAAGGGCCAACAGAATGTGATCCGCCGGGTGCTGGCGTGCATGGTGGCGGGGGGGCACGTGCTGCTGGAGGACTACCCTGGCACGGGCAAGACCACCTTGGCCAAAGCCATCGCCAGGGCCATCCGTGGCACCACCTTCAAGCGGGTGCAGTTCACGCCGGACCTGCTGCCGTCGGACATCCTCGGCATTTCCGTGCTGGATCCGAAAAGCCAGGAGTTCCGCTTCCACCCCGGCCCCATCTTCACGGACATCCTGCTGGCGGATGAGATCAACCGCGCGTCCCCGCGGACGCAGAGCGCGCTGCTGGAGGCCATGGGCGAAAGGCAGGCCACCATCGAGGGCGAGCGCCACCTGCTGGATGGTGTTTTCTTCGTCATCGCCACGCAGAACCCGGTGGAGTTCCGCGGCACCTATCCGCTGCCGGAGGCGCAGATGGACCGCTTCGCCATGCAGTGTGCGCTGGGCTATGTTTCCGCGGAGGAGGAGGCGCAGATCCTGGCGGACCAGATGGAGGTGCACCCGGTGGATGTGCTGGAACCCGTGGCCAGCCGGGAGGAAGTGCTGGAGCTGATGGAGGCGTCGAAGCACGTGCGCTTCAGCGCGGAGCTGCGCCACTACGTGGTCTCCCTGGTGGCGGCCACCCGCGGCAGGACGGACGTACAGCTCGCCGCCAGCCCGCGCGCCTCCCTGGCGCTCATGAAAATTTCCCAGTCCCTCGCCCTGTTCGAGGGCCATGACTTCGTTTCCCCGGAGATCATCCAGGCCGTGGCGGCTGATGTCATCGCCCACCGTCTGGTGCTTTCCCCGGAGGCACGCTACTCCGGCATCACCGCAAGGCGGATCGTGGCGGACATCATCGAGGAAACCCCAGTCCCGGTCTAGCCGGATACCGCCATGAATCCGCCGGCCACCACCACCACCTCCCGGCCCGGGTTTTTCACCCGCTTCACCCATGCGTGGTATTCACAGGGCGCGGCGATCGGCTACTTCTTCTCCCGCCGCTTCCGGCCTGCGGGAGCGGGACTCGTCATCGTCATCGTGCTGATGGCGGGGCTGGGCTTCGGCCACCGGAAGGACCCCGTCTATCAGATTTTCTCGCTGGCGGTGGGCATGGGCGTCATCGCACTGCCGTGGGCCTTCATCCGCCGCGCGAAGATCCAGGCGAAACGGGAACTGCCACTCTACGCCACCGCGGGTGAAACCATCCGCTACACCGTGCGCGTGACCAACACCGGTGCATGGCACCTGCGCCGCGCATGGCTGACGGAAACCCCGCCGGATCCCCGGCCTGGGTTGATGGAGTTCTTCCTCCGCCGTGAACCAGGAGAAGAGGACCGCAATGCCTTCGACCGGAAGTTCGCCTTCTACCGCTGGCGCTGGCTGATCGACGGCCGCCGCGCCTTCGACGGCGGGGACTCCACGGAGATGCTGGACCTGAACCCGGGAAAAACGGCCCGCGTGGAGGCCTCCATCACCCCCGCGCGGCGCGGCGTCATCCGGCTGGACGACCTGCGCATCCTGCTGCCGGACCCTTTCGGGCTGGTCCAGAACTGCCGGAAAGTCACCACCCCGCCCAGCACCCTGACCGTGCTGCCCAAGCGGCATCCCCTGCCGACCTTCGAAATGCCCGGCGGCTCCCGCTTCCAGGCGGGTGATGAGAACGCCACCAACGCCATCGGCAACACCGGGGAATTCGTCGGTCTGCGCGACTACCGCCCGGGGGATCCGCTGCGGCAGATCCACTGGAAAAGCTGGGCGCGCACCGGCCGCCCGATCGTCAAGGAACTGGAGGACACCTACTACCCCCGCTACGGGCTGGTGCTGGACACTTTCCTCACGGGGGCGAACGAGGCGTTCTTCGAGGATGCTGTGTCCGTCGCCGCGTCCTTCGTGGCGCTCATCGACCGTGGTGACTCGCTGCTGGACCTGATGTTCATCAAGGACCAGGCGCACATGGTCACCGCCGGGCGCGGACTGGCCCGCATGGAAAAACTGCTGGAGGTCCTGGCGGGAGTGGAGGGAGAGCATGACCCGCAGTTCGGCCAGCTCAGCCGGCTGATCCTCCGCCACCGGGAGGATCTCACCTCCTGTGTGGTGGTGCTGGCGGGCTGGGACGGGGAACGCGCCGCTTTCCTTTCCACTCTGGCCAGGGGTGGCATGGCCTGCGTGCCCATCATTATCGGTGACGGGGAAAAGCCTCCCGGCACCCCCGGCTACTGGCTGCGCAGCGGCTTCATCGGCCCGGACCTGCTGAAACTGCCACGGAAGCTCGACGCCTATCATTGATCCCTCTTTCCTTTCCCGCTCCACCAACCGTTCCCCGCCATCAACAAGATCCATCCACCACCCCGTTTCCTGCTGGGAGCGGCCCTCATCTTCTGGGGGCTGATGACGGAGCATATGGTCATCGCGGTGGGAATGGCGCTGGTGGTGGAGGCCGCCCACTGGCTGCGCCTGCGCTGGCACTTCGATGACACGGCCTACATCCGCGCATGGCAGCTCACCCAGATTTCCGCCGCCTGCCTGGCCGTATATGTCTGGCTGGAGGGTGACCGGCTCAGCGCCCTGCAAAGGCTGATGTCCTGGCTGCCCGCGCTTTTCCTGCCCGTGCAGCTCGCCCAGATCTACGGACTGAAGGACTCCATGCCGCTCAGCACTTTTTCCTTCTTCGCCCGCCAGCGGCAGTTGAGGAACGAGCGGCTGGGGCTGCGGGACACGTCCACACGCCTGAACTTCGGCAACGTGTTTTTCGTCTCCTGTCTGGTCGCAGCCACGCTCGGCCCCCTCGCGGAGAGCGTCTGGTTTCTCAACGGCCTCCTGTTCCTGATCGGGTGGGCCGTTCTCGCCGCCCTGAGAACGAGATTGGCTCCCCTGCTGCTGGCACTGGCCTTCGCCGGAGGCTTCGCCGTGACGGGACAGGCTTCGCTGAAAATCGCCAACGAGAAACTCCTCCGCTATTACCGGGGCGGCCACGACGGCCCGCGCAACCCGAACGTGACGGACACCGCCATCGGCTCCCTGGGCGAGATCAAGCAGAGCAAGGACATCCAGTGGCGGCTGCGCGTGAACGGCAACGGGATGCCGCCCACCCACCTGAAGACCATCGTCTTCAACAAATACCGCAACGCGGAATGGATCAACCAACGCGCCGAAGGCAGGGACAAGGACTTCGACTGGCTGGCCATCGACGAAATCACCGAAGGTTCCAACCAGTTCGTCATCTCCCCCAGTGAAACGGATCCACCGGTGGAGGCGAAGCTCCCATCCTTCCGCCTCCGTGGAAAGGTGGAGGAGGAAAGCCAGCTACCGCTGCCGGGAAGCGCCGCCATCATCCACGGCTTCAAGCTTGAGACCATCGACCACAATTCGATGGGGACGGTGCGGATCAATCCGTCGAACGCCATCATCGACGGCACCGTCTTCTGGAAGCACCGGTCCACCATCGAGGTTCCGCCGGAAAGGCAGGACTACCTCCTTCCGAAGCTGGAGGAAAGCACGATCCTCAGGATCGCGGCGGAGATCGGCCTGCATGGTGAACCCACCCTGAAGGGAAAGCTCGATCTGATCTCCGGGTGGTTCGCGAGGGAGTTCAAATACACGCGCTACCTGACGACTCCGGTGCCGGGCGAGTTCGCGCTCCGGCGGAAGGGCCGGGAAAACATGAGCCGCGGCAATGCCATCGCGGTGTTCCTCACCAACCACCGGGAGGGCCACTGCGAGTACTTCGCCACCGCAGCCTCCCTGCTCCTGCGCGCCGCCGGAACACCCAGCCGTTACGCCGTTGGCTTCTCCGTGAGGGAAATGGATGGCAGGCGGAACGAGTTCCTCATCCGCGGCACGCACGCCCACGCCTGGTGCCGCGTGTGGGATGAGGAAAAGGAACAGTGGATCGACTTCGACCCTACGCCCGGCAACTGGCTGGCCATGGAAGGCATCCGCCCGGACTGGAAGCAACCTTTCAAGGACTGGCTGCTGCGCGTCCGCGAAGACTTCGCGCTCTGGCGGACGGATACGGAAAACCGGACCGGCCTCGCCATCGGGATGATGTCCTTCGCCGTGATCGCCCTCGCTTTCATCGGCCGGAGGTTGTGGCGGTCGAAGCACATGGTGGGGCCGAAGGCATCAGGCCGCCCGGTGTTCGACATCACCCGCACGCCGCTGCATGAACTGGAACCCATGGCCCGGAAGATCCTCGGCCCCCGCCCGCCGGGCCTGCCGTTTTCCCGGTGGTTGTCGGGCTTGCGCGGCATGCTCGGAGATGCCGGCCAACTGGATGAAGCCATCCAGCTCCACCAACGCCTGCGCTATGATCCGGAGCCGCCGGGGTCCACTCCGGTGGAGCGGCTGAAGACGTTGGTCGATGGGATCAAGGACAAGCTGAAGGCGGAGGGTTGAAGGTGGCGAAGGTCTCACGAGGTTCGCTGCGCTTGCAGGATTGATTTTCCATGGCCTTTGGTGGTATCCATCGGACCTATGGCCCAGCTAGCTCCATGGAGGATCAAGATGGTCCGCTGCATCATCGCGGCACTGGCGATGGGCGTCGGTGGATTGCTGGCGTGGGCTGTCTGGTTCCATCAAATGGAGGACCACCGCAAGGTTGCGGGGTGGACAAAAGTTCCCTGCACGATCCTCCGCTGGGACATGCAGGTCAGCGAGACATCCTGGGGGCCGAACGCGACCCGTTACTGCTTCTACCGCTATGAATACGGCGGCAAGACCTACACCGGGCAGAACTATGACGAAGCCACCGACTGGCCGGTGGACCTGCGGGATTTCGAGGAGGAAGGTGTCGCCGCCAGGCAGGGTCCGGCATTCTGTTACGTGAATCCGGAAAGACCGACTGAGGCCAGCTTCCGCGGGCCGCGGGCGTGGTTTCCGTGGTCGCTCACCGGCGGCGGGCTGCTCCTCTTTCTGGCAGGCTTCATCTTTTTCATCCTCACCTTCATCCCGCGCCGTCCCCTGCCGCCGGAAATGGCGGACCTGCGGATGCGCCGGCGGGCGTTGTGCGGGATGGGCCTCGGGCTGATACTGGCAGCGCTCGTGATCGCGAAGCGGCAGGATCTTTGGGAAGGCGTCGAAGGCCAGATCCTGAGATCAAAGCTGGTCCCTGTCCCGGCGAAGATCGAGGCTACCGGTCTTTCCGAAGCAAAAGGCACGGGGAAGAACCGGAACATCACCTACAACATGATGAGCGTGGTGTATTCCTACGAGCATGGCGGCAGGAAATGGCACGCGGACCGTTGGTTCTACCATGAGGTCAGCAGGATGGGCGGCAGCAAGGAGGACGCACGGGAGACGCTTTCCCAGTACCCGCGCGGAAAGGAAGTCACCGCATGGATCCATCCGGAGAAACCATGGATCGCCACGCTGGACCGCGGACTGTCATGGTCGCTGGCATGGGCGGTGATGCCCGCCACCTTGTTCTTCGGCGGGCTGCACGCATTCCGGGTTGGCTGGAAGCTGAAGCGTTGAGCTTCTTTTCAGCCACACAGTCCGCCGATCCTCGCGGAGATCCTCCGCCCTATACGCCGGAGGTTGCGGGACCACACGGCTTCCTTCCGCAGTTGGTGGATGAAGTTCCCCGCATCCCTCCAGATGGTCCGGTAGAACTCCGCGTCCGTCCCGCCGAGCGCGACCACCGCGCCCCGGTGGTTCACCCACAGAACGGTGCCTGCCATCAGCGCGCGCAGCCGGAACATGCCCGCCCACAGCATGCCATGGCACTGCCCGCCCGCTGCTTCATCCGCCAACCGCGCGCGGTGGAAGGCGATGTGGCCCGTCTCATCCCGGATGATGAGATCGCACATGCTGCGCAAGGCGGAATCTTTCCCATGCTTGCGGAGCATCTTGTAATACACGTTGCTGACGATCTCCGTGCCGAGCAACGCCTGCAGCTCGAACCGCACGCCGAGGAATTTCCTCACCGCACAGAACAGCGAGAAGCTCCAGTGTCCCTGGATCTCCTCACCGCCCAGACGTTTCAGCATGTCGCCCAGCAGGCGCGAGTGCTCCCGCTCCTCCTTGAACCAAAGGTCGATCACCCGCTTCATCGCCGGGTCGGAGAGATACTGCTCCCTGTTCCAGGCGATGAGGTAGGCGGGGCCACCGCCATCCCCGAGCTGGAACTGCTGGATGGAACGGGTGAGCTTTTCCAAGGTGCCACCGGTGAGTTCCAGCGGTGCCTGCCAGTCCGGTTCCGGCCGGTGTCTTCCGTTGTTCTCAAAATGCCTGACCCATTTCTGATAGTTCATATTGTTGCGGGGTTACGGGGCAAAGGTCGGTCCTGAATGCGGAGGCTTGATGCGCGGTCGGTGAAGATTCCGTGAAAAGCGGCAATCCAGATGTACGGGAGAATATAAAATCTCATTGAATATTCTTTGTATTTCCATTGTATATCCAATAATCTCACATCCCGATCCATGCCATCTCTGCTCACGATATTCTCTCTGTTCGTCTTGGGTTGCCTTCCCATTCAAGCCCAGCTTTATCCCGTGGCGGTCGCCGTCGTCCCCTATGCCGCCACCATCCCCGAGGGAGGCAGTCTCCAGATGACGGCCCGGCTTGTTTATAACAATGGGGGATCCGCGCCCATCGAGCCGTCACGGGTCCAATGGCGCGTCAACTCGGTCGATCCGGCCTTCATCAGCAACACCGGCATGCTGATCGCATCCGCCGTCCACAAGGACACCCAGATCACCATCCACGCGGTCTATGCGGGTTACCAAGGCTTCATTCCGGCGTTCATCCAAAATACCCAGCCCGACAACTACGGAAGCTACGCGGGGGACGGCCTTGAGGATGGCTGGCAGGTGGAGCATTTCGGACTGGATCATCCGCAGGCCTCGCCGCTTTCCGATCCGGATGGTGACGGGCAGAACAATCTTTTCGAATACACCGCGGGAACTTCACCGAGGGACCGATACTCAAAGCTCGTCTTCGCCGTGCTGCGCGTTCCGTCGCAGCCAACCCATCGGAAGATCGAAATCCATCCGATCCTCGCCGGCCGGAGCTACCAACTGCAGCACAGCCCCGATCTCACCCCGGGTTCATGGAAACCGGTGGCCGCAACACCGGTCGATACCGGAAGCCACAGGGTCATCACCGACACGGACGCGGCCGGTGCCAGCCGCTTTTACCGGGTGATCGTCACGAAACCGTGAGACAATGCCGCGTTGACGGAGATGCCGGGGAAGGATTCGCTCTACGGATGCCGGTCAAACCCATCCTCACCGCCGTCCTGCTGCTTTCAGCCATCGCCCACGCGTCCGAGCCGCTGCGCGTGCTGTGCTTCAACCTCCGCTACATCAACAAGGGGGACACCGGCGACCGCACCTGGACCGCACGCAGGGACCAGGCGGCGGATGTGATCCTCAAGGACAAGCCGGATCTCATCGGCATCCAGGAAGGGCTGCGGCCGATGCTGGATGACATCGCGGAAAGGGTGCCCGGTTATGTCGAGATCGGCGGCGGGCGCGAGGATGGTCTGGCGAAGGGGGAATACACCGCGCTGCTGGTGAGGGCGGACCGTTTCACCATCCAACAGTCCGGAACCTTCTGGTTGTCGGACACGCCGGAAACCACGGCTTCCACCACTTGGGGGAATCAGGTCGTGAGAATCTGCACGTGGGCGAAGCTCTATGACCGCACCAACAAGCGGGCGTTCCATTTCTTCAACACGCACCTGGACCACCAGACTCCGCTCGCCCGGCAGAAAGGCACGGAACTGATCGTCTCGCGCATGGCCGCCTGCGGGGCGGATGGTCCGTTCATCCTAACCGGGGATCTCAACGCCCGCCCGGAAGATCCGCTGCATGGCCTGCTCACCACCGGTCCGTGCGGCCTGGTGGATGTGTGGGCCGCGCTGCACCCGGGTGCCACACCGGAGGAATCCGTAACCGCCCATTCCTTCATCGGGAAGCCCGACGGATCCCGCATCGACTACATCTATGCCTCGAAGGTGTTCACGCCGGTCGACTCGGAAGTGCTGAGGACGCACATCAACGGCGTCTATCCATCCGACCACTATCCGGTGCGAGCGACGCTGGCCTTTCCCGTGGATCAGCCGGTGGCACCAGCGCAGTGACCGCCGTGCGCCTCGCCATCGCGGAAACCGAATCCACGGCGCACCGCCGCCATCTCCGCGGTCAGGCGTCCGTTCTGCCCGCGCACGATGAACGGGGATTCTTCCGTGGTTTCATCACTGAAATCCTCTGGCAACCGGCAGGCGAACAGTGTGAACAAAGGCTCCAGCGTTTCACGCGGCACCACATCCCGCATCCTCACGATCTTCAGTCCGGAGGAAAGGATGCCATCGATCCCCCGTTGCCGCTGGCGCGTGGGGAAACAGACGACGAACCATCCGCCCGGTGCCAGGTGCTTCACCGCCGCCTTCGCATAGTCGGAAATGTCACCCCGCAGCTCGAACCGGGCGTGTGCCTTCTGTGAGTCCTGCGGCACCACACCGGTCCCCTCCGGAAAGTAAGGCGGGCTGCCGGTGATGAGCGGAAACTTTTCCGCCAGGGCGAGATCGCGCAGATCGCCCAGCGAGTGATCCACACGGCCAAGCAGGCCGTTGCAGCGGAGATTCGATTGGAGAAGCCGGTAGCTGATCTCCTGGGCCTCCACACAGGTCAGGCGGGCACCTTCTCCCATCCCCCACAGGGTCAGCAGGCCGACCGTGCCGATGCCGGTGCCAAGATCAAGGTGGCGTTCCACCTTTGGCGATGACTGGAGGGCATACCACGCCGTCAGCACGTCATCTGCAGAATGCCGGTGGCCCTTCAACCGTTGCGCGATGAGCCAGCCCGCCTCCGCACCGGAATCATCCGTGAGGGCGCCACCCGCGCCGCCGACAGGCCCGGTCAGCGCGTCGAGCGTGATGCGCTCGCCGAACTCCTCTTCCAGCCGGAGCCGTTCCTTCCGCCATTCTTCCATTTCAGACGCCATCGCTGGCAGGAGGGAAAGCAGACCCGGCCCACCAACTCAAGTCCGGGTGATCCCTGAATTTTTTTGTCCGCTTTCCCGGCACGGCGGTGTCTTCTGGTCATGATGGCGGATGATTCCCAAAACCTGTTGCTCCGTTTTTCCCGTGACCGCTCCGACGAAGCGATCCGCACCCTGGTCCGGCGCCATTCCCCGCTGGTCTTCGCCACCGCGCTCCGGCGGCTGAACGGCGACCACAGCGCCGCGCAGGATGTCACCCAGGAAGTCTTCACCCTGCTGGCGAGAAAGGCCGCCAGCCTGCACGATGTGTTTCTCTCCGGCTGGCTCCACCGCCAGGCCTGCCGCCGCGCCGCCAACCATGTGCGCACGGAGCAACGGCGCAGGCGGCGCGAGAAGATCGCCGGTGAGGCCATGGAAGCCCCCGGCGGAACCGACCGCTCCCCTTTCCTCTTCCGGGAACTGGATGAGGCGTTGCTGAAGCTCCCCTCTCCGGACCGCGATGCGGTGATCCTCCGTTTCTTCGAAGGAAAGGATCACCGCCAGGTGGGGATGAAACTGGGCATCACGGAGGAAGCGGCCCGCAAGCGGGTGAAGCGCTCCCTCGAGCGGCTGGGCTGCCTCCTCGGGAAACGCGGGCTGGCACTCACGGGAGGATCACTGGAAGTGAAGCTGCTGGGGATGGAATCCCTGCCGGTGCCGGAAGCGCTTGTCAGCCGCATCGCCGGAAATGCGGCGCAGGCAGGATCGGGCAGTTCAACCGTCCTCGCCTTCCTCAAGCCCATGCTGGCCGGATCCGCCCTCGCATCCCTCGCCGCCGGAGGCACGCTTGCGATGCGGCAGCCATCCCACGAACCGGAAAAAGCACCTGCCATCACCACCACCCGCGAGCGGGAGGATAGGGCGGAGGGCTACACCATCCTGCCCGCAGGCTCTCCGCTGGAGGCCATCATCAGCGAGATCAAGCGCCTGAAATCCGGTCCCGCCCACACGCTGACACGCCTGCAACTGGATACACTGCTGGAAAGGATCAGGATCGAACAGATCCCGGAGTTCATCACGCTCGCGGAGGAACGCCTCACACCCTCCGAGCAGATCGCCGCCTATGAACCGCTGCTGAAGCGGTGGGCCGCGAAAGATCCCGATGCCGCCCTCACCCATGTGCTCCAGTCCGGCATGGCCGCCCGGCGGGATGCGGCCATCTGGGGGAACACGCTGTTGGGCAATCTCCTCACCTCTTGGCTGGAACGCAGCCGGGACGCGCCCGCAGCATGGCTCATCGCCCACCAGGATCATCCTTTCCTGAAACCGGGAGGAGATGGAGCGAACCTCGTCGGCAACATATCGAAAGGCTACTACCAGCACGGGAACCATGCGGCCGTGTTCCGTCTCATCGATGCGCTTCATCTCCGCGAAGCGAAGATGAACGCCTTCAAGAGCATCGCCGGAGAGGGTTCGATGTGGGTGATGAACGGCAAAGGAAAAGCGGAACGGTGGATAAAGTTCCACCGGGCGCTCGAACTCCAGGGCGATCCCGCGTTGAAAGAGGAGTTCTCACTCCGGTTCTGGCAGAATCTTGCCAACATGGAATTTTCCGACCTGCAGGAGGCGATGAAAAGCATGACACCCAGAGAGAGATTCCAGGTCTCGCTCGGTGTGCTTTCCTCGGGTGTGTCTCCGAAAAGCACCTATGATAAATCAGGAAGCCTGAAGGATCGATCCTTCAAGAAAGTCATCGACCACAATGAGCGGGAGGCCGCTGCCATGGAAGCGGGCGCGGCGGCGGGCCTCCCCCACGAACAGGCTCTTTCCTTGGCGGGAGACGCACTCAGCCGTGTTCTCGATAACACGGAATTCAGTGACTGGCTCTCGCAACACCCGGAGCTTGATCTGGATGACTCCATCCTACGGCGTATCCGCTCCGAACTCGGCGCAAACGGAGGACGCATCGACGATCCGAAGGAAGCGATCAGCCTCCGCTGGACCGCCATGATCCGGGATCCGGAACTCCGCCTGAGCGCGGCACGAGCGGCGTTCATCCGGCTCCTCGCGGTGAAATCGGAGCTGGCCCAAAGGAATCTGGCAATGCTCCCGGAGGAGCTCGTATCAGAACTCACCCCCATGATGCCCGTCACGCCATGACCAACCGCACCCTCATCACCGGAATCCTCTCCGCGGCGGTGACCGTCGCCGCTTGGGCCATCGTGTGGCCACGAGGGTCAGCTTCACAGGGACAACCCCCTGTCTATGAAAAGGAAAAGCCACCTTCCCAACCCCGGATCGATCCCCCTACCACCATCGCCGCTCTCCGTGAGGCGAAGACGCCGGAGGAAAAGCTCGCCGCGGCAGCCCGGCTCCAACTCATCCCGGTGGAGCGGATTCCGGAGTTATTGGAGAGTTTTCCCGTCATGGAGAACAAGTGGCCGACTTTCGCAACGCAAGCGCTGTTGATCCGCTGGGCGTCAAAGGACGGAGCGGCGGCGATGGAGTGGCTGTGGATGAACCTCCCCGACCATAATCACTTCCCCAGTGCCTCCCGCGACATCCGCGCGAGTTGGGCATGGCATGATCCGGAGGGACTGGCGCGGTGGGCCGGAGAACATTACCGAAACGAAGCTCCGGATGGCTCCGGATCGGAATCCAGCACTCCGTCGATCGATTCCGGCCAACTCAGCGAGATTTGCCTGTGGCTCGTTCCCCACGATCCTTATCTGGCATGCACGCTCCGAAAGAAAGCGGGCGGCTCCTTTTCCTCCCAGGATGTCGCACTGGCGCAGGCTATCCCCACGGTCGAGAAAGTCCGGCAGGCACTTCGTGCCTATGATGATCTGGACCAACTGAGTTCCACGAAAATATCCGGGCACCAGATGATTCCGATGCAGCTTCTCCGCCGCTGGCAGGAACTGGACCCGGAAGACTTCGCCCGCTCTCCCTACGGCCATGTCATGCCAGTCTCCATCTATGGAGGGGACTACCTGAGGAAAGACGAATGGCGCACGCTCTCACCTGAGAAACGCACGGCCCGCGCCAATGCCCTGATTTCCGGAAAGGACGATGGCGGACGGGCAACGGGCATCTATCAGGTCGCCGCACAATGGGCGGAAGTCGATCCCGCAGGGGCGGCCTCCTGGCTGGAAACCCTTCCCGCATCCGACGCGAAACAATGGGCGGGTGCCGTCTCCGGCATCATCGTTCCGAAAGATCTGCCCCGCGCGCTGGCACTGTTAAAGACCCAGGAACCTGCGGCCTACCGCTCATCCCTGGTCCGTGCGTTCGATGCCTGGACGAAGCACCATCCGGACACCCCGGCGGATCTATCCGGCCAGGATGAAGCCACCCGCCGGGTGTGGGAAGACCTGCAGGCGCTGGGCGGGGAGAATCCATGATCCATGATGGCTTGGCCAAATGCTGAAGATGCCGGTCTGAAGACCGGCGCTCCCAGCGCCTCCGATGATCACTGGACCTTTTTCACGAAGCAGGCTTTCAGCCCGATCGACAGGCCTTCCATCTTGCAGGAAATCTCATGATCCCCGTCCACCAGGCGGATCGGCTTTGATTTCATCCCCACCTTGAGGGTCACGGTGCTGCCTTTCAGCTTCAGATCCTTGATCATCGCCACCACGTCGCCGTCCGCCAGCACATTGCCGAAGGCGTCTTTCACCACGCGGTCCGCCGCCGCTTCCTCCGCGACGTCGGCATCCCACTCATGGCCGCAGGTGAGGCACTCGCACTTCCCCGCACCCACCATCACATCCTCCATCCCGCACAACGGGCAAGTCGTCTCGCTCATGGGTTCAGCCAAAGGGATGACCGCGGCGGAGGCAAGCACGGGAACGTGAAAGCCCGATACGGAATTTTCTCCCATCCCCCGCCCTTCCCGGGCAAATAGGGATTGCGGAAGGGCGGACCGCCGTTCCCTCTGACCCCAAAATCGTCATTCATCCATGAAATCCATCGTCATCCCGCTCATCGCCTCCCTCCTGGCTTCCCTTTCGTTCGCCGCCGCACAACCGGACACCAAGGAAATCACCGCCGCCGATGATGCCCGTGTCGCCGCCACCATGGCAGCGGACAAGGCCGGACTGGAGAAAGCTTTTTCCGATGAGCTTCACTACGCCCACTCCTCCGGAGTGGTGGACACCAAGGCGTCCTTCATCGACATCCTCGTGTCCGGGAAGAACAAGTATCTCAAGATGGACTACATCAAGCGGGAGTTCTCCTTCCCCGCCCCGACGGTCGCCCTGATGACCGGCCAGGTCCGGATCAAGACCGAGTCCAAGGAGAAGGGCGTCAATGAATTCACCCTGAGCTACCTCGGCGTCTGGAAGCAGGAGAACGGCGCATGGCGCTTCCACTCGTGGCAGTCCGCCCGCCTCCCGGAGCCGCCTCCCGCCAACTGATCTCCCGTCAATTCGGCGAAAGGAAGACAAGCCTCCGGATTGTCATCTGAGGCAATCCGGAGGATTGCCCTCCTGCCTCCGCTAGATCCTGCCCGCCGCCTTGATGTCCAGATAACGGTTCGCCAGACTGATCGCCAGTTCCTGCGCGGTGGTGTCCATGGTGAGGATGCCGTGCATGCCCAGGGTGCTCAGGATTTCCCTGCGTTCCCTCTGGTAGTGATCGGCGGCGAGGAACTTCAACGCATCGTTGAAATGCACCACCGGGGTGGATGCGGCGTCCTCCACCGACTTTTCCTTGAGGCTGGCCAGCAGGACCAGATGTTTCGAGCGCAGGACCTGGAGCGCACCGCTCAGTTCTTTCCCATCCTCACCGCGTAGGTTGGTCATGACGATGACCAGCGCCCGCCGCCGCTGGCGGGCCATGAGCGCCTCCACCGCACCGGAGAAATCGCTGGGGGCGGAGGTGGTCTGGTAGTCGTAAAGGTGGTTGAGCAGCACCGGCATGGCATGCGCTCCCTTGATGGGCGGCAACCAGCGGTCCGTGCCGCCGAAGGATTTCACCCCCACCTTGTCCCCCTGCCGGAGCGCGATGTGGGAAACAAGCAGGATGGCATTGAGCGCGTGGTCGAACTGCGGGAGCGCGCCATCCATCGCCCGCATCCGCCTGCCGGTATCCAGCAGGAAGATGATGGTCTGGTCCCGCTGTTCCTGGTAGTCCCTGCTGATGAGCATCTGCCTGCGGGAGGATGCCTTCCAGTCGATCTGTGAATACGGATCCCCGTCCCGGTAGTCCCGCAACTGGTGGAAATCGCGGCTGGTCCCCGGCCGCGGCCTGCGGACGATGCCCATCGGACTTTCCCGGTGCTGCATGCCGAGGAGGGCGAAGCGGATCACCGGCTCATAGTTCGGATAGACCTTCACGCTTTCCTCCGCTCCGTGGAACGTCTTCCGCTGCCAAAACCCCGCCGGGGATACCCGGCGGATGCAAACCCTGCTGAATGCGATCTCCCCGCGCTCCATGATGCGGACGGGGTGGAACACCTTGATCTCCCGCCGTGCGGGGACCACTCCCTGCCAAGGCATGGCAGGAGCATCCGAGCCCGCGGGGATACCATCGAAAATCCCGATCTTCGCCGGGACGCCTCCGGCATTCCGAACGGACAGCCTGACTTCCGCCGGTTCCCCTTGGGCGAACCTTTTCGGCAAACGGCGCACCACTTCCAGACGACGGAAAACGAGCAACGCCACGGCATCCACCAGCAGCACCACCGCTGCGGCAATCCCCAGGCCGGTCCAGATCCAGATCCACTCCGGAACCGCGGAGACGACCCCACCGGCCACCGTCCAGGCGAGCGTCAGGAGAATGAACCGGAACGTCGGGCTCATCGGTTCAACCTACTGCCGGGGAGCGGGCACGCTGTCCACGATGGCGCGCAGCACTTCATCCACATTCTGGCCGCTGATGGCGACCTCCGGGGTGAGTTGCACCCGGTGGCGGAGGACCGGCAGGGCGGCGCTCTTGATGTCGTCCGGGATCACATAGCCCCGGCCATTCAGGACGGCGAACGCCTTGCCGATCTTCACGAGGCTGATGGCGCCACGGGTTCCCGCCCCGAGGCCGATGGCCCGGGACTCACGGGTGGCCTGCGCGATGGCGACCGCGTATCCCACCACTTCCGGCATCACCTGGACGGCGGAGGTCGCGGACTGGGCCGCGATGATCTCCGCAGGGCCGCAGACGGGGACCACGCTCCGGTCCGCGGCGCGCCCCGCTTCCGATGCGGCGCGGGTGACGATCTCGCACTCCGCATCCCGCCCCGGATAGTCGATGAGAACCTTCATGATGAAGCGGTCCAACTGCGCTTCCGGCAGCGGATAGGTCCCCTCATGCTCCACCGGGTTCTGGGTGGCCAGGGTCATGAAAGGAGGCTCCAGCCGGAGGGTCTCCCCGTCGATGGTCACCTGGACTTCCTGCATGACCTCCAGCAACGCGGCCTGCGTCTTCGCGGGTGCGCGGTTGATTTCATCCGCCAGCAAAAGATTCGTGAAAACCGGTCCGCGGCGGAGCTGGAACGTCTGGCTGCGCATGTCGAACATGCGGAAACCGGTGACGTCCGACGGCATGAGGTCCGGGGTGAACTGGATCCGCCCGGAATGACCGCCGAAGCTCTTCGCCAGCGTGTTGACCAGGTGGGTCTTCCCCAGCCCCGGCTTCCCCTCCAGCAGGACATGGCCGCCTGCCAGCAGGGACGCCAGCACCTGGTCGATCACCGTGTCCTGGCCGATGATGACCTTCCGGATCTCCGCCCGCATCCGGTGGATGAGATCCAGGAGCGGTGAGGACTGCGGGGCTTCATACGGGGAGTGCTGCGTGGGATCGGACATCGTGACAGCGGAATGTAACAGCCTGCACCCGGGCTTGGGAAAGCCCGGAATTGCCCAATGAACGGATCACTCCCGCTCGATGCGGAAGAACATTTTCCCTTCCGTGGGTGCGACCCCCATATTGAGAAGGGTGCGGGAGATGGGAGCGCCGGTACCGGCGATGCCGGTATGCCCGGTCACCGGCACCCAGGATCCCGGCATGAGCGTGGTGCTGCTGGCCACACGGTAGGTTTTCCCGATCTCCGACCGGAAAGTGACCCCGATGTTGTTGCCGGTGCGCTGGAAGGAGGTCATCTCCAGCGGGATCGGCTTCGGCCCTTGGGTGATGGTGTGGGTGCGGCTGACGGAACCGGAGGTGATGGTGATGATGCCGGTGCGTGCGGCCGTGCCCTGGTTCGCCTCGACCTGGTAGTTGAGCGACTGGTTCCCCACCTGGAATAAATTCGCCAGACTGGAGATCCAGGGCACGTTGCTGGACCATGTCCATCCCGCGTTGTTGGTCACGGCAATGGAGTCCTCCAGCAGAATTCCATCCACGGAGCGGGTCTCCGGGGTGACCGCCAGTTCCACGACCGCCCGGGGGAAGGAATCGGTGAACTGGAAGCGGTTGTTGCTCTCGTTCTCTTCGGTGACCTCATTGTCGGAATCAATCGCCCAGCCAAAGTACCAGTTCGGATAGCTCGCGGACACGGTTCCCAACATGTTGACCATCATGTCCACGGGATACACGCCGCCCGCTTCCAGTCCCGGAACGGTCATGGTGCCGATGTGTTGGTCTGGATTATTGGGATTGATGTGTCCGTTCGACATCATGAAGCGGATTTTGAACGGCCCCGCATCCACGCTACCTGCGTTCCTCACAGCCATCCGGATGCGGGCTTTCCCGGAAGCGACCGCCACGGGAGGCGACAGGCTCATCCCATCCCCCGAGTCCGTCAGGTCGGGACGCGGGATGCCAGCCTGGCGGACGGTATGGGTGGCGATGTAGGCGCCTGTCACCTTGATCCTGAGGGTCCGCGCGGATCCTGTGTTCGGCGGCACGGTGTAGGTGACCGTCTTTGTGCCCGTCTGCGTGCCCGAAGCATCGTTCACTGTCACCCAACCGACGTCACCACCGGTGGGCGTGGTTTCCTTCGACACCCACCAGGTTCTGCCGGGCGCTGTCACCGTGAAGGAATGCGTGCCACCGGCCTGCAGCACGTCCTGCACCTCCGCGGCCACGGAAAAGGTGGGGTTCGGAATGAATGTGCAGACGAGCTGATATTCGCCAGTCTGTGTCCCGTAGTAGTGGTTCACTTTGATATACAACTCCCCCGCGACGGTGACGGTGTGTTCAATGCGGAAGTTGAGATCGACATCGTCGTCGGAATACACCAACTGCGTGCCCGAGGCCGAGTAAAGGGTCCCGACGGTGTCCGTGGAGCCGGTGGTGGTTACCACCAGCGTGCCCGGTCCGTTGGCTTCAAGACGGAAATAGTCCTCATCCCCCTCCTTCTCGATGTTTCCGGCGGTGGTCGAATTCAGCCCGACCAAGGTGGCACTCGCCCGGCTGCCCCCGTGGTCATCCACCGTCTTGCCCTGCTGGGTGACCGTGTAGGAACGGGTGACATCACCCGCCGTGAAGACGAGGGTCGCCGTGCGGGGCGAGACTGATCCGTTGTTGGCGACGGTGTAGTCGAAGATCTGCCTCCCCTGCTGGCTCGGGGCTTCGCTCGTGGTGATCCACGCGGGTTTTCCGGTCCAACTCCACGGGGAGTTCGAATTGACGAAGAACGACTGGGGTGATGCCCCCGCGGAAATGATCACATTCGCGGGATTCAGGCCAAGCAGGGTCACCCCGGGCGGTGAGCCGAGCTGCACATCCATGGATGCGCCCGGCGCGCTGAGCACCTTCAGATAGAGGCCGGAATCCTGGCCGCTCCACCAGTTCGCGTTCGGGTTGTTGTAGTCGTCGAACTCACCGGTGTTGCTGTCATAGAAGTCGCCCGCATCCCCGCGGTTCACGTTGCGCTCCAGATCAAAGCGTCCGTCCGCCTGCTGGATGGATACCAGATAGTGGGCGGAGGACGTCATATGCTGGGCCCGGTTATCGGAAGTGACGGCCTCGTCGATGTGCCAGATGGCGATGCCCTTGTCCTTGCACGCGGCCGCCCATTTGTCGCCCGCCCCGCGGTTCTCGATGAGGAAGTATTCGGTCGGCACACCCGGCTTGCGGATGCGGTAACCGATGTTCCCGGTGGATGGCAGGCTGACCGAGAGATTCTGGTTTGCGGTGAAATCCGTGATGGTCGCCCAGCCGGAAGTCTCTTTCAGGTAAAGGTTGATCGGCCCCGGGGTGCGGCCGCCGTTGAGGTGGTTGGCGGAACCCATGAGGCAGTGTTCGCCGATCCCTTCGGAGCCACCGTCGGTGTCGTAGAGGTCGGGGTAGTCCAGCAAGAGGTGCCCGAGTTCGTGGGCGATGGTGCCGATCACCGGCGCGGAGTTCGCCACATTCGTGCACTGGTATCTGAAGACGGTCCTCCCTCCCAACGACATGCCGCTGCCGCTCAGGTTCCAGGCATGCGGCCAGAGTCCCTTCGCCCAAACCCCGGAATCCTGCCCCGCGAAGAGCAGGCTGGTCGCCACCACCTGATTGTTGACATTGACGGTGAGGGAGGACGAGTCGAAGCCGGTTGCGTTCAACGCGATGATCGCATCCTGCACCAGGAGCCTGCCCGCCGCACCGGCATCCCGGAGGATGGTGTTGTTGGGGTAGTTCGTGTAGTTATAATAGTTCCTGGGATTCGACAGGGTCACCACGGGCGTGACGGCCTGGGTATGGGTGAGCTTGCCCATGGACTGGTCGCTGAAATAATCCCGGATGGATCCGGTGTTCCCGTTGTCCGTATATCCCACCTCATTGCAGAGACGCTGGATCTTGTTCTGGGTCACGGGAAAGGACACGTCGGAGAACTGGACGAGGATGGTCAGGCCGATCTTGGTTCCCAGCACCGGCGCGGCTCCGGGATTGGCCGCCCTCGCCCGCCAGCGCTGCTCACGGTCCGGAATGTATTTCCGGATGTTCGCCTGCCGTGCTTCCGCCACTTTCTCCTTCGGCTCGCGGAGATCCTTCGGCACTCCGGCAGGCGGCTGCTTTCCGGCGGGAACCGCAGACTTCACCAGATCCTTCCCCGCCCCGGCCGCAACCTCGGCATAGTAGTAAGTCTGGTCCGCTTCGTTGAAGATGACGGTATATCCATCCTCCGTGGTGGTGCGGCCATACAACTCATCACCATGGACGCGCAGCGGGAGGACGGTTCCATCCGGCTGGGTCCACTTGGTGGACAAACCCTCCGGAGGATAGGGAGCAGCCACCGCGGATACCGCGGATACCGCGGATACCACCAGCGCGAAGATGGCGGAGATCTGCCTGCGTCCCAACATGGGTGATTTCATGTGATCCACCATAAGCAAAAGCATTGGAAAAACCGCAATTCCAAATACCGCCGTTTGATGAAATGGGCGCTGGTGCCCGCCGGTATTTGAAATTTCATTGGATCCATGCGTCACCTCCTCCTCCTCTCCGCTGCCGCCCTCATTGCATTTCACGCGGTTTCCGCGGAAACCCTCGGATTGAAGGCGGAAATCCGTTCGCTGGGGGAACAAGCGGACTTGGCCAAATACCGGGAAAATCTGGTGGCGCTGTCCATCAAGGAGGCCGCAAAGCCCGTCATCGTCCGTCCGCCCACACTGGCGGTGCTGCTGGAGAAGTATCCGGAGTCGATGAAATACCAGACGAAGCCGGCCCATCAGGCGAAGCTCACGGATGAGGAATGGGAACGCTTCGCCCTTTCCCTCAGTGATGCGAACCTGAACGGCATTCTCTCCGAGCGGCTGCCACGGATGGCAGCAGCCCATGTTTTCAGCGAGGATGAACGCATCCTGTCGCACATCGTGGAACAGCTCACGGAAATGGCATCGTGGAAACCGCTGGAACGTCCCGGCACCACCTCGACAAAGCAGAACCTGCCCTACGCTCCATGGCTGGGGACCGGATGGGCGGTCCGTGCCATCACGGGCACGCTGGACATCCTGCCACCGGAATCCCTCCCCGCCGGATTGAGGGACACATTGATGACAAACATGGAGGAGGAGATCCGTGGCATCCGGAACGCGTGGAAGGAACAGAAGCTCTGGTACACCCGTGAATCTTCCTGCTACAGCAACCAGTGGGTGGTGCCGAACGAAGCCCTGGTCCTCGCCTCCATCTTCACCGGTCTGGAAAAACACCGGGATGACTATGAGTTGGGGGTGAAGAACCTGCTGAAATCCCTGGACGCCCAGGGCGCGAAGGGGGAATTCACCGAAGGCGGTTCGTATGCCGCCCTCACGATGAACAGCCTGCTTTCCGCGGCGGAAGCCGCCGCCGCACAGGGAGACCGCCGCCTGACCGACCATCCTTACCTGAGGAAGTTCCCCATCTGGTACATCCACCACGTCCAACCGGGCGGGCGGATCATCAACGCATTCGATTCCAAGGTGGACAACCTCGATCCGAACCTGCTTTCCCGGTTCATCTCCGCCGTGCGCAGCCCTGAGGCGCTGTGGATGGTCCGCAGGGACAAGAAGCTGGGATATGGCAACAAGCTGGCGGGCTTGTCGGCACGGGCGGTGAAGGATCTTTCCCCGCAGCAGCCTCCCCTTTCCGCTGCCTATGACATCGCAGCGCGCATCAACTGGCGGAGCAGTTGGGATGACGCGACCGCCGCGGGATTCTGGATGCGTGGTGGACATGCGTCGGATTCCCATGACCACCAGGACCGGGGGCATGTCAGCTTTTCCATCGGCGACCGGGAGATCCTCATCGAGGCGGGCCTGACGTCCTACGGCATCCCGGAGCATCCCACCCACTACCGCAGCGTGGCGGGGCACAACGTGCTGCAGGTCGGGAATGCCGCGCCGGAGGATTTGAAAGGCCCCGTCATGAAGGCGGCCGGGCAGATCCTCGATTCCGCGCACCGCTCCGCCCCCATCACCGTCGGGAGGATGGGTGCCTCCGGTGGCACGGCCTCGGCGGATATGTCCGGCTGCTATGCCAAGACGGAGAAATGGGTGCGCCATGCCACCTGGGACAAGGAAGGTGTCTCCGTGAAGGATGAAGTCGTTCTCAAGGAAGCGGACCACGTGACCTTCCGCTGGCACCTGGCCGCCGCCGCGGATGCAGCCGCCGTCATGAAGGATGGCAGCATCCTCATTGATGGCATCGAGATCCGTTACCATGCTGACTCCCCTGTCACCGCCACCGTGGAGCCGATGCCCGGATTCGATGCCCGCCTGAAGAAATCCGCGGAGCACGCTTGCGTGGTCATCCGTTCGGAAAAGCCGGTGAAGTCCCTCACCCTGGGTTCAACGATCAAGCTCGCGCCTTGATCCTCGCAAATCCGTCAAAATTCCTCGTTTCCAATCTCCGGATCCAGCTCCAAGAATAAGGCGATGCCGCATCAATCCTCCGCCTCACTGCCTGATCTCACCGTCGATGGGCTGATCAACCACCTCCATGCCCTGACTTTTTCCCAAGCCGGAGCACCATCACCGGCGCAGATCCGGGAGGTGATGGAGACCCTCTATGCCGCCAGCCTGCTGAAGGAAGAAGGCCGGTCCGTGAGGGCGCGCGTGATCATCGCCCCACCGGATGATTTCAGGGACGCGGACGGACCTCCGGACGGCATCCATGCCATCCGCTTCACCACCCCCCACCCGCTGACGGCGAACGAAATCAAGCGTCTCAGTCCGGCCGCCAGCTTCTTCCACTCCGTGGTGGCCATCTGGCCGGACCGGGACCGGGGCTTCCGCATCTGGGGCATCCTCAACACCGGACCGCGCTGGATGAACCAGGTCGCGGGTGGCCGGAAATCCTCCGGAAAGGAAATCACCCAACCCGTGATCCACGTGCGGGATCCCGGCTGGCTCCTGTTTTACCAAGGCTACAACCTGATCGCGGAATGGCGTGGCACGGAGTTTCATGGCCCGCGCATCGATGTGTTCCAGATCCGCCTGCTGAACGAGCGCTTCGCGCGCTTCCGGCTGAAGATGGTGGAGGAACTGGCCGACGACTGCCTGCCGTGCAACCTCTGCCTGGAAACCTACGCCGAACTGAGCCACCTGATCTCCCTCCAGTTCGTGAAGCGCGTGATCAACCTGGTCCGCACCAGCGGGCATGGCGGCAGCATGGTCATGCTCCCCTTCGGCGACAAGGACGCGGAACTGGCTGGCAGTTGGATTGACTGCAAGTATTCATCGGAGCCGGATGAGGCGGGCCTGAGGTTCCGCCATCTCCTGCAATCCATCATCCGGCGTGTGGGACACCTCAGCCCGGCGGACGCCACGCTGGAAGACGCGTGGGACATCTTCCGCAACAGCCATGACGAGGAACTGGATCATCTGGAGGAAGCGTTCTTCGAGCTGGCCCGCCTGTTCTCCGACCTGATGCAGGTGGACGGCGCGCTGGTGGTGGACCAGCGGATGTGCATCCTCGGCTTCGGCGGAGAGATCCGGGTGGACCGGAACGTCCTCCAGGTCCACCAGGCGCTGGATCTGGAAGGCAGCAACCTCGCACAGTGGAACGTCCAGGGAGATGGAACGCGCCACCGTTCCGTCTACCGCCTGTGTTCGGTGGAGCCGAAGGTGATCGGCTTCGTCATTTCGCAGGACAGCCAGGTGAGGCTCATCGCAAACGTGGATGACTCGGTGGTCTTCTGGGCGCACACGATGATCTGAATCCGCCGTCCTTTCCTATTCCGGCACCAGATGGAGGTGGTCGATGCCGAACATCTTGCCCTGGGATGCGGCCGGGTTCGCCCCCAGCAGCTCGACCACAAGTTGGTTGAGTCCCTTTTTCACCGGCTGCTTGCCGAGGTCCACGTCTCCGGTGGTGATGACGGTTCCTTTGTTATAAAGGTCGATGTTCTCCACCACGGTCACGCCGTTCAGCTTCACCCGGAAGATGCCATAGTCATGGGCCTTCGTGAACACGGCGGAAACCGCGTAGTTGCCCTCCACCGCACTCTCGAACTGGATGACGATGCGGTCGCCGGTCTCCCCCTGGGTCCACCAGAGATGGCTGTCGCCGCTCCATGAGGCTGCCTTGAAGCCCTCCATGTTCTGCTTCTGGACGGTTCCGCGGTTCACTTCAGCGACCTTCAGCAGGTCATCACCGATGATGATCTCCCCTTCCACCGGCAGTGGCACCTGCCGGGGGCTCTGGAGATAGCCGATGAGGTCGCGGGTTTCGTCGGACGTCAGGTTCGCGATCAGTCCCTCCGGCATCATGGACGTCGTGGAAACCTTGTGATCCTTGATATCGGATACAGGCACCGTCACCTGACCACCGCCGATGACGGCGATGCCCAGCACGTCCACAGTCCTGTCTTTCAGCAATCCGGCCACCACCTGGCCGTCTTTCTTGACGATGGTGTGGAGCTGGTAGTCCAGGCCGACGAGCGACCCGGGATCGATGATGTTTTCCAGCAGATACTTCGTGTCCGCGCGGTTGGAGCCGGTCAGGTCCGGGCCGAGCTTCATCCCGTCCCCGAACAACTGGTGGCAGGCGAAACAGGTGGACTGGTAGATTTTCCGGCCATTCCGGAGATCCGCCTTGGCCAGCACCTTCGGGTTGAGGGTTTTCGCCAACCGCTCGATCTCCTTCAGTTTGTCCTCCGCCTGTCCGGCGGAAATGGCGCCCCAGTGTTTCTCCACCGCAGCGGTGATGTCCGGCTGGTCATAGCCGCGCATCTGGCGTGCGACGAACGCGCTGATCCCGCCACGGGTGATCTTCCCTGCGGTGAGGGCTTCGGCCAACTTGCGGGCACCACCCTCAGACGCGCCCAGTGACTGGACCGCCGCCTCCTTGCCGACGGTGTCCAGTTTGGAAAACGTCTCCATCAAAAAGGCCGGGATGCGTTCGTCCGGAACACGGCCGAGCGCCCGTATCCACTCCACGCGCTGCGGATCCGCTTCATTTGCAGCCAGCTTCAGCAGGAGATCCGCCATGCCCGCATGCGCCATCCGCATGAGGTTCTCCAGTGCCGCGCTGCGGTCCTCTTTCTTCGCGGAGAGATCCCCGATGGCCTTGAGGAAACGATCCGCCATCCGCTTGTCCCCGAACACGGTGGCGACCAGCTCGAAATCACGCCGTGCCTCCGGCGACTTCAGGGCGATGAATGCTTCCGATGATTCCGCCCAGCCTTTCGCGGCAGGCAGCGCACCGGATTTCGAAAGCGCCATCGACAGTCCGGAAAGCACATCCGTCACCAGACCTGCCTTATCCGCGTTCACCGCCACCAGCCCGATCACGGCATCCCTGCCCTCCGGGGTTTCCGCCATCCGGCGGACGATGAAACGGGTAACCTTCGGGATCCGCGAGTTGAGGATCATGGCCTGGGCAAGCTTCCCATCCTGCGGGATGATGTCGCTGACCCCATACCAGATCATCAGCGGCAGGTTGTGATCCTCAGCGTCCTCACCGTGGGCGAGCAGCGCCATGGCGATATCCCCGCGCTTCGCGGGTTCCATCCTTTGCAGCGCGGCTGCCAGGTAGAGGCGCACCATCGCGGAGGCATCCGTGGCAGCCATTTCCGCGAAGCGCTTCAGCGCCAGCGGACCGGCGTTCTTTTTCTCCGACAGCAACTGAATGGCCCATGCGCGGACATACTCTCCCTGATGGGCGGTGAGTTCCAACAGGGCAGCCTCATCCAGGCCATTGATGACATGGAGCGCCCACATCGCGCGGAGGCCGCGGGTTTCATCCGCATGGGAAAGCATTTTCCGCAGTCCCGTGACCGTGTTATCACGGTCCAGCGTGCCATCCGCCGCACGCTGCTGGAGCATCCGCCGAGCGGTGCGGACGAACCAGTCGTTCTTGTGCATCTGGAAAGCCACCAGCTCCGCGTCGGTGGACTTCTTCAGGTCCACGGACTTCACCTCCGGTGTGCCGTAGGTGATCTTATAGATCCGTCCGTTGCTGCGGTCCCATACCTCACCGTTCACGTTGTGGCAGGTCTGTTCGTCATACCAATCGGTCAGATACATGCCGCCGTCCGGACCATAGCGGAGGGAGACGCCCATGTGCTGCTTGTCGTTGGAGAACAGGAAATCCGGCTCATGTTTCCCGACGTAGCCGGAACCCCGGCGCTCCACCCGCTCCTGGTTCACACGGTGGCCATGGAGATTGTTGAAAAGCAGCTTGCCGCGGAACTGGTCGGGAAAGTTATCGCCCAGATAGATGGAAAGCCCGCAGTGGGCATGGCCGCCGCCGAAGTCCGATGAGGAACCATCGCGCGATCCCTGCCACTGGTCCCCCTTGTAGTGGAGGTGGTCCGCACAGGTCTTGATGTCATCGTAGGTGTGCGGGTCGAAATGCTGGCCCGCCTGGCGCTGGTAGCGGGCACCTTGGATGACATGATAAAGGTGGGGGATCACGCAGGCGGTGATGAAGGCCTGGCCGTGGTCGTTGAAGTCAACGCCCCAGGGATTCGAACTGCCATGGGCGAACACCTCGAACTCCCGGCGCTGCGGGTGGAAACGCCAGACCGCGGCGTTCATGGGGATACGCTGGTCGTCGGCGGTGCCCGGCTTTCCGACCTTCGAGTGGGTGAAGACACCGTGGCAGCCATAGAGCCAGCCATCCGGCCCCCAGTTGAAGGCATTGAGCGTCTCATGCGTGTCATGCCAGCCGAAGCCGTCCAGCAAGATCTCCGGCTTTCCGTCCGGCTTGTCGTCACCGTCCGCATCCGGGATGAACATCAGGTAAGGAGCGGCCCCCACCCACACCCCGCCGAAGCCGACTTCCAGGCCGGAGACCAGGTTGAGTCCTTCGGTGAATACCTTCCGCTCATCGAAGACGCCGTCGCCATCCTTGTCCTCGAAGATGAGGATGCGGTCCTTGCCGGTATCCCCCTTTGCGCGGATGGGATACTCGTATGCCTCCGCGATCCAGACGCGGCCCCGCTCGTCGATGGTCATCGCGACGGGTTGCCGGACGTCCGGCTCCGCGGCGGACTGGACGACCTTGAAGCCTTCATAGGCGCGGAAGGCCTCCAGCGCCTTCTTCGGCGGCAGGCCGCTGACCTGTTCACCGATGACGGGAGGCTTGAGGTTCTGGGCGGATGCCGAGGCTGCCACCGCGAGAAAGAGTACCGGTAATTTCATCTTGGGTTCCGTGATGGATGTTTCAGCCGAGGGTTTCCTGTGGCAGATGCTTGATGACACCGCCCTCCATCGCGCTTTCATGGGCGAGGATGCCGGTGCAGGTCCAGTTCGCGGACTGGCGTGCGTTCGGGAACGGCTGGCGTTTTTCGATCACCGCCATGGCGAACTCATGGGCGAGGTGCGGGTGGCTGCCGCCATGGCCCGCTCCCTGGGTGAAGCTCAGGTGCTGGTTGTCATCGGAGTCATAGATGCCCTTCGTGGTGTAGCGGCGGATGCTTTCCGGCAGGCGCTCCGCGAAGTCCGGCGCGGTGACTTCCGAAGGGATCTCCGGCTCGGGCTTTTTCGCGGTATGGAGTATGAGCGGCTGGTGCTCCACCAGCGGCCACTCCACCGACTTCGCGGAGCCATAGACGTCGATGCTCTCCCGGTATTGCCGGGCGGTGTCGAAAAGGCTGCGGATGACCCGCACGCTGAGGTCACTGTCCTTCACCTTCACATGCGCGGTTTCCACCGCGAACGGTGAACCGTAGTGGCCGATGAGTTCCTCCCGGATGGTGCCGGAGCCGAAGCAACTGACGTACTCCGCATCCCCGCCAGCCAACCCCAGCACCGGCCCCACGCAGTGGGTGGCATAGTGCATGGGCGGGAGGCCCGGCCAGTAGTCCGGCCAGCCGTCCATGTCCTGCTGGTGGCTGGCCTGGATGTACTGGATCTTCCCGAGTTCCCCGGCATCCCGGAGGTGCTTCATGTAAAGGTACTCCCGCGCATAAACCACCGTCTCCATCATCATGTAGGTGAGTCCGGTTTCCTCCGTCAGGCGGATGATCTCCAGGCACTCCTCCACCGTGGTGGCCATCGGCACGGTGCAGGCCACGTGCTTGCCCGCCTTCAGCGCGGCGATGGACTGCTGCCCGTGGTTGGGGATCGGCGAGTTGATGTGCACGGCATCAATCTCCGGATCCGCCAGCAGGTCTTCATAGCGGGTGTAGCGTTTCGCCACGCCCCATTCGTCGCCCACCTTGTTGAGGTTCGCTTCATTCCGCTGGCAGATGGCGGCACAGGTGGTGTGCGGATGTTTCTGCCAGATGGGGATGAATTCCGCCCCGAATCCGAGGCCGACGACGGCGATGTTGATCTTGCGTTCGCTCATGGGTTGCTGGACGGATGTCATCACAAAGCCTCCCGGCGCGCTTGTAAGATTCCGGGAAATCCTTGTATGATTCCGACATGCCAACTTCCGACCCCCAACGCGGATGGATGGAGGAACTGCCTGCCGGACAGTTCCGCCACCTCTTCGACCATCTGCCGGGAACGCTCTTTTTCGCCAAGAACCGGGAAGCCCGCCTGATGGGCGGAAACCCGGCCTTCGTCCGGCGGTGTGGCTTCCGCTCCGAAGCGGAGATCGTCGGCCTGCTGGACCGCGACATCTTCCCTCCCCGGCTGGCGGATAAATATCACCGTGACGACATGGCGGTCATTTCCAGCGGCAAGCCGATGCTCGGCCTCATCGAGCTGTTCCCCGGCCCGGACGGACAGCCGGAGTGGTTCATCACGGACAAGCTGCCGTTGTTCGACCGGCAGGGAAAGGTGCTGGGCCTTTGCGGCACGGTCCGCAGTTATGAGGAACAGCGGGTGGCGATCCAACCCTATCTGGAACTGGCACCGGTCGCGGAGCATCTGAAGAAGCACCACCGGGAGCCTCTGGACCTCCCCGCGCTCGCCCGCATGGCCGGCCTTTCAGAACGGCAGCTCGAACGGAAATTCCACGCCACCTTCCAGACCACGCCGCGGAATTTCCTGGTGAAGATGCGGATCGTGAATGCGTGCCGCCTGCTGCCCGATCCGCGGCTTTCCCTCACGGAGATCGCCCTGGAAGTGGGATTCTACGACCACAGCGACTTTTCCCGCCAGTTCCGCAAACACATGGGGGAATCCCCCACCGAATACCGCCGGGCAAACCGCGGTTCACGCTGACTCCCCTACCAGCGGCAGGGCGATGCGGAACACGGAACCTTTCCCGTCGCGGGGCTGGTAGGAAACGCGGCCTTCCATCGCCGTGACCAGCTCATGCACGATGTGGAGGCCAAGGCCGGTCGAGGCCTCGCCATTCGTCGGACGGGCGCTCAGCCGGGTGAATTTCCCGAACAACAACGGCACCTCCTCATCCAGGATGCCCGGCCCCTCATCCTCGATCCGGAAGATGCCCCCCTCCCCGTTCCGCTGGAGATGGATGGTCACCGTGGAGCCGGCCGGAGAGAACTTGATGGCATTCGAAACGAGGTTCTCGATGCAGCACATCAACAGGCGGCTGTCTCCGAAAACGGAAAGATCATCCCCGCTGCGGAGAACATCGATGCGGATGTTTTTCCGGCGGCAGTGCTGCTCGAAATTCGCAACCGCCCGCTCCGCGTGGGCCTCGAGGGACAGCGGTTTCCTGATGACCGCGGACTTCGCTTCCTCGATCGACTTCGTTTCGAGAAGGCTGGAAACGATCTCGAAGGCCCGCTGGGCGGATTCCCCGATGCTCGATATGAGCTGCGCGCGGGCGTCCACCGGCAAGGCGGGGTTTTCCGCCAACATGGTGGCGGCGAACTGGATGCCGCTCAGCGGATTCTTCAGATCATGCGCGACCACCTCCAGCAGCCGGTTCTTCTCACGGATGACCCCCGACAAATGGTTGTGCGTCTTGCGCCGGTTGGCATGGAGTTCCACCCGTGAGATCAGCTCCGGTCCATGGAAGGGCTTGGTGACGTAGTCCACGGCACCGGCCTCCAGGGCATCCACCACGAAGTTCTTGTCCGCGGCGGCGGAAAGGAAAATGACCGGGACGTCCCGCAGTTCCGGGTTCTCACGGAGCTTCCGGCAGAACTCGAAGCCTGTCATGCCGGGCATCATCACATCCAGCAGGATGAGGTCGGGATGCACGCTTTCCAGCTTTGCCAGCGCCTCCTGCCCGCTCCCGGCGGCGATGACCTCATGGCCATGGCGGAGCAGCAGCGAACCGACAACCTGGATGTTTTTCACCTCATCATCAACGACGAGCACCAAGGCGGCGGGATTCGGTCTTGGCAGAGGATCAAGCATCAGTGGCGGAATGGGATTTCACGATCTCCGGGAACGCATCCAGGTGCCTGCCCGCCGTCTCCAGATCAAAGGTTCCGGCGGCCTCCCGCAGACGGGCTGCATAGTCCTGCAACGATACCGATCCATGGCGGGATGCAAGGACTGAAATTTTGTCCGCGAAGGAAATGGTCGCCTGCGCCGGCACCAGCTTCACCAGTTCCGGCCAAGGCGATGCCAGCAACGCCGCCAATGCCTCCGCCAGCCCGGCAGGATCCAGGAGGCTTCCCGCCTCGATCCGGACGGAGGACGAATCTGACGGAATGCCCCCCTTTCCTTTCCTTGGATGAAGGATCCTGAAATCCGTTTCATCCTGCATATCCCCCGTGGTTTCCGGAACGAACTCCGACCGGGTGACAGGGATTGACAGGGTGAAGGTGGAGCCTTGTCCAACCACACTCTCCACCGAAACCTCACCCCCCATTGCCTCCGCCAGCCGCCCGCTGATGTTCAGCCCCAGGCCGGTGCCTTCGAAATCCCGCGAGTTCCGGGAATCCACCTGGTAGAACGGCTGGAAGATCGCCTTGTGTTGTTCCTTGTCGATCCCGATGCCTGTGTCCGTGACCGTGAGAACGAGCCAGCCCCGGGAATCGTCCGGCGGTTTCCGGAAATCCGCACTCACGCGGACCTGCCCTTCGCGGGTGAACTTGAGCGCGTTGCCGATCAGGTTCACCATGATCTGCCGGAGCCGCAGCGCATCGAAAACGAGGACGGACGGAACACCCGGCTCCACTTCGACACGATAGTTCAACCCCTTTTCGGAAGCCCTGTACGAGAACAAGGTTCCAAGATTCCCGATGAAACGGCGGACATCCACCGGCACGGGACGGATCTCGAGTTTCGATGCCTCGATTTTCGAGAGATCGAGGATGTCGTTGATCAGTTCCAACAGTGAGTTCCCGCTGGAGAGGATGGCCTGGGCGTAGTGCTTCTGCTGTCCGGCCGGGAGGGAGTCCTCGAGCAGCTCGCCGAAGCCGAGGATGGCATTCATCGGGGTCCTGATCTCATGGCTCATCATGGCGAGGAAATCGCCCTTCGCCTTGTCGGACTGGACGGCACGGTCCTTGTCCTGGGTCACCGCCACCATCCGTTCCTGGTTTCTCAGATAGAAGAACAGAACCAGCACGCCGATGGCGGTGGAAAGGACCGCCGCGCCGCCGGTCAACGCCACGATCAGGTTCGTCCGGGTGAGGTTGTGTATCTGGCTCTGCTGCAGGCCGCCCAGCAGCTTTTCCTCCACGACCTCCATGTCCGAGATCCGCTGGCGGAACACATCCATGAGCGATTTGCCCTCTCCGGTGGCGGAGATCCGGCTGACCTCCACCTCCCCCTGCGTCCTGCGGATGTCGATGGTCCGTGCCAGGTAGGCTTTCTTGCGGTCCGCCGCCTGACGCAGCAGCTTGCTCCTTTCATGCTGGGGCGGATTGTTCCGGGTGAGGGTCTCCACTTCGGACAGCAGGTTGTCGAGAATCTCCCGGGAAAGGTGATAGGGTTCCAGATACTGGTCCTCACCCACGATGATGTATCCGCGCTGGCCCAGCTCCAGATCCTGCATGGCGGAAAGGGAAGACCGCAGGGCTGTGAGGACACTCCGGCTATGGGACACCCGGCGCGCATCCTCAAGGTTGCGGCGGGTGTTGAGCGCGGAGGTGATGACCCCGCAACCGATCATCACCAGCACCACCAGGGCGGAGGCGAGGTACCTCGTCCTGACTTTACGCGCTCGCTGGGGCATTCCGGAGTGGCTTCGGCACCGCTGGCGAAACTACATCAACCAGTTGGTACAACAAGGCTCCAATCCGCGCATTTACTCCGCTGCCACCGGCCTTCTCCTCCACGCCAGGATCAGGAAGCCGGCCGAGAACGCGAACATGAACAGGGACAGGAACTGCCCCTGGGTCAGGACGCCGTCGATGACCCAAGCCGCGTCCGGCTCCCGGAACCGCTCCGCGAAGATCCGGAAAATGGCATAGAGTCCGAAAAACAGCCCGGTCAGCAGGCCGTGCGGGGCCTTCGGGAAACGGATCCGCACGATCCAGAGGATGGCGAAAAGCAGCAGCCCCTCCAGCGCACCTTCATACACCTGCGACGGGTGGCGCGGCTCCAGATAGGGTGCGATGGCCTCTTTCACCTGGTCCGACTTGCGGGTGGCAGCCAGCAGTTGCTCGAAAAACGCATGCTGGGCAGGTCCGGTGGCCGCATCATTCATCGCGTGATAGGCCGGTGCCAGGGCAGGGTCCGCATTCACGGCCGCCGCGGCCGCCACTTCGAAGCTGCCGGATTCCGGCGCTTTCGCATCCATCAGCGCCGTGGGGAATTTCACCGCCCAGGAAAGACCGGACGCGACACGTCCATACAGCTCTCCGTTGATGAAATTCGCGGCCCGGCCGAAAAAGAGGCCCACCGGGGCGACCACGCACAGACCATCCCCCAACCCGGTCCAGGAAACCTTGTGCTTCCGGGCGTAGAACCAGGTGAAAATCACCAGACCGAGGATGCCGCCGTGGCTGGCCATCCCCCCTTCCCATACCTTGAAAACCAGCAACGGATCGGCGGCGAGGCTTCCCCAGCCCATCTTCGGGATGTGGTAGAACAGGATGTAGCCCAGCCGGCCACCGAGAAAGACGCCGAAGAGGGCGGCGGCGGCGATGAAATCCCCCGTCTTCTCCGGCTTGAGCACCCACAGCCCCTTCCGCGCCAGATGGCGCAGCAGCAGGAACCCGGCCACGAACCCCATCAGATACGCCAGCCCGTACCAACGGAGGGCCAGATTCCCGAAGAGTGGCAGCGCCACCGGATCCAGATCATGCACATAAACGCCTAACACGCCCGCACCTCACACCATCCCCCGCCCGTCCGCAAGCGGAACTCCGGGCACCTTCCCGATTGACCTGCCGGGCTTCCCAACGGACGTTTCCTTCATGCCGACGAGCAAAAAGGACCTGCTGGATCTCCAGTTCATCGATGCGCGACACAAGCTCATCGAAGTGGCCGCATTTCTGGACCGCATCGACCGGCACGCCGGGGAGGACGACTACCGCATCGCCGCGCTTAAGAAAACCCTGCCCATCCTGCTGGAAGACCGCCCGGACCGCGCCCGCAGCGTGCTGGAGGCGCTGTCCGACCACAGCACGGAACTTTCCCCCACCGCGCCCTTCCAAGGGGCCTTCGGTGCCCCCCTTCCCTGAGACCCCACCCATTTTCCGATGAAATACATCGAGCCACACGGCCACATGGTCAGCCGGACGACGGATGACTACGAGAAACTCGCTCTCTCCGGCTGCGAGGCGCTTTGCGAACCCGCGTTCTGGGCGGGCTTCGACCGCTCCTCCGCGGACGGATTCCACGACTACTTCCGCCAGCTCACCGAGTATGAACCGAAACGTGCCGCGAAATACGGCATCAAGCACTTCTGCTGGCTGTGCATCAACCCGAAGGAAGCGGACGATCCGGTCTTCGCCCGGGAGGTGATGTCCCTCATCCCGCAGTTCATCAACAAGCCGAACGTGCTCGGCATCGGCGAAATCGGACTGAACAAGAACACCCGCAGCGAGCTGACCATCTTCGAGGAACACGTCCAGATCGCCCTCGACCATGACCTGCCGGTCCTGATCCACACGCCCCACCTGGAGGACAAGCTCAAGGGCACGAAGCTGATCCTCGATTCACTGGCGAATTTCTCAAAAATCGACCGCTCGAAGGTCATCATCGACCATGTGGAGGAACATACCATCTCCCACGTGCTGGAGCAGGGCTACTGGGCGGGCATGACCCTCTATCCTGAGAGCAAGTGCAGCCCGAACCGTGCGATCGACATGCTGGAAATCTACGGCGACGAGCGGCTGTGGCTGAACTCCGCCTGCGACTGGGGCCACTCCGACCCCCTTTCCGTGCCGAAATGCGCGCTGGAGATGAAGCGCCGGAAACACAGCGCGGAGCAGATCGAGAAGATCCTTTTCGGGAATCCGAAGGCATTCCTGAGCCAGTGCCCGAACTTCGCCCTGTGACCCTGCGGGCGTGGCCGTTCGTGCGCGCCGCGAGCGCTTCCGGATATTTCCCGCCGAGTTCGACCCAATCCGAGTGCGCGAAAGAAAGCCTCACGCCATGACAGGAAGGATTCTTCCCAGCACGTGATCATGGAACCATATATGCCGTTCCAAGGCTTCCTTGTATTTCCCCTGCCGGGTGAACTCCTGGACATCATCCAGCGCTTTTTGCAATTCATCCTGTGCCTGGCATGGCAGCATGAGGGAAAAAATGGCGATGATGGAAAAAAGAGATCGTGTCATGGGTTATTCCAGGTATGACTCCGTGCGCGGATGCGGCATTTAACGGGGCAACCAGCTCCTGGAGGGCTCTCCGACAAGAGTTGCCGACGGCATATCCAGCTTATACGCAGACATGTGTCGCGGCCGAGGCAAAGATAGAATCTGATGGAATCTAACAGATTTCATAAAGCTCCGCATTACAAAGGGTTTTTCGCACCCACCTGCATGGATCACAGATAAGTCGTGAAGATTACCAGAATCTGATTTCGACAAACACGATATTACCGGCATATGATTGCCTGCATGCACAGGTTCCGAGCCTTCTTCCTGCCCATATTGCTGCTGCTTGCCGTCGGACTCATCGTCTTCCTCCGTCCTGACCGCGATATCACCTCCACCAAAGCACCGGCACGCCTCCCCTCCCAGCAAGTCATTTCCACGGAGATCCTTTCCCATCCGGATCTGGCGGAATGGACCGATCCACAGCGGACGCGGAAATCCCCGTCCACCGGGGAACTCCCGCGCCTGCTGGAACTCGCCAAGGAACGGTCCGCCACGATGAAGCGGCTGATCTCCACCGCGCCGCAACAGGCGCTGGAGGCCGCGATCACACCGGCCCGTTATGATGCGCTGCCGGAGGAACTGAAGCCATGGTTCGAACGCCCGTTCGCCCAGACCGCCACCCTGCGGGTGACGCCGGTTTGTGCTCCGGGAGTGAACCTGGAGCCGGACAGGGTGCTGGAGATGGACGGGCTGAACTGGAGTGCCTCCGTCTATGGCTGGAGAAAGGGCCAGAACTCCAAACAGGACGCTCCCCTGGTGGGCATCACGCTGGATGGCGTGGCTGCGATTTCGGATGGATTTTTCCAGATCGTGCCACGCGATGAAGAAGCGCACGCTTCAGCACTCCCGATGGGGAATTTCCATCCGGACCACGACTTCCAGACGGGTGAACCGCTTGGCGGAAGCCCGGTGGTGGCAACCATGGGCGGGAAGCAATACCGATTCTCCAGCACGGCTTCCCTTGAGGAGACCAACCTGCAACTCGCCGCGCTCGAGACATTCCCTGCTCCGAAGACAGGAGCGAACGTCGTTTTCGCAGCTCCCGCACCCGCCGCAGGTGGAGGGATCGATTGGGCCGCAGCAAAAGCGGAGGTGAAAATCCAGGCGAGCGTATGGACGGAAACGGACAAGAAGGTCTTCTGCATCCGCGTGGATTTCTCCAACCTGACCGGCGCTGCTTCCACGCAGACGGAGTTGGCGAATCTGATGAATGGACCGGTGGCCAGCAGCTTGCTCGAAATGTCCTACGGTAAAACCACGATCAATGCCACCGTCAGCGAAGCGACGGTCCGCATGCCGCAGCCGACCGGCTTTTACGCTCCGTCCAAGAACACCGAACTGCACGCGGATGCGATCGCGGCCTACAAGACTGCCAACGGAGCCAACTCCCTCAACGGCTACGACATCGTGGTGGTCCACTTCGCTTCCATCGGCATGCAGGGCGGCGGCATCGCCTACGCCGGCTATGCGGATCTCAACGCTGAAAGGCAGTGGCTCCAAGGGACACTCTACTCCGGAGTGACCATCCACGAGTTCGGCCACAACTACGGCATCGGGCACGCCAGCTTCTGGAAAACCACCAACGGAACCGTGACCGGAACCGGCGACTCGGAGGAATACGGTGACCACACCGACATCATGGGCGAAGGCCCTGACCCGGCGGGACACTTCCATATGCAGGCGAAGCAGTTCCTCAACTGGTATCCCACGGGCAACGACAACTGGGTGAATGCAACCACCTCGGGCTCCGGCACCCGCCGCATCCACCGTTTCGACTCCGCCGGCACCACCGGTACGATCCGCGGCGTCCGTGTGACCAAATCAAACACCCCCGCGGGCGTGGATTACTACTGGGTGGGTTATCGCCCGGGCCTTTCCACTCTGCCGACCTTCCAGAACGGTGCCTACGTCCTCTGGCAGCGTCCGTCCGAGACCCGTTCCTGGCTCATCGATACCACCCCCAACTCGGCGCAGGGCAAGGACGACTCCGCCGTGGCGATCGGCCGGACTTACTCGGACACCACCGCCGATGTGCACATCACCCCCACCGGCAAGGGAGGAACAGGTGCGGACCAATGGCTGGACGTGAACATCCAGCTCGGCCCGTTCCCGGGGAACACCGCACCCACCGCCACCCTCACGGGTAGTCCCACCGTCGTGACACGGACCTCCGCTTCCTTCTCAGTCGAAGCGCTGGATGCGAACGGAGATCCCCTCTCCTACTTCTGGGACTTCGGCGATGGCAACTTGGGCGGCAACTCCTCATCCATCACCCACCAGTGGGTGAACAGCGGCACCTACACCGTGACGGTCACCGTCTCCGACATGAAAGGCGGCACCATCTCGCGCAGCCAGTCCATAACTGTGACCGACCCGCTGGATACCTGGACGACCAGAGTATCGGGCTCCAACACGTCCACCTACTTCGACGTGGCGGCGGGCGGCGGGCGGGTGGTGGCGGTAGGACAAAGCGTCGGAGCTTACCGCACCTCCACGGACGGGACCACCTGGACCGCAGCCACCGTAGGGGGAGGCATCACCGTCAATACCCACCTCTACACCATCATCCACGACGGTTCCCAGTTCATCGCTGGTGGCATGGATCATGACAACGGTTGGAAAGGTGTCATCCTCACCTCACCCAACGGCACGACATGGACCCGCCGCCATTTCAACGGGCAAAAAGTAACCGGACTGGCAGCGGGAACAGGCGTGATGGTGGCCGTCGGCGAAGCCGGGGCAATGTGGCGCTCCACCGACTCCATCACCTGGACACCGGTCACCAGCGGAACGAGCCTGAACTTTTCGGACGTCGCCTTTGGCGGCGGCCGCTTCATCGCAGGGGCCGGCGACATGTCCCAGGAACCGTTTCCGCGTGTGGTGCTCACTTCCGCCGATGGCCTGACATGGACCAATACCACCGCAACTACCGGCCTTCCCCACCTCTCGGAGATCGCGGAAATCGAGTATATCGACGGGCGCTTCATTGCCAGTGGATGGAATGCCGGCATCCGCAAATCAACCGACCTGGGCGTCACGTTCCCGGCGGTGGAAAGCAGCTTCAAGAGCCTGACAGGCATCGCATATGGCAACGGTATCTATCTGGCTGTGGGTGTTGACCCGAGCAATGGAAGAGCCGACATCAACATGGCCTCCACGGACGGCGAGACCTGGACGCTCCTTGCCACCACTGCACAGAGCGACCGGAATGACCTCGTCTTCTTCAACAACACCTTCATCACCGTCGGTGCCGATGGCACCATCCGCCAGTCCGGAACCATCGCCCCCGCCCTCACCGGCTTCGCGGCATGGGCGCAGATCCACTTCCCCGACTCTCCTCCTCTGTCCGGACCCAACGATGACTACGATGGCGATGGCGTGAAGAACCTGGCGGAATATGCCACCGGCACGGATCCGAAGAATGCCGGCAGCCGCGCCGCCATCACGGCGGTGAAGCAGGGAGCCACGCTGGTCCTCACCATCCCCCGTGATCCCACCGTTACGGGTGTGACGATCACCGGCACCACCTCGTCCACCTTGGGCGGCTGGACAACAACCGGTGTGACCGTGCTTGAGGATTCCGCCACCCAATACCGGGCCTCCATCCCGGTTGGCTCCGGAAAAGGCTTCCTGCGGGCGGAATTCTCCGTTCCGTGACGAACAGGGGGGGCCCCCGCATGGTAATCTTCCAGAAATCCTCCGTGCCGTGATGCGGCCGGGGGATTTCCCGTTCAACGGCCTCCCGCCATCAGTTCCTCGATCTCCTCCGCTTCGATGGGAATGGATGCCATCAGGTCGGTGTTGGAATCCTTTCCGATGAGGACATTGTTCTCCAATCTCACCCCCAGCCCCTCCTCCCGGATGTAGATGCCTGGCTCGATGGTGAAGACCATGCCCTCCGCCACCGTTTCTCCGGGGGGGGCAACATCATGCACATCCAGTCCCAGGTGGTGGGAGGTGCCGTGCATGAAGTAGCGTTTCACCAGCGGCTTGTCCGGTCCCTGCTCCTTCGCCTCCGCCGCATCGATGAGTCCCAGGTGGATGAGTTCCGCCTCCATGATGGACAGGATCTGCTTCTGGTAGTCCGCAGGATGCACCCCCGGGCGCAGCAGTTGGTTCGCCGCGCGCAGGACACGCAGAACCGCATCATAAACGGCGCGTTGCCGTGGAGAGAACCTTCCGTTGGCAGGCACGGTGCGTGTCATGTCGGAGTTCCAGCCCGCGTACTCCGCGGCCACATCCATCAGGATGAGATCCCCGTCCCGGCAGATCCGGTCATTCTTGATATAGTGGAGGACGCAGGCCCCCGTCCCGGAGGCGATGATGGGGGTGTAGGCGAATCCCTTCGATCCCCGGCGGAGGAACTCATGCATGAACTCGGCTTCGATCTCCCACTCCCCCACACCCGGACGGATGAAGTCGAGCGAGCGGCGGAATCCCGCTTCCGTGATGGCACACGCCTTTGAAATGATGGAAATCTCCTGAGGCTGCTTCACCATGCGCAGGCGGTGCATCAACGGAGCCAGCCGCTCGTAGCGGTGCAGCGGGTAGCGGAGCTGGCATTCCTTGATGAAGCGGGCATTCCGCGTCTCCACCTCCACCACGGCCCGCAGATGCTCGTTCGTCGCCAGATAGATATGATCCACCTGCGGCACCAACCGGTGGAGGATGCCCTGGAAATTTCCCGTCCACTCGATGCGGGAGATCCCCGTCCGCAGCGCGGCCTCCTCCTTCGTCAGCTTCTCCCCTTCCCAAATGGCGATCTCCGCGCTGGTCTCCCTGACGAACAGGATCTCCCGGTCCCGGCTTTCCGGGGCATCCGGCATCAGGATGAGGATGGTCTCCTCCTGATCGATGCCGGTGAGGTGGAAAAGATCGTTCTGCTGGCGGAACGCCATGGTTCCATCCGCGTTCGTGGGATAGATGTCGTTCGAGTGGATGATGACGATGCTGCCGGACTTCAGCATTCCACGCAGGCGGGCGCGGTTGGCGGCGAACAGCTCCGGATCGATGGGTTCCACTCTCACAGGCGGATCATCGGACGGTCCATCCTCCCTCGGCAACACACAAAACCACTCCCGGCACAACAGTCCGCCCCGCGAAGATCCGGCCGTATTCCATCAACGCCAGAGGAACCGATCATTCCACTTGGAATCGAGATCATCCACAGACACCCGTGCGGAGCCGAATTCGTGCCGGATCTCCAATCCTTCGGAAGTCACTTTCTTGATGACGACCTGGGAATATTCCTTGCCGCTCTTCAGGCGCAGCACCTCAAGTTCCTCATCCTCCGCCGCAGTGCGCACGGAAGCCACATATGCCTCCCGGTAGCGCGTGAAATCGCGTTCCTGCTCCTCCACCACAGCTTTCAGCTTCCCATGGCGGTCACGCAGGGCAGCCAACACATCCAACCGCCCGTCAGCAGCCGCTTTCGCCGCCTTGTACTTTTCGTCGATCGCTGCATGACCTGAGTTCTCAGCCCATTTTTCGTTCGCCCGATCCAGTTCATCCTTCAGGACGATGATCGCCTGGCGGTCATCCTGATAGGTCTTCTCGGCATCCGTCTTGCGCGCGGACGCTTCCGAACGCTTCTCCATGACCAGGGCCAGTCCGGTGGCCACCACGGTGAGCGCCACCAGGCCACCTACGAATGTGAGTATTCCTCCACGATCTTCGAACATAAGTGTTGGTTGGTCAGCGTTGTTTCCTTTTCAGTTGGTGCAGCTCCATGGTGCACCTGGCGATCTCCCGCTCCTTGGTGGTGATTTTTGTGCGCATTTCCTTCACCTTGCCCATTCCATTGATTCCGCGGGCGCGTTCCGCCCCCTCCTGCTCCTGCACCTTGACGGCCGCCGCCTGGAGCTGGCGCCACTGGGTCTTCAGCCTCGCAAGCTGGATCTCCTTCGCGGTGACAAGGCGACGGATCTGCTCGCTCCCTTCCGCGGTTGCTGGGTCTTTCAGAGGTTCATCAGGAACTTCAGGCTCCGAGGACGGCCCGGCATCCGCTCCGGTGTCGCCGGCCAGGGATCTTTCATACATCTCACGCTCCGCCTGCTCACGGGCGAGCGCCTCAGCCTTCTCCTTCGGGTCGAACTGGAAGCGTAACTGCCACTCCTCGGTCAGTTCCTCATAGGTGATGCGGCCGCTGCCATCCTTGTGGCGGATGCTGATGCCCACCTCGGTGACCTCACGGATCTCCACCTCCTCATACACGGTGCCGGAAACCGTCTTCAGCTCGGGAAATTTCTCACCCACCGCATCTTCCCTCACCTGGGCACGATAGCCGGCGCGGTAGTCGAGGAACTCCTTCTCCAGCGTCACGGAGTCCGCGATGATTTTCGACATCTGTGCTTCCAGAGCGCCGATCTTTTCCTTCGTGGCCGCGGCCTCCGCAGTCAGGGCATCCGCCTTCTTTCCTGCTTGAGCACCCTTCTTCGAGTTCTCAAGAGTCGTGTTTTCGTGGGCGATCTGGACCTGCAGCGACTCAATTTCATCCGCTTGTTCCCGGATCACGTGCTCGATCGAACTGCCACCGCCCTGCATCTCCTTGTCGAAGACAAAGACGTAGATCCCGCCGAATCCACCGATGACGAGCAACGCCATCAGCAATCCCACCACACCCGGCCCACGGCCGCTCGACATCAAATCTCCAAATGACATGTGAATCTTTGGTAAGGGTTTGGAGTAAATCCGATCACCGGATCACATACTTGCGCTTGTAATCCTCGAAATCTTTCCGCACGGACTCCTTTTTCGCTTCGAGGTCCTTGATCTCGCTCTCGAGTTTGATGATCTCCGCTTGCTGCTTCTTCGTCTCCTCCTCGATGGCGGAGAGATCAGCCGTCCTGTCTGGCGGGAGATCCTTCAAGCGTTCCTCGAGAACGGCCAATTCCCCCCTCAGCTTGGTGATCTCCAGAGCCTGCTGGTCCCGTTTCCGGACCATTTCCGGGGAGTCACAGGAACAGAGGACGGCGGCGAATGCGGCCACGGCGGCATAGGGTGTGATGGATTTCATGATGACGAAGCGGGATTGAAGATGGATGGCAGGTTTCAGGGTTTGACGGGCGGCGGCAGATCCCTGCGCACCGCACCGTAGCCAGCTGTACCATAGCTGGCAGGGCTGTAGTTGTAGTAGTAATTGTAACGGGGAGTACCGCGCACGCGGAACCGGGGATTCTGGTTCACCTTCTCCGGCGGGTCGGAAAGGGATTTGATCTTCAGGGGGGAGTCATTGGAGGCCACCACCGGGGGAGGCTGCACCGCCCGGAAGCGCTTTGCCCGCGGGAGAGGTTTCCTGAGACCGGAAGAATATTTCAACATCGCAGCTTCCTCCCGGGCCAAGATGTCCCTGATCCCCGCGTCTTCCTCCGCGTTCCGGACCCATAGGTCATAGTCCTGCGCACGGCGGTGTTCCTCTCTCATGGCGGCGATGGCGGATTCCTCCTCCAAACCGAAGAAGCAACGCTGTTCATCCGTGAGATCCTCATAGCGCATGCGGGCGGATCCGTCCTGGTGACGCAGCATCACACCGGTGTCATCCACCGCTATCACCTTGACGTCCTTCAGCACCCTGCCGGCCGCAGAGATGAATTCCGGCCATTCACGGCCCATCGCACGCGAGCGGAGTTCGCCCAACTGCTTTTCACGGAAAGCGAGGAAGTCATCCTCCATCCCGGCAACCACTTTGGAAAGAGACTCATACTCCCCCATCCGTTTGTCGAACCGGGCAGTCAGGGACTCCAGATTCGCCATGGCCTCGCCGAGTTTTCCGTTTTCCCCATCCCGCTCACGGCGCTCCAGCCTCATCCCGGTGACCTGGATCTGGTTCTGGAGGTCCATCCGGTAGCGCTCGTTGTCCAGCCAGGTTTCGTCCGAGGGCACATCCCGGTCAAAATAGTAGAATCCACCCACCACCAGGGCACACAAAGAAAGGCATGCTAATACTTTGACCATGATGATTTGGCGAACGACGGGAGTGTACTTTATTCAGACGTATGGAGGGAACTTATTCTTATAAGAAATCCGTTTTTTCACGAAATCTTCATAATCGGCCGCGGACCGTGCGCTCTCCCAACAGAAAATTACATGCATCCCCTTCTTGGCATGGAAGAAGCGGCAATCCAGTCTCTCCAGCATGAAGTTCGCCATCTGCAATGAAACTTTCCGCCACCATGATTTCGAAGGCACCTGCGCCGAGGCCCGCCGCCATGGATATACCGGGCTGGAGGTGGCGCCATTCACCTTGGGTGACGTCTCCGCCATTGCTCCGGAGAAGGCCTCCGCACTGGGCAGGATCGTCCGTGACCATGACCTGGAGATGGTTGGCCTGCACTGGCTGCTGGCCAAAACGGAGGGCTACCACCTGACGGATCCATCCGCGGAAATCCACCGCCGCACCTTCGACTATGCCCGCCATTTGACGGACGTCTGCCAAGGGATGGGCGGCAACATCATGGTGTGGGGCAGCCCGCTCCAGCGGTCACTGGATCCATCATGGGACCGCAGCGCGGCGGAGGAGCGTTTCATCCACTTTTTCCAGCGCCTCTCCCCCCATCTGGCCGCCGCAGGGGTCACCATTGCCTTCGAATTTCTGGGGCCTGCGGAAACGAATTTCATCAACACAGCAGCGGAGACGATTTCCCTGCTGGAGAAGATCGGCTCTCCCAATGTCCGGCTCCATCTGGATGTGAAAGCCATGTCTTCCGACGTCCGTTCCATCCCGGAAATCGTCAGGACCTCCCTGCCATGGACCGCCCACTTCCACGCGAACGACCCGAACCTGCGCGGTCCTGGCATGGGCGAGGTGGATTTCAACGCCATCGCCGCCGTGCTGAAGGAGGAAAACTACGGCGGCTGGGTGTCCGTCGAGGTGTTCGACACCACGGTGGAGCCGGATTTCCTTGCGGGAGAAAGCATCCGCAACCTGCGCTCTGCCTTTGCCTGAGCGGACGGGTTCACAATCCCACATCAAGAGAAAAGCCGGCGCGGTTTCCCACGCCGGCTTTTTGATGTTTCAGAGGATCAGACCCCCGCGCCGTCCGGCTCGATCTCCGGTTCCTCCGGGCGGCTCGACTGGAACACGAGTTCCTCGCTGCCTTCCTTGCGGATCACATTGACCATGTCGCCGGGCTTCACATCCCCGCGGAGCAGGGATTCCGCGAGCGGATCCTCGAGGAAGCGCTCGACGGCACGGCGCATCGGGCGCGCGCCGTAGGCCGGGTCGAAGCCCTTTTCCGCCAGCAGGTCGCGTGCTTCCTGTGCCAGCGTGAGGGAGATGTTCTTCTCGCGCAGGCGCTTGGTGAGCTTGGAAACCTCCAGGTCGACGATCTGGTTGAGGTCCTTTTTCTCGAGCATATGGAAGACCACCAGGTCATCCAGACGGTTGAGGAACTCCGGTTTGAAGTAGCGCTTGGACTCTTCCAGGATCTTCTCCTTCATCCCTTCGAAGTCGGCGTTGTCCTCGTTCATCGCACCGAAGCCGAGGGAGGTCTGGCGCTTGATGGTGGAGGCTCCGACGTTGGAGGTCAGGATGATGATGGTGTTGCGGAAGTCGATCTTCCGGCCCAGCGAGTCCGTGACGGTGCCTTCCTCCAGGATCTGGAGCAACAGGTTCATCACGTCCGGATGGGCTTTCTCGATCTCATCGAAAAGGACCACCGAATACGGACGGCGGCGCACCGCCTCGGAAAGCTGGCCGCCTTCCTCATACCCGACGTAGCCCGGAGGCGAACCGATCAGGCGGCTGGCGGTGAACTTCTCCATGTATTCCGACATGTCGATCTGGATGAGCGCCTCCGCGTCACCGAACATGAACTCGGCGAGGTTGCGGGCGAGGTAGGTCTTGCCGACGCCGGTCGGTCCGAGGAAGAGGAACGAACCGATCGGGCGGCGTGGATCCTTGAGGTCCGCACGGGAGCGGCGCAGCGCCTTGGAAATGGCGACCACCGCCTCGTCCTGGCCGATCACGCGGCCCTTGAGCTCGTCCTCCATCTTGAGGAGCTTCTCGGTTTCCTTCTGCTCCATGCGGCGCAGCGGGACACCGGTCCACTTCGAGACCACGGCCATGATGTCGTCATCCGTCACGGTGACGATGGTTTCCTCCGAAGAGGCGCGCCAGTTCCTGAGGGTCTCCTCAAGTTCCTTCTTCGCATTCTTCTCGTCGTCACGCAGCGATGCGGCTTTTTCGAAGTCCTGCTCCGCGATGGCGGCGACCTTGTCCCGGTTGATCTGGTCGATCTTGCCTTCCAGTTCCTTGATGGACGGCGGGCGGGTCATGGTGCCGATGCGGGCGCGTGCGCCGGCCTCGTCGAGAACGTCGATCGCCTTGTCCGGCAGGAAACGGCCGGTCAGGTAGCGGGAGGTGAGCTTCACGGATGCCTCGATGGCCTCCGGGGTGAACTTCGCCTTGTGGTGGCTTTCGTATTTTTCCTGGAGCCCCTGGAGGATCTTGATCGCGTCATCGACGGACGGCTCGTCCACCTTCACCTGCTGGAAGCGGCGCTCGAGCGCGGCGTCCTTCTCGATGTATTTGCGGTACTCGTTGAGGGTCGTCGCACCCACGCACTGCAGCTCGGAACGGCTGAGGGCGGGCTTGATGATGTTGGACGCATCCATCGCGCCTTCGGCGGAACCGGCGCCCACGATGGTGTGCAGCTCGTCGATGAAAAGGATGACATTCTTCACCTTTCGGATCTCGTCCATGACGGCCTTGATGCGCTCCTCGAACTGGCCGCGGTACTTCGTCCCCGCCACCATCAGGGCGAGGTCGAGCGTCACCACGCGCTTGTCGCGGAGGATCTCGGGCACATTGCCGGAGGCGATCTCCTGGGCCAGGCCCTCGACGATCGCCGTCTTGCCCACACCGGCTTCACCGATGAGGACGGGGTTGTTCTTCGTCCGGCGGCACAGGATCTGGATCACGCGCTCGATCTCCGCCTCACGGCCGATCACCGGGTCCAGTCCGCTCTCGCGGGCGATCTTGGTGAGGTCGCGGCCAAAGGCCTTCAGCGCCGGGGTCTTGGTCTTGCCTTCGCCTTCACCCGGGCCGGATTCCGGAGCGGAGGAGCTTTCGTCCTCAAAGGTGCCATCGGCATCGTCCTCGTCGTCATCCTCATCGTCGTCGTGGTCTTCCGGTGAGAAATTCGGGTCGATCTCCGCAAGGATCTCGTTGCGGGTGCGCTGGATGTCCACATCCAGCCGTTTCAGCACGCGGGCGGCGACGCCCTCCCCTTCACGGAGCAGGCCGAGCAGGAGGTGTTCCGTGCCGACATAGGAATGGTTGAGCGCCTTCGCTTCCTTGTTCGCAAGGGCGAGCACCTTCTTCACGCGGGGGGTGTAGGGGATGTTCCCGGTCGCCTTCTGCGGCGGGCCGGAACCGACCTCCTTCTCCACCTCCATGCGCACGGCTTCCAGCTCGAGGCCCATGCGCTCCAGCACGTTGACGGCCACGCCCTGGCCGAGCTTGATGAGTCCCAGGAGCAGGTGCTCCGTCCCTACGTAGGAATGGTTGAAACGATCCGCTTCCTTGCGGGCCAGGGCGAGAACCTGTTGGGCACGTGGAGTGAAGTTATTCATACGATTCAGGTGTGGGAGGTTCGGAAGGTTTTTCCCCTTCCTTTGATAGAATACGATTATCAGGGGAATCTAGAGATTGCAACCGGGAGCGGACGATTTGTGCACGAATCGAGTCACGTTCTTCCGGAGAAAGTTTCCGCCCGGTGTGGAGCTGCAGGTGGGCCGGCTGGATGTCCATCAGCAGGGCGTCGCAAAGCAGGCCCGTTTCGGCCGGGAAGAATCCGAGATTCCCGCCGAGGCGGAGCAGGGAGAGATGGTTGAGCGCTTCCTTCGAGTCGATGATATAGGCATGCCGTAGCACGCCGTATGCCCGGCCGATCTTGTCAGCGACCATTTCAGGATCATCCTCCAGCAGCTTCTCACGGGCGTTCTGCTCGTGCTGCGCCACCTGGGAAATGACCCGCTCCAGCCTGCGGATGATCGTCTCCTCGCTCTCGCCGAGCGTGGACTGGTTGGAGATCTGATAGAGGTTGCCGAGGGACTCGGTGCCTTCGCCATAGAGGCCGCGGACCGCGAGGCCGATCTTGTTCACCGCCTGGAGCACCTGGCCGATCTGGTCGCTCAGCACCAGCCCCGGCAGATGGAGCATGGCGGAGGCACGCAGGCCGGTGCCCAGATTCGTCGGGCAGGTGGTGAGGTAACCGAGGCTCGGGTCGAAGGCGAACTCCAGTGAGCTTTCCAGCTCGGTGTCGAGGGCGGAAAGACCCTCGAAGGCGGCACTGAGCTGCAGGCCGGGGCGGATCGCCTGCATGCGCAGGTGGTCCTCCTCATTCAGCATGAGGGAAAAAGTCTGGCGGCGCTCGATGACCGCACCGGATCCATCCCCGCGTGCGGCGTGCTCGCGGGAAATGAGGTGGCGTTCCACCAGCACCTGCTTCTGCACGGAGGTGAGATCCCCCAGTTCCTGGGAAAAGGCATCCTTCATCGCCGGCAGCGCTTCCACCGCCGGGCGCAGGATATCCAGGGCGGCGGCCCGCTGGTCACGCTTCGCCCAACCCGGGAAAGGCTGGTTGCGCAGGTTCCGTGCGAGGCGGATGCGCGACGTGAGAACGGCGCAGTGATCCCCCACCCCGCCGGTCATCCAGTCCGCGGGATGTTTGATGAGTGTGGAAAATCGCATCATGGCTTCAGAATTTTTTGAACCACGAACGGACGCGAATCCACGCGAATGAAGATGAGGCTTCCAAAGATCTCCTCCATTTCCCATTCGTGTCCATTGGTGTTCATTCGCGGTTGGTGATTGGAATTTATCCCTGCACTACTTCCAGGTTGCGGATCTCGTCCCGGATGCCCGCGGCTTCCTCGTAGCTTTCGGAGGAAATGGCCTGGTCCAGTTTCGAGCGCAGCTCTTCCAGCCGTTGGGTCCGGTACTGCACGGCCATGAGGCCTTCCGGAACCTTTCCGACGTGGGAGACCCCCTTGTGCATGCCGCGCAGCATGGGGTTCAGGTCGTCGCGGAAGACATTATAGCACTCCGCACAGCCAAAACGACGCACCCGGCGCAGGTCATCCAGGGTGAAACTACAGACAGGGCATTGTTTCCCGCCTGTGACAGCCGTGTAATGTTGTCCCACCGGTGCCGTGCCAGGACCGCCCGGTACGCCACCCAGCAGCATGTCCGCCAACGAGAAGCCGGTGGGATCCGTGACTCCGCGTTCATTGGCGCAGGTATCGCACAGGCAGACTTTCTTCATCTGACCTTCAACGAGTTGAGTCAGAAAAACGGTCGCCTTTTTATCGCAGAAGTCACATTTCATGGCCATACAAAGCTAGAGCCGCATCCCGCGGGGTGCGACAAAAATTCTCCGGGGAGGAAGAATCCGGATCTACTCAAGCAACCGGAGTGCCAGTCGAGCCAGCCAGTTCGTGGAACGCCTTGAGGAAGCGCTTCGTGAACTCGCCCGGCTTGCCGTCACCGATCTTGCGGCGGTCCAGCGAAACCACGGGGATGACCTCCGCCGCGGTGCCGGTCAGGAAGCACTCATCCGCCGTGTAGATGTCATAGCGGGTGAGGGACTTTTCCTTGAACGGAACGCCCAGTTGGTCGGCCAGCTCGAGGATGACCGCACGGGTGATCCCGTCCAGCGCCCCATCGCTGATGAGCGGGGTGAGCAGCACGCCGTTCTTGATGAGGAAAAGGTTGTCGCCGGTGCACTCGGCCACGTAGCCCTGCTCGTTGAGCATGACGGCTTCCAGCGCGTTGGATTGGATGGCCTCCACCTTCGCCATGATGTTGTTCAGGTAGTTCAGCGACTTCACCTGTGGCATGAGGGCGGCGGGTGCCGGACGGCGGGTGGCACACGTGATGATGGCCAGGCCGTTCTGATAGTATTCCTCCGGGTAGAGCTTGATGGTGGAGGCGATGATGAACATCGACGGCACCTTGCAGAGATACGGGTTGAGGCCCAGCTCGCCCGCACCACGGGTGACCACCAGGCGGATGTAACCGTCGGTCAGGCCGTTGGCGGCCACCGTCTCACAGGTGAACTTGATCACCTCTTCCTGGGTCCACGGCAGATCGAGGACGATGGCATGGGCGGAGTCGAACAGGCGGCGGATGTGCTCCTCCAGGCGGAAGACGCGTCCATTGTAGAAGCGCAGTCCCTCGAAGACACCGTCCCCGTAAAGCAAGCCGTGATCGAAGACCGAGATCTTCGCTTCAGATTCATCCACCAATTTGCCATCGAGCCAGATTTTCATGTGCAGTTCGCGGAAAGGTAGGTGGATGCCCGCCGGTGGCAAGCGGTAAGGAAAAAAGGTCCGTGGCGGCGATCACCGGTCGCCGCCTCTTATTGCATGTAATAGAGAATCGGCGACCGGTGATCGCCGCCACTCTTTCATTCCGGAAGCGCGAAGGCGACGAGGCTGCCGCCCGCAGGACGCCCGGATTTCCCGCCACCGGCGGAAATGACCACGAACTGGCGGCCTCCCACCGTGTAGGTGCTGGGTGTGGCATTCCCCCCAAATGGCAGCGGGGCCTGCCACAGCACCTTGCCGGTGTCCTTGTCAAAGGCGCGGATCATTTCGTCCGCCGTGGCGGCGATGAAGATCACGCCCCCGGCGGTGACGACCGGACCGCCGTAGTTTTCGGTGCCGGTCGGTGCCATCCCGCGCGCGGTCAGCTCCTTGTATTCGCCCAGCGGGACCTGCCACTTGATCTCGCCGGTGTTGAGATCCACGGCATTGAGGGTGCCCCACGGCGGCTTGATCGCCGGATAGCCTTCCCGGTCGAGGTAGCGCTTGAATCCGGCGAAGGCATAGGGCGGGGTTTTGTCCGGGGCGGCGGGCGCGGACGGGGCGGCCCCCTGCTCATCCGGACGGCCACCACCACCCGCAGGCGCGGGGACGGACATGATGTAGTCGTGGATGGCGTCCCGCTGCGCGGAGGGGATCTGGTCGAACGGAGGCATGCGACCCGCGCCTTTCTGGGTCAGGGTCTCGATCTCAATGCGGGTCTTGCGCTTCTGCACATCGATCAGCGAAGGAAAGCCTCCGGCCGGATTCCCCTTGCGGTCGAGGCCGTGGCAGGCCGCGCAATAGGTCATGTATTCCTTTTCACCGCGTGGCAGCGCCGTGCCGTCGGCCCGGCGGGTTTCCACCATCTGGACGATCCATGGCATCTCGTTGATGTTGACGTAGTAGATGCCGTCGGGATCGGCGGCTCCCCCGCCCCATTCCATGCCGCCGTCAAAGCCGGGGAACATGATGGTTTCCTGGAGGCTGGGGGCCGGGAAGGGTCCGAAGTTCGGCGAAACGCGGATGCGGTCGAGAGTGGCCGCCTTTGCCTCCGGGGAGGTGATGGAAATGTCGGCCTCCGTGTAGTTCTGGCGCATCAGCGGCGCGGGCTTCACCGGGAACGGCTGGGTCGGCCATGCCTGCTCCCCACGCAGGGTGGAGGCTGGCACCGGGCGTTCCTCGATGGGCCACAGCGGCTCACCCGTCACGCGGTCGAAGACGAACAGGATGCCGTGCTTCGTCCCCTGCGCCACAGCGTCGATCTTTTTCCCCTTGTGGGTTACCGTCAGCAGCACCGGCGGGCACGGCAGGTCCTTGTCCAACAGGTCATGGTGGACGGTCTGGAAATGCCACAGCCGCTTGCCCGTGGTGGCGTCCAGCGCGACGATGCAGTTGGCGAACAGGTTCATCCCGTGGCGGCTCCCGCCGTAGAAGTCCGGCTCCGCCGTCTTCGTCGCCACATAGACGATGCCGCGCTTCTCATCCAGCGCCTGCCCCGGCCACGGCATGACGCCCGTGGCCGTCTTGTAGGCCTCAGGCGGCCAGGTATCGTGGCCGACCTCACCCGGACGCGGGATGAGATGGAAAATCCACTTCCGCTCACCGGTGCGGACATCCAGCGCACGCACCGCTCCCGGCCCGCCGAAGCCGCCGATGATCAGCAGATCCTTGTAGATCACCCCCGGCGTGTTCAGCCCCACATTAGGGGTGCCTTCGCGGTCCAGCCCCTTGCCAAGGTGGATCGCCCCCTTTTCACCAAACGACTCGATGACCTTTCCCGTCGAGGGGTCGAGCGCGAGCAGATGGTTGCCTACGGCGGTGAAAAGCCGCGCCTCGCTGCCGTCCGCGGCGGCCCAATAGACCAAGCCGCGCTGGCGTCCCTTGCCCGCACCTGCGACGCTGGTGGCGGGGTCCCAGGTCCAGCGCTCCTTGCCGGTGGCGGCATCCAGGGCGACCACCTTCCGCGTCGGCGTCGGCGTGTAAAGGACCCCGCCCACGATGAGGTTGTTCGCCTGATACTCGCCCTTGTCGCCGGTGTCGTAGGTCCAGGCGACCTTGAGATCCTTCACGTTCCCCTTGTTGATCTGCTTCAGTTCGGAATAAAGGTTCCTTTCCTTTCCGCCCAGATAGACCGGCCAGTCGGAATCCGCGGATGCGGGCAGCGCGATGGCGAGGAGAACTCCCGAAAGGATCCGGGCATGGAGGGAGGTGCGGCGAAGTCCTGCGGGCATCAGGTGGGTCATGCGGTGGTGAGGATGATCCGGAAAAGACGCGGGAGCCAAGGGCAAGCTTGCACCTTTTTCACCGGCCCGGACTTTCACCACCGTGAAAACGGCGTCCGGGAGAGCGAGGAGTTCGCATACCGCCGGTCGTCGGAGACCTCGGAACCGACCCATGCCGGGAGTTCCGGTTGCTCCGACTCATCCGCGAGTTCCACTTCCGCCACCACCAGGCCGTCGTTCTCGCCGTGGAAAACATCCACCTCCCACACATGGGAGCCGTGGGGCACCAGAAAGCGTGTCTTGTCGATGACCGACGGCTCGCACAGGGCGAGCAATTGGCTCCCCTCCTCCGCCGGTATTTCGTATTCGAACTCGGCGCGGGAGATGCCTTCCGCCGCCCCCTTGATGGTGAGCCACGCCTTGTCCCCGGCCACCCGCACCCGCACCGTGCGCCCGGTTTCCCGTGATAGATAGCCCTGTGCCATGCGGATCCCCTCCGGGTTTTCCGCACGCCAACTGTCATCCGCCACCAGATATTTCCGCTCGATCTCTACCGCCATGGTTCGTTTCTGAAATTCACGGGGCATTCCCCGCCGCCACCTGCGGCCGGGTGAGGATGGACCAGTCCAGTTCCCCGTGGTCCAGCCGCTGCACCTCGCTGGCATAGACCGCGTCCTCATTCCTGGGGTCGAGCTGCGCGGCGAGCGCCGTGAAAAGACGTGCCGCCAATTCGTTTTCCTCACCGCCCTGCTTCGCCAGCAGTCCCGCGCGGGCGAAAACCAGCTTCGCCATCGCCTCCGGACCGAAGTCGAGCCGCACCTTTTCCGGCAGGGTACCTTGGGAAAGCTGGAAATTCACGACCAACGCCCGCTTGTTCCGCGGGGACAGATGCAGGGCCAGTGCGAGGAACTTCCGCGCCTGCTCCAGCGATGCCGGGGATGCCTCCGCTTCCGCCACGCGGTTCACCGCGAGATTGGAAAGGCCGGTGGCATATTCATCCCTTTCCGCGTTCATCATCGCCAGCTCAGGGGAGAACGAACGCCCGTCCACCCGGATGGCCTGCCAGGTGAACTTCACGGGTGCGGCGGGCTGGGCATGCGCCACCACCAGCGAGATCGCCGGAAATGCCACCGCCACTTGCCAAAGCCGCATCATCGCGGATAAGGATGCGGAAGCACCTCGAACCGCGCAAGTGGCAATTCCCCAAGACACCAATCCCCCGAAAAAGGAACTCCGCCGAGAAATGCGCTGTCTGGTGAAGACGCTGCCACAGGAAAACCCCATGGTCCTGCAACTGCTGCGCGACTGGCTGGCCGGACAGCCGCAGGTGGGCACCATCTCCGTGTATGCCCCGCTGCCGGGTGAGGTGGACATCACGCCACTGGTCGCGGAGTTCCCCCATCTCCGCTGGGTCTTCCCGCGTGTGGAGGGCAGCGAACTGGTCCTGCATGTAGTGAACGACCCGGCCACCGACCTGGAACCCGGCGCGTTCGGGATCCGCGAGCCGAAGCCCGGTCTGCCGGTGGTCGATCTTTTCCATGTCGATGCCTTCCTTTGCCCGGGCCTCGCCTTCGACGAGTTCGGTGGCCGCCTCGGCCGGGGCCGTGGCTTCTATGACCGGCTGCTGGAACATGCCCGCGGGGATGCGCTCAAGGTCGGCGTCTGCCACAAGGAGCAGCTCGTCCCGCACACCTACGGCGAAGCCCACGATGTGGCGATGAACCGGGTGATCTCGGGGTGAGACAACAAGTCGGAATCACCTTATTTCCGGGACTGTCCCGGCGAACAGAGGGTGATGACCACTGATTTCACTGATTAACTGATCTCAAAAACTCAGGACAATCTCCGCACCGGACTCTTCCCCCTTATCATTCTTCAATCAGTAAATCAGTGAAATCAGTGGTATCAAAACCATTCCAAGGCCATCCGATCCCGCAATGAAGTGAGCCCGGGCGGAGCGCCAATTCCATGGCATCCCTGCCTCAGTCACTGGCCACCACCGGGAGCGAAGCGCGCGATCTCGTCCAGGATCTGTTCCACCGGGGCGAGACGGCCCACGCCTTCATAACCGCAGGCGAGCAGACCCTCCGCCGGATCGACGAAATGGCAGCCGTCCTCCCTCAGACGCGCGACGTTCCGCGCGGTGGCGGGGTGCAGCCACATCTTCCCGTTCATGGCGGGGGCGATGAGGACGGGGGTCGTCCTTGGCAGGGCAAGGTAGATGGCGGAAAGCGGATCCGGGGCCAGGCCGTTGGCGAAGTTGCCGATCACGTCCGCGCTGGCCGGGGCGACGACCAGCAGGTCCGCGCCGTCCGCCAGCTCGATGTGGCCGGGCTTCCACGACTGCTTCTCATCCTCCAGGGACACCAGCACCGGCCTGCGCGTGAGCACCTGCAGCGTCAGCGGGGTGATGAACTCCGTGGCCGCGCGGGTCATGACCACATCCACCTGATGGCCCGCCTTCACCAGTTGGGAGGCCAGATCCGCCGCCTTGTAGGCCGCGATGGAACCGGTGATGCCGAGGACGATTTTCATGAGGGTTGCGCTTTCACCGGAGCATTCCGACGGCTTTCCGGACCGATGCGACGAAGATTTCGACGTCCGCCATGGTATTGTACACCGCGAAGGATGCACGGGTGGTACCTGAGATGCCGAACCTCGCCATCAGCGGCTGGCAGCAATGGTGGCCGGTTCTCACGGCCACGCCCATCTGGTCCAGCAGCGTGCCGAGGTCATAGTGGTGGATCCCGCCGATGTTGAAAGAAAGCGCTCCCGCCCGGTCAGCCGGGCCATAGAGACGGACGTCCGGGATTTCCGCGAGCCCGGCGGCAGCCGCCAGGATCAGGTCCTGCTCGTGCGCGGAAATATCCCCGATGCCGATTTCATTCACGAAATCCAGCGCCGCGGCGAGCGCGATGGCACCCTCGATGTTCGGGGTGCCTGCCTCGTATTTGAACGGAAGGTCGTTGTAGGTGGCGCCCGCGAAGGTCACCTCCTTGATCATCTCGCCGCCCCCACGCCATGGTGGCAGGTCGTTCAGCACGTCGGCCTTGCCCCACAGGACGCCGATGCCGGTGGTGGCATACACCTTGTGGCCGGACAGCGCGACGAAGTCCGCACCCACGGCCTGCACATCCATCTTCACATGGGGAGTGGCCTGGGCGGCATCCAGCAGGACATACGGGACGCCCGCCTTCTTCGCCACAGCCGTCATTTCCGCCACCGGATGAACGGTGCCGAAGGCATTTGAGATCCAGCCGATGGAGAGCACCTTGGTTCTGGCGCTCAGCAGCGCGCGGAAGGCCTTCTGGTCCAGCACGCCGTCGTCATCACAGGGGATGACCTTCAGCTCAGCTCCCGTCCGCTGGCAGAGCATCTGCCACGGGACGATGTTCGAGTGGTGCTCCAGCGTGGAAATGAGGATCTCATCCCCCGCGCCGATCTTTCCGGAAAGGGCCAGCACGTCCGCCACCAGGTTGATGCCGTCCGTGGTGCCGGAGGTGAAGATGACCTCGTCCGTGGAGGCGGCGTTCAGGTGGTCGGCCACGGTCTTCCGTGCTTTCTCGAATCCCTCCGTCGCCAGCCGGGCGAGGTAGTGGGTGCCCCGATGGATGTTCGAGTTCATCGCCTCGTAGTAATGCTTAGAGGCGAACAGGACCTCCATCGGTTTCTGGGTCGTGGCCGCGTTGTCGAGATAGACCAACGGCTGCCCGTTGATCTTGCGGTCCAGGATGGGGAAATGGTGGCGGATTTCGTCGTCAGAAAACATCGGTCAGAAGCACGGGTTTGCCCCCGCGCCCCGAGCATGCCCCAGCCAACCCCTCCCCGCAATGCCGGAATCCCCTCCCGCTGGGAGCGCTGGTCTTCAGACCGGCATCTTCAGGGCAACGGACCTCCCATCAACGAAACAAAGCTATATGGACGGACTACTTTTCCAAAATTCCCCGTCAGATAACCGCTGTTGAGCACATAGGGAAAGAACCGGCATCCATCCGGTTCCGCCGATGCCCGGCCACCACCCTTGAAAGGATTCTTGCCCTAACCCGGTTCCATCCCTTTCCAATAGTCAATCCGCTCCATGTTCCGCTTCTTCCTCTGCCTGTTCCTGATCCTGCCGCTCCATGCGGCGGAGAACCATCTGTCCGCGCTGCGGAAGGGGCACCCCCGGATCATGCTCACCCCACAACGCGTCGGTGAGATCAGGACCCTCGTCACCACCGACCCGCAGGCGAAGCACTGGCATGAGCTGCTTTCCGCCAGCGCCAAGGGAATGCTTTCCTCTTCACCGGTGACCTACACGCTGGAGAACAAGAAGCTGCTAAACGAAAGCCGCGCCGTCCTCAAGCGGGTATCGACCCTCGCGGGGCTGCACGTCATCAAACCGGACCCGCAGATGGTAGAACGGGCGAAGAAGGAACTCCTCAACGCCGCCGCCTTTCCCGACTGGAACCCGGCCAGTTTCCTTTCCACCGCGGAGATGTCGCTGGCCTTCGCCATCGGTTACGACTGGCTGCACAATTCCCTCACTCCGACGGAAAAGGAAACGCTCCGCACCGCCATCATCGAAAAGGGGCTGAAGCCCGGGCTGGAGATCTACAAGGGCAAGCGCGGCTGGCCGTACGTGAGCCACAACTGGAATTCCGTCTGCAACAACGGCCTCATCGCCGGGGCGCTGGCCATCGCGGATACGGACCCGGAGATTGCCAACGCAGTACTCAGCGCGGCGAAGGACTCCCTGCCGAGGGGCTACCGCGACTACGCCCCGGATGGCGGCTGGCCGGAGGGCCCCGGCTACTGGGGCTACGGGACGCAGTATGCGGTCTATGGTCTGGCCAGCCTGGAGTCCGCGCTGGGCACGGACTGGGGCCTGCCCGCCAGCCCGGGCTTCTCCGGCACCGGGGACTTCCGCATCGACCTCATCGGCCCCAGCGGGATGTATTTCAACTTCGCGGATGGCGGTATGCGACCCGGTGCGGAGTCCTGCATGCTGTGGCTGGCCAACCGTTTCAACCGGCCGGACTACGACGCCAGCGAACGGATCATCGCCACGCAAAAGCCCTCCATCTTCCACCTGGTTTTCTTCAACGGCAGATTCAGCAACGCAGCCCCACCGCCGGAACCTCCGCCACTCCGGCAGTTCACCGGCACAGGGGTGGTCATCCTGCGTTCCGGCGGGGGGAAATCCGCGACCTGGCTGGGGATCAAGGCGGGTGACAACAAGGCGAACCACTCCAACCTCGACCTGGGCACCTTCGTCCTGGATGCAGGCGGCGAGCGATTCGCGGAGGAACTGGGCGCGGACCACTACACGCTGCCGGGTTACTTCTCAGCGAACCGATGGGACTACTACCGGACCCGTACGGAAGGGCAGAACACCCTGGTCATCGGAGGACAGAACCAGAACCCCAAGGCCGCGGCGGAGATCATTTCCATCAAGGATGCCTCCGTCACCATGGATCTCACCGCGGGCTATCCCACCGCCAAAAAGATCCACCGCACCGCCACGGTGTCCCGGGACGGCACCGCCACCATCGACGACCGCATCCTCCTCAATACTCAGGAAACCATCGTCTGGTCCATGCACACCAGGACGCAAGGCACCATCTCCGGAAACACCGCGACCCTCACCCGGGGAAATACCACGCTGAAGGCGGAGATCCTTTCGCCACCCGGCGCGTCCTTCACGCTCACGAAGGTGGAGATCCCACCCCCGCAACGTCCGGAAAAAGGCCTCCAAAAGCTCTCCATCCAGCTTCCCGCCGCGCCATCCGCACGGCTCACCATCCGCTTCACCCCGCAATAATCATCCGCCATGCAACGCCGCCATTTCCTCGCCACCCTCATCCTTTCCTCCCTTCCCGCCGCCGCGCAGCAGGAAAAGCGCGCTCCGCGCATCATCCTACGGAACTCATGGCAGATCGTGAACATCGGTGACATCGGCCACACACCGGGCATCCTCGCCATTCTTGAGAAACATCTGCCGGAGGCGGAGGTGTTCCTGTGGCCCGGCGACATCTCCGGAGGCGTGCGGGAGATGATCCTCAAGCGCTTCCCGAAGCTGAACATCCTGCCGCCGAATCCGGAGGAGCGCCGGAAGATCACCTCCACCTGTGACTTTTTCCTCCATGGTTCCGCCGCCTTTCCCGGCGCGCAGGGCGATGTCACCGCATGGAAGAATACAGGAAAACCCTACGGCTACTATGGCATTTCCATCGCCGCTGAGGGCGACTACGCCATGGGCCTGATGAGCCACAAGGGCCTGACCGCCGAGGTGAAGGACCTGCTGGACACCGCCGCCTTCGTCTTCGCCCGCGACTCCGCCTCGCTCAAGGTGGCGAGGGACGCCGGCGTGAAATCCCCAGTGCTCGAGTTCGGCCCGGATGGCGCCTTCGCCGTGGATCTCCGCAATGATGAAGCAGCCACCGCATTCCTCTCCGCCAACGGGCTGACCGAGGGGAAATTCCTTTGCTGCATCCCCAATCTCCGCAGCGCGCCCTACTGGAAGGTGAAGAAAGGCCGCGCGTTCGACCCGGCCAAGCACAAGCGCAACGAGGAGATGAAGGAACACGACCACGCCCCGCTGCGCGAGGCCATCATCTCCGTGGTGCGGGAGACGGACATGAAGGTCCTGGTCTGTCCGGAGGACTCCACCCACATGGAAGTGGGCAAGGAGATGCTGGTCGATCCGCTCCCGGACGATGTGAAGGCAAAGGTGGTCTGGCGGAAGGATTTCTGGCTGACCGACGAGGCCGTGAGCACCTATGTGCGCTCCGCCGGCCTCTTCGGCAATGACATGCACAGCCCCATCATGTGCATCGGCAACGGCGTCCCCGCCATCTATTGCCGCCTGCTGGAGAAGACGACCAAGGGCATCATGTGGAAGGACATCGGCCTGTCCGAATGGTTCTTCGACTTCGACGACGAGGCCGACCTGCCACGGCTCGCCCCCGCCGTGCTCGCCATGGCGAAGGATCCCGCGGCGGCGAAATCCAAGGCGGCGAAGGCCCGCGCTTTCGTCGAGGAAAAGCAGAAGGAAACCATCGCCGTGCTGAGAAAGAGCCTGCCCGGGGCATAACCCCCCACTAAAGTGGGATGGGAACCTTCTTGTGGAACGGGAAAGCTCCCTTCATGAAGGGAACTTTCCCGCTTTCCATGAAAAACCCCTTCAGCTTCCTGATCGCATCGCTGGCCCTCACCGCCCTCGCCCCGGCGGGGACGGTCGCCCATTGGCTGTTCAACGATCTGAACGACTCCAGCGGGAACGGGCACCATCTGACGAATACCAATACCGTCGCGTCGCTGGGCGGTGGCCGGTTGAATTTCAGCAGCACCACCGCCACCGGGTTGGTGAGCGCCCCGGACAACGCCGCTTGGGATGATACATCCTTCACCCTTGAGGCGATCCTCAGCATCTCCTCCACCACCAGCCTCACCAGTATCGTCACCCACATGGCGAACAGCGGCGGCGGGCGGCAGTGGTTCTTCGGCACCAGTGAGACCGGTGTCCCCATTGTCATCATCAATCCTTCCTCAGGAACGGAGGCGCGGATCACCTCCACATTCTCCGCCCTCACGGCAGGGACGAACTACTACCTCGGGGTGTCGATCAACCTTGGCGCCACCGCCGAAGCCGACCGGGTGACCTTCTACATGCGGGATCTCTCCGTTCCTGAATCACCATTCCTGACCTCGAAGGTTTCCACGAGCTTCACCGGATTCGCGGCTTCCTCCGCCGTGCTGGCCATCGGTTCCACCGGCCACTCGAGCTCACGGCTCGCCGGTTCCATCGAAGAGATCCGCTTTTCGGACACGAACCTCGCCCTGAATGAGCTGCTGGTCGCCGTGCCGGAGCCTTCACTGGCGGCACTGTCCACCATCGGCCTTGCGTCGCTGGGTCTGTGCCGCCGCCGGGGCTGAGAGCCTCTCCCCGCACACCAAAGTGGGCCATCATCCGGGTTGCGCTTTGACGTGGCATCATGTCACCTCCCGCGGTAGGTATCCGACTTTCCGATGACGACCGCCGCCCGCTGGCTTTTCACATGGCTTCTCCTCCCGGGGATCTGCCAGGCCGTGGATGCGCCGTGGATCAAGGCCATCGACCTCCGCTCCCTGACGCCGGAGGAAGCGGACGAAGCCAAGCCCTACCGGCTGCGCGGCACCTTCATCTATCACGACGACAACAACGCCATCTTCCTTCAGGATGAAACGGCCGGAGCCCTTTTCTGGTACAAGGGCACCCTTGATCCCCCGCTGATCCCCGGAGACATCGTCGAAGTCAGCGGAGTGACCAAAACCGGCCTCTACGTCCCCGGGCTGGATGAGGTCACCTTCCGCGTGACCGGACATGGCCCGCTGCCGGAACCGATCGAGGTGACCTACGACGATCTCATCTCCGGACGGTTCCACTACCAATGGGTGACCGGCGAGGGCATCGTCCGTTCCACCTCCACCAGCAGCACCGGCCGCACCCACATCCGGCTGGCGATGGGATCCCGCATCGTGGAGATCCAGGTGGAAAACTTTCCGGAAGCCCACAGCCTCATCGACCACCGCATCCGTGTGACCGGTCTGGCGGCCGGTGGCATCAATGACCGCCACCAGCTCAACCAGCCCTACATCTGGCCGCGGAATGCCTTTGGCATCCGGATCCTGGACAAGCCCACGCCCATCGACGAGCTGGAGACCGTACCCGCCAGCACGCTCCTCACTTTCCGCCCCACGGCGCGCACCGGCCACCGCGTGAAGGTCAGCGGGACCACCCTCGCCTCCTTTCCGGACGGACGGGTCTTCATCCGGGATGGGAAGCACGCGCTCGCGGTGAAACCCAGCAAACGCGTCGCCCTCGAACCGGGCGAAACCATCACCGTGCTGGGATTTCCCGAGATGGAAGGCTTCAGCGCCACCCTCGATGACGCGGAGATCATCAGCAACGACCCGGGGCATCCTCCGGATCCGATACCCACCTATCTTTCCTCGCTGGACGACGGCAGCATGAATCATGAGCTGGTGACCTTTTCCGCCACGGTCGCGGACAGCTTCCGCACGCAGACGGGTGCATCCGTCCAGCTCCAGTATCCGGACATCGCGGTGCGGCTGATCCTCCCTGTCACGGCGGCCATCCCCGCACCCGGCACCCGGCTGCGCATCACGGGCATCTGTCATGTGGAAACAAGCCGCGCCGCAGCCTACAACATCCGGCCGGACTCCATCGCCATCCACGCGCGCACGCCGGGCGACATCATCGTGACCGGCAGTCCCTCCTGGTGGACGACTACCCGCCTGACCATCGCCCTCTGCCTGCTCGCAGCGATCGTTGCCATCGCGACGCTATGGATCTTTCTCCTCCGCCGGCAGGTGGAGAAACAGACCGCCGCCCTGCGCGACCGTATCGAAACGGAAGCGATGATGCTCGAGCGCCAGCGCATCGCCAGGGAGTTCCATGACACGCTGGAGCAGGAACTGACCGGCCTTTCCCTCCAGCTCGGCGCGGCATCCGCCACCTCATCCGCCGCCCCGCTCACCACTGCCTGCAACATGGTTTCCCGCATCCAGACGGAAACGCGGAATCTCCTCCACGACCTGCGCACGCCCTCCGAGCAGATCCCTGACCTGCCCACCGCCCTCGCCCAGTTGGCAGCCCGCCATGACGGCTCCACCGGCCCCCGTGTGGAACTGCACTCCACCAATGACATCCCCGCCCTGCCGCCGCGCACCCTCCACCACCTGCGGATGATCGCCGCGGAATCCATCACCAACGCCATCAAGCACGCGCGGGCGACGCTCATTACCATCGACCTCCGCAACATCGGCGGCCACCTCATCCTCGCCATCACGGACAATGGCCGCGGATTCGACGCGGAAATGGAAACGCGTGAAAAACCCGGCCACTTCGGCTGTATGGGTATCCGCGAACGCGCCCGGAAACTCGGTGCGGAGGTCGTCTGGCGGAGTCAGCCCGGCCACGGCACCACCGTCCGGCTCACCCTTTCCACGCCCTCATGAGCGATACCAACCCCATCACCGTTCTCATCGTCGATGACCACTTCGTGGTCCGCAACGGCCTCGCCACCTCTCTGGAGATCGAGCCGGACATCCGGGTCACAGCAACGGCTGAGCGTGGCGAGGATGCCGCCGTTACCTACGCCGCCCATCGGCCGACCGTCGTGCTCATGGACCTGCAGCTCCCGGGCATCAACGGCGTGGAAGCCACGTCCTCCATCCGCCAGATTGACCCTGCGGCGAGGATTCTCGTCTTCTCCACCTTCGCGCGCATGGATGAGATCCAGAGCGCGCTGCAGGCCGGAGCCACCGGCTACCTGCAGAAGTCCGCCTCCAGGGAGGAACTCATCCATGCCGTGCGCCTCACCGCCGCGGACGAACACTACCTCCCGCCGGAGATCGCCGCGGAGCTGACCGAACTCCGCCTCGGCCCGGCCATCACCCCACGGGAGCGGGAGATCATTTCGCTCATCGCCGCCGGATCCGCCAACAAGGAGATCGGGGCCCAGCTCGGCATCGCGGAAGACACCGTGAAACAGCATGTCTCCCGCATCCTCCAGAAACTGGGAGTGAAGGACCGCGCCCAAGCCGCGACGGAGGCGATCCGCCGCGGAATCATCCGTCTTTCATGACCCCCACGAAAGTGGTATAAGGAGAGGCTTACGCGGAGAACCGCGGAGCGTTTGAATCGATGCTTAAACCTATCTTTCCACACGCTCCCCTATTTTTCCCCGATGCTCCCTCTGTCATCCGTCGCCCGCCGCATGTTCGTTGTCTCGGGAATCGCCGTCTTTTCCGCACTGGTTTCTCCCTCGGCCACGGCCGCCACGCTTTTCGGCTACTGGAATTTCGACAGTCCGCGGAGCCAGGGACCGAACTACAACCAGAGCGCACCGGCAGTCACCGGAGTGACCGCGTCCTCCGTCACCGCCGGGAGTGGCTTTGCCGGCGGCTCCTATGGCACCGGCTTCGATACGGTATATGGCGTGGGCGGCTCCACGGACCGGGCCTATGTTTTTGAAACCGCCTTTGTCGGCAACAACCAGGCCGGTGCCCTCAGCGGGAATGACACCTTCACCTTCACCATCACCCCGACGGGAGGCCAGACCATCAATCTCACCTCCATCAGTTTCTACGCCTGGTCGCGCGTCGATCCAGGTGCGGGAAATGCCTACAATTTCTTTGTGACCAGCAGTGCGACAGGCACCGACGTGCTGGGCACCTACTCGTCCAGGAACAATGTCGCAAGCAACAGCATCCCGACGTCCCAGAACAACCAATACACCCTCGATCTCTCCTCAATCCCTGAACTCTCCGGCGTGACCACGGCCGTGACATTCACCATCGGAGCTTACTACACCGGAGTGTCGGGTAACAACCTGCGCTTCGACGATCTGCGGATGTATGGGGATGTGATCCCCGAGCCTTCCGCGGCGGCACTCTCCGCACTGGGTCTCATCCCGTTGCTGCGCCGCCGCCGCTGAGTATCGGCTCGACGGCCGACCCTGCTTTCCGTTTCATTGGTGATATCGGGGAAATCCGTATCTCCTCCCCGGTTTCCAAGGCCAACCAGCTCCTGCCGCCGGGATAGGCATACCCCCATCGGTGGTGCCTCCCATACGCACGAAAGTGAGATACCTGAAACGTAACAATTCCCGCCGCAGCAGCTTATCCTGTTCCTGATGTCACGCCCTTTCCACCTGTTCCTCGCCGCCGGCTTGCTCGCAACGTCCGTTGGCCGCGCCGAACACATCGACCCCACCACCGCGATCGCCTCCTGGACCTTCGAGGATCCCAAGGACATCAAGGGGGTGTGGGAGAGCAAACCCGGTGTCTCCGTTCCTGGTCCCACCAACCCGGTCTATCCCCATTTCTCCGTCTCCAACAAGGCGATGCAGTTCAATGGCAAGGGGATGGAAACCGCGCTGGTGGTGAAGGACAACGGCGCCGACGGCCCCGGCAGCCTCCGCATCCACCAGGGCGAGTCGCTCACGCTCGAGGCATGGGTGAAGCCTGGCAACGCAGCGGGACAGGAAATCTACCTCATCGGCAAGGGACGCTCCCACAAGCCCGCCTTCGGCACCACGAACCAAAACTACGCGCTGCGCGTGAAACGCGGCGCGAACGGCCTCCAGGTCGGCTTCATCTTCTCCAGCCACGACGGCACCGGCGGCGACCGCAAGTTCCACGTCTGGTGGAGCGACGACAACCAGCAGCAGCAGCAGACCTCCGCATGGCACCACGTCGCGGTGACCTATACCTTCGGAAAGGGCGACAGCCTGAAGGGCTACATCGACGGCCGCGCCGTCGAGGGTGTGTGGACCTTCGCCGGAGTCACCGACCGCGCGCCGGTCACGGATGCGGATGACCTGGTCATCGGCACCGGCATGACCCGCGGCCCGGGCCAGACGCTCAACGGAGCGCTCGACAACGTGGCCATGCACCGCACCGCTCTCTCCTCCGAGATCATCCGCAAGCGCTACGCCTTCACCCCTCCGGCACCTGCCGTCACCCGCGGGGATGTTCCCGAGGGCAAGGTGCTCATCCAGGTCTGTGAGAAGGAAGTTCCCAACGACCGCTCCTGGCCGGAGTCCACGCCGATCCCGGAACTGACCTACACGGAGGACGCCTTCGGTCTGTTCGAGATCCCGCAGAAATACATCGCTTCCGGAGTCCGTGCGGACCGCTACCCGGCCTTGGTGCGCGCCGCCGCCATCGTTGACATCCCCGCCGGCAAGCACCGCCTGCTCCTCCGCTCCCGTGGCGGCTCGCGCCTGTTCATCGAGGGCCGGCAGATTCTCACCACTTCCTTCGCGAAAGGTGATACCGGCGGCCACGGCAAAACCTCCGAGCAGGACAAATACCTCAACCTCGGCCCGGACTTCCGCTTCGCGCCACCCGGCAACCGGGAGAACTGGACCGAGTTCGAGTCGAAGGGTGGAAAGCAGCTCATCCTCATGGAAACCATCATCGGTGTGGGATCACAGCGTCCCGAGCTGGGTGAGACCGTGGTGGCCATTTCCCCGCAGGGCAGCCAGCACTGGCAGCTCCTCAGCCCCGGCTCCACCGTCTTCCCCTACACCGACGCCGGCTGGACCGAATACGAAAAGGAACGCCGCCCCCGCATCGCGGAAATGAACACGAAAGAGCGGGCGAAACAACGCGCCACCCAGAAGGAATACTGGGACCGCCGCAAAAAGGCCTCCACCGACTGGCTGGCCTCCACCAAGGAAGTGCCGGTGCCGGAACTGCCCGCGGGACACGCCGCCAACAACCCCATCGACAACTTTGTCGCCGCCCGCATCACCGAGGTGGCCGCCGGCAGCAAGCCGGTCCCGGAGGGAGGCGTCGACTACTTCCGCGACATCCGCCCGATCCTGGAAACGAAGTGCTATGACTGCCACCGTGGCAGCAAGGTGAAGGGCGACCTCCGCCTCGACAATCTGGCTGACACCCTGACGGGTGGCTCCGACGACGGAGCGGGCATCACCCCCGGCAAGCCGAAGGAAAGCTCCATCTACCACCGCATCATCACGGATGATAAGGATCTCATCATGCCTCCGAAGGGTGATCCGCTGTCGAAGGAAGAAATCGCGCTCATCGAAAAATGGATCGCACAGGGCGCCAACTGGCCGGAGTTCCAGGTGAAGTCTTTCGAGCCCACCCCGCTCACCAACGACCTCGATTTCCTCCGCCGCGTGACGCTGGACACGACCGGCGTGGTGCCAACCGAGGAAGAGATCGGAGCTTTCCTCGCCGACAAGGCTCCGGACAAGCGAGCCAAGGTGATCGACAAGCTTCTCGCGGACCCGCGCTGGGCGGACCACTGGACCAGCTACTGGCAGGATGTGCTGGCGGAGAACCCGAACATCATCAACCCCACCCTCAACAACACCGGCCCGTTCCGCTGGTGGATCCATGAGTCCCTCGTGGACAACAAGCCGATGGACCTCTTCGTCACCGAGCTGGTCCGGCTGGAAGGCTCCGACCGCTACGGCGGCCCCCGCGGTTTCGGCACCGCGACCCAGAACGACTCCCCCATGGCGGAGAAAGGAGCGGTGGTCGCCGCCGCATTCCTGGGTGTGGAGATGAAATGCGCCCGCTGCCATGACGCCCCCGCGCACGAATGGCTGCAGAAGGATCTTTTCAACCTCGCCGCCCTGCTCAACCAGGAACCGGTGAAAGTCCCCGTCACCTCCAGCGTGCCGATGGACAAGCTGCACGAAGGTGGACGCAAGCCGCTCATCAAGGTGACCCTCAAGCCCGGCACCGAAGTGCAGCCGGAGTGGCCGTTCAAGGACTTCGTCGATCCGGCGCTGGCGGACACCCTCGCCGCCGATCCGGCGAACACCCGCGACCGATTCGCGGCGCTCATCACCGCACCCCAGAACGATCGCTTCGCCAAAGTCATCGTCAACCGCCTGTGGCAACGCCTGATGGGCCGCGGCATCGTCGAGTCCGTCGCCGACTGGGAAAAGGGTGAAGCGACCCACCCGGAGCTGCTCGACTGGATGGGCAGGGAGTTCGTCCGTTCCAACTACGACTTCAAGGCGGTCGCCCGCCTCATCCTCAACTCCCAGGCCTACCAGCGTGCGACGGATCCCACCCTCACCGCCCCCGGCCCCCTCTACATCTCCCCGGCACCCCGCCGCATGACGGCGGAGCAGATCGTGGATTCCCTGTTCGCCGCCACCGGAAGGCCGTTCGACCTGGAGGAAGTGAGCCTCGACCTGGACAGCAACCGCAGCGTGACGAACTCCATCACGATGGGCGTGCCTACCCGCTCCTGGATGCTGGCTTCCACCTCCAACGAGCGCGACCGCCCCAGCCTCTCGCTGCCGAAGATCCAGGCCGTTTCCACCGTGCTGGAAGCATTCGGCTGGCGCGGCGCGCGGCAGGATCCGGTCAGCATCCGGGACAACGCGCCGAACACGCTCCAGCCCGCCATCATTTCCAATGGCACCATGGGTCACTGGCTCACCACCCTCAGCGATGACCACGGCCTGACCGCGCTCTCGCTGGAGGACCAGCCGCTCGACCAACTGGTGGACCGCATTTACCTCCGTCTGCTCACCCGCAAGCCGACCGCCGAGGAGAAGAAGACCACGCTGGACCTCCTGGGACCGGGCTATGAAAAGCGGATCCTCGCCGCCAAGCCGAAGGCAGCCACCGGGGAGCGCCACCGTCCGTATTACTTCACCTGGTCCAACCACCTCGACGGCAAGGCCAACGAGCTGGCCGTGATCGAGGAGGAAAAAGTCCGCCGAGGCAAGCCCGCCACCGAACGCCTCCAGCAGGACTGGCGCGAACGCCTCGAAGACCTGACCTGGACACTGCTCAACACCCCCGAATGGCTCTTTGTCCCATAACGATTCCTTCCATCCGGATCACGAAACTCCAAATCCATCCACCTTTGCCATGAACCGCCGCCAATTCCTCCGCACCTCCGCCCTCGCCTCACTCGCCACGCCCGCGCTGGCGAACTCCTCCATCGCCCACATGCCGAAGGGCAAGGCGGAACACTGCATCTTCATCTGGCTCGGCGGCGGCATGGCACAGATCGACACCTTCGACCCGAAGCGCCGCGGCAACCCGAAGTCCACGCCGAAGGTGCCAGGGTCCGACTACGCCTCCATCGACACCTCCGTTCCCGGCGTCCAGTTCACCGAGCATCTGGCCCGCACCGCGAAGCTCGCGGAACATCTGACCGTCGTCCGCACCATCAACCACCGCGTCGTCGATGAACACGCCTTCGCCACGAACATGGTTCACACCGGACGCATGATCAGCGGCACGGTCACCTATCCATCGATCGGCTCGCTGGTCGCGCACCAGCGGGGTGCCGCGGACGAAAAGGTGCCGGCCTACATGCTCATCGGCTACCCGAACGTGAGCCGCGGCCCCGGTTACCTCGGGCCGAAGGCGGGCTTCGTCTATCTGACGGACACCGACAGCGGTCCCGCCGGTTTCTCCCGTCCGGAGGGTCTCATCTCCTCACGGGTGGACCGCCGCCAGCAACTGCTCGGCAAGATGAACTCCGGCATCCCCGGTGATTCCACCATCGCCGAGTATGAAGAGGCACAGGCCGAGGCTCTCCGCCTGGCCGGGCCGGGATTCATGCGCAACTTCAAGCTGGATGAGGAACCCGCCGCACTCCGCCAGGCCTACGGCTCGGAGTTCGGCCAGCGCTGCCTCCTTTCCCGCCGCCTCGTCCAGGCAGGGGTCCGTTTCATCGAGGTCTCCCACAACCTCAACTTCGTCAACGGCACCGGCTGGGATACCCACAACGACGGTCAGGAAAAGCAGCACGTCCTCATCCAGGACCTCGACCAGGCCCTCTCCGCCCTCATCATCGACCTGAAGGAAAAAGGCCTGCTCGACAAGACCCTCATCGCCCTCGGCACCGAGTTCGGACGCCCGCCGGAGTTCGACGGTGGCGGCGGCCGCGGCCACCAGGGCACCGCCTTCAGCCTCGTGCTGGCGGGTGGCGGCCTCAAGCACAGCGGGGCCTACGGTGTGACGGACGAACTCAGCAAGAAGATCGTGGAAAACCCGGTGAGCATCCCGGACTACCACGCCACCATCCTCGCCGCGCTGGGCATCGATCCATCGAAGGAACTCAACGAAGCGGGCCGCCCGATCCCGATCACGGATGGCGGCAAGCCGATCTCCGCGCTTTTCACCTGAGGACGGTGTTTCAATCCTTTCCTCCGGCCCTTTCTTCTGCCAGACATCGGGATCGCCCATTCATAAAACCCAGATCATGAAAAACCCCCTCATCGCCACCCTCGTGGCATTCACCGCCGCATGTCCCCTGCAGGCTGCCATCATCCTGGTGGATTTCGGCCCCTCATCCGGAAACACGACCGGAACCCCTGATACCTGGAACAACTTCAACGGCTTCGCAGCAGGGTCGAACCAGGCGCTCAACACCAGCACCAACGCGGCCTCCAACTACACCCTCACGCTCAACGGCGCCGTCAACCATCTCAATGATGATCCGGCGCCAGCCGCACCCACCAGCCCACCAGCCCCCTTCACCCCCTTTTCGGTGACCCGGGATGGCATCTTCACCACGGCCACCACCACCATCACCCTGTCCGGGCTTGAGGCGGGGCTGACCTACAGCATCTCGCTCTACTCCTATGTCAACCGGGATAGCACCCGCCTGACCCGCTTCGCCATCGACGGGACCAACATCGACGTGGAGCCGGCCCGGCTCGCGGGTGCAACCTCCGGAGCGGTCGCCACCTTCTCGAACATCACCCCCACTGCAGGCTCCATCACCATCACGGCGTCGAGCCAGGCATCCACCAACTGGATCCTGAACGCGATGTCCATCAGCTACGTCCCGGAGCCGTCATCGGCAATCCTCGCACTTTCGGGCGCAGGGCTGTTCTGCATCCGCAGAAAGCGGGCCTGACCGCCGACCCCGCTCACCAGTCCTCTTTCGCCCGCATCGCGTCCAGTTGCGGGTTGTAGATGTTGAATTCCAGACGGTTGAAGGCTTTCAGGTCGAAATCCGCCGTGCCGAAGTTCTGGCTGAACCCGCGGACCTTGTCCTCCCCGAACGACTCAAGCCGGAAGACCAGCGAACTGCCATCCACCAGGGATGCCCGGACATCCCCGATCATCCGTTTCGGTTCCTCCAGGCTCGCGGGCTTGAGCGCGATGTCACGAAAGCGGGCGACCGGCAGTTTGATCTCATCGAAGCTGGTCTTCAGCGTGATCACCCCTTCGGAGATCGAAAGCACCTCGCCGGCAATGCTGTCACCATTCCTCAGCATCATGCGGCCTTCCAGGCTCCGGTCCTTCACCGGGCGCGCTTCGGCCTGCTCTTCCCCGAACATCTCGATGTTCCTGAAGCGGTTGCCCATTCCATTTCCCGGAGGGGGCGTTTCGTCAAGGATGCCATCCCATGCGGAAAGCTCCATGTTCGAGACCTTCAGCCGCCCGTTGTCATGGCATACGAAATGGACTGTCCGGCCCAGCACCTCCGGATTCATCCCTTGGTCCACCCATGACTCGATGATCCTTCCATTGACGTAGAGGGCCAGGGTCTTGGTCCGTGAACTCGCCCGGATCTCGATCTTCGCCTTCTCATTCTGCAACAGTTCCTGCACGGATGCCTGCGGCTGGAGGAAATTCGGGTTCCCGCCGCAGCGCTGGACCTGGATGCTCCGGCCGCGGAACTTCACCTCATAGCCATTCTCCGGCTGGTCCGTGGAGGCGTCGTCGGAATAGACGATCACGGTGAGATGAATCTGGTTCCGCCAGGTGGCGTCGAACGACAAGCGGAATCCATCCGGCAGTTCCATATCCCGGGCGATGCCGCCCGGCTCCACGGAAATGAATGCGCCGCTCCGGTATTTCCATGGCGCGGGTTCGGTCGAAAGCGTCCAGCCCTCCAGCGAAGACGGCCCGGCATACAGGAGCTTCGGACGGTCGGAGATCTTCAGCTCGCGCACCATCACCCGCGGGAATTTCAACCGGCCGGCATACCAGGTATCCAGCTCGATGGCGTCGTCCGTCACCGAGGCGATCTCCCCCTTCACGGTGTCCCCGCGTGCAAGGGTGAGGGTCGCTTCATGGCTGGATGGCAGGGAGGGCATCCGTCCTGACAGGGCGACATCCAGGACTTCCTTCGCCCGGAATGCCGCGGGTTTCGTCTGGATCGCTGAATTCCAGACCACGGTGTCGCGGGAAAGGGATTCCAGCGATCCGGGCAGTTGATCCTCATTGGCGAAGCGGATCACCGCGTCCTGCTTCTCCTGCGCGGCAGCGGAGGCCGCCGCCAGGACGAGCAGCATGAGCATGCGGCGCATCATGGTTCACCCTCCTTTTCTTCCAGCCGCTCCAGGGCGGTGACTTCCCGGCGCTCCAGCACCAGCGGACCGAGAAGGGGATGGGTTGCCTCGATCCGGTCCCCCGGAAAGGAACACGAAGCCACCCGGATGATCCCCTGTCCGCGCAACCGCAGCGCGAAAGGATGGAACACTTTCCCCGGCACCTCCCCGGCGGTCTTGAAGAACACGGTCGAAACCTCGGACTCGGGCAGTTCGATGGCAGTTTCCTGGAAATCGCTCTTGAAGACGAACAACGGTCCCTCCGGCCCGGGCTTGATGGAAAGCAGGTTGCCGCCGAAACGGTCCCCCCGCTTTTCGATCAGCGCGTCCACGGTCGCATCCCCCCGGTCCTCCGTGCGGTGGCGGTCACCGTCATGGTCCCACTCCGCGATCTCCACGCCGCTGATGGTCATGTGGGTCTCATTCCCCGCGGTGCTGGAGAAGGCGATGCCGCCCCCCTCCGGGGGATTCGCCACCGGATCGCCAAAGCGACCCTCCGGCTCGTCATTGAGGAAAAGATGGAGCATGGAATTCGTGCGATCGACCCGGATCTCCACCCGCAGGTGGTTCTCCGGATACTGGTCGGGACGGCGGTTGAGCGACAGCAGCGTGGTGGACCGGCGTCCGCCTTTGGCAGACTCCCGCCTGACCTCGATCCCCCCGTTGCCGAACTGGAACAGGTAGCGGTCCGCCACCTGGGCGGAAGGCAGCAGCGGATCGGCGAAATGGAACTGGAACGAAGGATTGCCGCTCCAGGACAGGTTGAACTTCACGGAAAACTGCGCCATCGGCTCCAGTTTCCGGACCAGTCTCCCCTGGCCCTGGACGCTCCATGCCCCTTCGTCGAAGTTCCAGTTGTCCCCCTGCGGCCCCTCCGGCTTCATGTCTTCGAAAGATCCGCCGCGGGGATAGATGACCTTGTTCGGGTGGATGCCCATCACGAGGGACTTCAGGGCGGAGCGGGGGATCAGCAACCTGCCCGCCATGGGTGACATCACCGCCAGTTGCCGGTCATCCAGGGATTCGATCTCCACGGGGAGGACGTCCCCGTTGTTGAGTTCCACCCTGCATGAGGGCGGATCCCCGCTCTCATTGTCGTTGCCGAAGGCGACCTTCCGCACCGCTTCCGCGCGGAGGAAAATGGGTTCCTCCGCCAGGGAAGACTCCAGTTCCACCACTCCTTCGCCATTGATCGAGCGCACGGTGCCGCTCAGGCGTCCCTCCCCGGACAGGGAGATGAGGTCGGCCCGGAGGTTTCCCGCCACCACCAGCATGACCATGGAGGCCGCAAGCATGAGGCGGTCAGAACTGGACATCCCAATCATCGAGGAAACTGTTGGATGGGTTGAAATCAAGGATGGTCGCCGGAGCCAGATCGATGTTCCACTCTCCTGCGGAGGGGGTGAGCAACCGGACATGGGAGGCGGTACCCTCCACAGGTTTTCCGGTCACCCTGCCCAGCGGCGCCAGGTGGATGGTCATCTCCCCCGCGGTGGATTCCAGCGGCTTTGCGAGGCCCCCACGGGCGAAGCGGATCTCCGCAAGGTCATCCAGCGGGAAGCGGAAGCCACCGTATCTTCCCTCCAGGAGGACCATGCCATCCTTGAAGCCGGTGACTTTTCCGGAAAAGCGGTCCGTGCCATTCGCCAGCAGGACGATGTCCTGATCCTCCACCTGCAGGCTGCGGGCGGAGTCCGGCATGCCATTCCACTCCGCCATCGCGATGTCCGAAATGCGGACCGGGGAATTCATGCTCTGCACCATGAAGCCGAAGCCCCCTCCCTTCCCGGAATAGGTCGTGGTACCCGCCCCGGCAGGACCCTCGCTCCACTGGCCGAAAAACTCGTCATTGATGAAAAGCGAGATCTCCCCGGACTGGCGGTTGCAGCGCAGCTCCACCGTCACATTGTCCGACTCCCCGAGGCGGGCGCTGTAGCTGTTCGAGCGGATGGCTTCGACCGAAGGCTTGCCGCCTTCATCAAAACCGGCCCGGTAGAGCAGCACGCTGTTGCCGCTCATCTGGAGGACATAGCTGCTGCCGAAAAGCTTGGGGAACGAGGAAGCATCCGCAGGGAACTGGTTGGCGGCCGCGTTCCCGATGACCTCTTCCCCGGCCGCCTGCGGCCGCTGGAAGTCGGCGTGGAAAGCGAAGGCCATCGACATGCGGTTCTTCCACGCGAGGCTGAAGCGCAGCACGGAACGGTCCGGCATCCCTTCCTTCCGGACCAGGGCGGTGCCGGGCCGGGTGCCCTGCCAGTACCAGGCGGAGCCGGAGAATTTCCAGTGGCCGGGCTTGGTCGGGTCATCCTTGGCATCTTTCCCGGCTGTCTCCGCCGGGACCCCATCGGGCACGGCCATGTTGACGGCGCTCCATTCCTCTCCTTCATACGGGCCATGGTAGATCAGCCTGCCGCCAAGCGGGCTGGGGGCCACCATCGCCACACGCTCCCTTGGCAGTGTGACGGATCCGGCGAAGGAAGTCTCCAGCACCACGGATTTGTCATCCAAGGACTTCAGCACGCCGGGAATCCTGTCCCCATCGACAAGCGTGACACAGGAAAGGGAGGCCATCGGCTTCCTGGGCCTGCCGCCATTGAGAACCACCTGCCTGACCTCCGAGGAGGAAAGCTCGATGGCTCCCGTCACATCCTCCCGGTTCCATGCTATCTTCGCGCCCGTCCCGATCCCGGCGAAGGTGCCGTGGAGCTGGTCGCCATTCGAAAAGCGCAGCAGATCCTGGCGGGGCGGCTCCTTCTCCGCGGATGCGGTCAGGGCGCCGAGTGCCAGCAAGATGGAAAGTCGGAGGATCATTTTTCGTAGATCGGCAGGTAGCGGTAGTTCAGTGCCAGGGAGAGGAGCGCGCCCGCGGTGTTGAAGGATGCACCCTGGTTTCCGGGGAACGAACCATCCCTCCCCTGGAGGGTCGCCATGTAGCGGATGTTCCTCTGGTTCCACTCCCGCCATGTGTCCTCATCCGCATGGAAGAGAGCCTGCGACATGTAATATTCGTAGTAAAACGGGTAGTAGCGGTCCCGGTAGTCGAGGTTCTTCTTCAGGAACTCCAGGCTGGCCTTGTAGGGCTTCGAGTCACGCTCCTTCGCCAGCGAGAGGCAGAGCGATCCGATGGCGGTGAGGGTGGGCTTCCCGCCGCTGGGCGAGGTGTAACCTACGGAGCCGTCCGCACCGCGGCACTGGGCGATGTAGGCCAGACCGTCGTTGATGGCCTTCTGCGGCACCTCCAGCCCGGCGTTCCGCGCGGCGAACAGGGTCACCAACTGGCCGCCGGTCACGGTGGTGTCCGCGTCCTTGCTGTCCGGCTGGTAGCGCCAGGCCTTGAACTTGTTCCGATCCTGCGCGGAGAGGATCAGGGCGACGGCTTTCTTCAGAGCGGCCGCCACATCGGGATGGTCGATGACGCCGTAGGCCTCCGCCAGCGCCTTGGTGGCGAAGCAGTGGCTGTACATGTTGTTGCCGATGTAGCCGTTGGTGTCGTTCTGCTCGGAAATGATGTAGTCGATCGCCTTCCGGATCACGGCGGCGTGGGGGCCGTTGTTGGGATCCTCCCCGTGCGCCAGGAAAGCGGCCACACAGAGGCCCACCACGCCCGGCTCGGAACCCACTCCATCGTCCCAGTGTCCGCGCGCGTTCTGGCTCTTCGCCAGATACTGGAGGCCGCGCTCATAGATGAGCTCCACCTGCTGGGGGATGACATCTTCCTTCCGTCCAGGCAGATCCTGGGAAAACGCCGGAGCACCCATGCCTGAAAAAGCGAGGGACGCACAAAGGATGGACCGCGGCATGATCATTTCCCCTTCTGCCCGGCCCCCCGGTTGTAGGCATCCAGCGCCCGATGGAACTCCTCCGGCAGAGCCTTCCCCGCACTGCCCGCCGCCTTCGGAACTTTCCTCGCCACGGATTTCTCGTTCGCGTCACCGGTGATGTTCCCGTTCGGTGTGTCGGACTCACCGAACTTGTTGCCCGGCCCACCCTGGTCGCCGCCGGGTTGGCCCTGTTGCTGGCCCTCCCCTTGTCCGGGTTCCTTGCCCATCATGCGCTCCATCATGTCCATCATCGCGCCACCGGCCTGGCCGCTGCCGTTCTGCTTCTGCCGCTCCTTCGCCGCGGCATGGATCTTCTCGATGATCTCCGTCTGCGCGGCGATGGTCCGGCCTCCGGTATCCGGCTCCAGGAGCCAGTCCGTGGCTTCGTCCATGATCCCCTCCACCTCTTCCAGAAGCTTGATGACCTGCGGGACGGTTTCCTCGATGGTGAGCTGCTGGACGTCCGCGGAAAGCTCGTCCTGATCCTCCGCCAGCTTCCCGGAGCCTTCCCGGTGCTGCTGCATGACCGCCTCCTTGTCCACCGGTCCGGCGGCAAGGGAAACCCCACAGGCCAGCAGGGCGAAGATGATGTGATGCGGAAATTTCATGGTTCGGTCCCCTCCTTGCGGATGTCGGCGGATCTCCTGAGTTGTTCGAGCGCCCGTGTCCGGGAACGCAGGTCCTGCTCCTGCTGGATCATCTTCATGACGCGCAGCATGAACTCGAAATCCTCATCTTCCGGGCTGCGCTCGCCGCCACCACCGCCACCGCCGGCCATGTTGTTCTTCTTGTTCTCCTCATCCAGTTTCGCCGCCCACTCCGCGAGCCGCTTCGCCCATTCCTCGTTCTTGTCGGAACCGATGGATGATTGGTTGGTGCCGAAGCTGGAGCGGATGTCCTCCAGCGCGACATCGATCTGTGAGTCCTTCATCTCCACCAGGATGGTGTTGAACATCTCCTGTTTCGTCCGGGCGAAGTAGTGGGTGAGGTCCTCCTGGATCCACCGGATGTCCGATCCGGTGTCCGACTGCTGGCGTCCCGCTTCCGTAAGGATCCGCGCATCCGCCGGGTCCAGTTCGCTCATCCGGAGGCCGAAAATTTTCTCCGCCGCCTGTCTCAGCGTATCCTTCACTCCGTGCAGTTCGGAGGAGGCCTTCTTGAGGCGGTTCACGAAGGTGCCTGCCTCGAAGCGGCGGTTCGCATCGTTCGCGTTCTCAACCGCCTCCTGCATCTTTTCGACCACCCGTTTCTGTTCCTCGACCGCCTCCGCGAGATCCTTCTCCGTCTTCTCCGGTGTGCTGGAGGGGTCCTGGGAATCGCCCAGCTTCCCGCGGACTTTCGGCATGTCCTTTCCGGAAAGCTCCTGGAGGGACTTCAGCGACTCCGCCATCTTGCGCAGCGTTTCCTTGTCGATCTCCCCGTTGCGCGCGGAGTCCTGCATGAGCTTCTCCATCCGCTCCGTCAGTTCCTCCATGCGGTTGAGGTTCTCCGCCTCCGCCTGTTCCTGGATGTCCAGCCGCTTGCGGTTCTCCTCTGTCTGGAGTTCCTCGCCTGTCAGTTTCTCCAATCGCTGGTTTTCATCGAGCTGGTTCTGCTCCCGGCGGGCCACATCCTCCAGTTCCGTGATGGCACGGTCGAACTGGCTTTTCAGCATCTGCGCGTGTTCGTCCCGAGTGAGGACATAGATCGTCACCGGCTCCGAGTAGATCCGGCCGCGTCCGGGGAAATAGTCCTCCACGAACGCACGCAGCATGATCTTCTGCGGGGCGATGCCCACCGCAGCCGGAGAGAACGCCACCGGCCTGCTGAGGCGCCTGTCCTCCGGATTGCCCTCCGCCAGCTTCATCTCGCCCGCAGCGGGAGTCTCGCTGGTCGGACGGGTCGATTCACCCCTCCACTCGATCCCGCTGACTTTCACGCCGAAATCATCTTCCGCCAGTGCCTCGAAATCCACGGTTTCCTCCGGCAGCATCACCTTCTGCCGGTCGATCCCCTGGAGGTAGGCCGCCGGGGCGGCATCCCGGAAGGCATCCACCCGCACCTTGAACTCCGCCCCTCCCGCAAGTCCCAGCTTGTCCTTCCACGTGAACGGAATCTCGAATGGCCGCGCACCCACCGTGACCGGCGGGGTGGATGCGACCAGCCCCTTCAGCGACAGGGAACCGGACACCGGCCCGAACGCGCCTTCCTGTGGAAAATCGGATGCGATTTCCTTCGTCGGGCCATAGTCCGCGGAGGCGAGCGGGCGGTTCGTGGCGAAAGAAATGACCACCTCACTGCCTTCGACGGCGTTGAAAAAGGCACCGTTCAGTTCGAGCACCCTGTCCGGCACCTGGAGATAGGCCGGTGGCTTCACGTGGACGGACAGCTTTTCCGCGGTGGGCCGCAGCACCGGTTCCACGGCCACCTCATGCCGTGCGTCCCCGATGTTGAAGACGATGGTGCCTTTCTCCTGCTGGCCGGGGAACGCGAAGCGATAGAGATCCCCCGCCCGCTTCGCGGAAATCTCCGGCTGCAGGCCATAGCGGCCGACACCATCCACGGGGCGGTTCTCCGAATTCTTGTGGAGTTTCAGGACGATGTCGAACGTCTCGCCGAACGGCACGGCGAGCTTCGCAGGCGGAGAATCCAGCAGGGTGAAAGTATAACGCTCCGTATCGGAAAGCGGCATCAGCCAGCGCTGGAGCGCGTTGATCCCGGCCCGCGGCGTGAAGGTGAAAGAAGCCGCCGCCACGATGAGCAGCAGCAGCGCCACCATCCCCCAGCGGCGGTGCTTCGGTGGTGGCAGCGCTCCATCCAGCTTGCGCTTTCCGGTTTCCACCGCCACGGCCTCCATGGCGGCCGCCCGCAGCCGCGGGGACAGCGTGTCCGAATTTCCCGTCTGGTTCTGAAGCTCGATGACGCCGAGCAACCGGTCCCCCAGCCCCGGATACCGCCGGGCGATCAGGCGGGCCAGCTCCGATTCCCGGCGGTGACGCCAGACCCAGCGGTGCAACCAATACGGCGCGAACACCGCGAACAACGAAACCCCGCCAAGGAGAATCCCCAGCCGCACCGTCCCCGGCGTCTGCCAGACCCGGTCCAGTCCATACACCAGCAGGAATGAGAAAACCAAGCCCACCACCCCGGCGATGCATGCCTCCAGCACCTTGATCCGCCACAAATGGCGGCGGAAATCATCAAGCTGCCGACGAAGCCCCTCCGGGATCACGACCGTTGATTCGGGTGACTGGGAAGGATCAGGCATGATGAATTTCAGGCAACGGAAGGGACTCTACCAACACCCGGAGTCTCCCAGAGGAAACGCGGGTTTTCCAGCCGTTTTCTCACCATCTGGAGCGATGCCATGCCCCGCTTCCGTCTTTTTCAGGCGAGGTAGGGATTTTGCCTCATCTCGTGGCCGATGGAGGTGGCGGGACCGTGCCCGGGAAAGACCTTCGTCTCCGGTGGCAGCGTCAGCAACTTGGTCAAAATGCCGTCCAGAAGCTGCTGGGTGCTGCCTCCCGGCAGGTCCGTCCGGCCGATGGATTCCGCGAACAGGGTGTCCCCGGAAAACAGCACCCCATCTCCCTCCAGATAAAACGTCACACTGTCCGTCGAGTGCCCCGGCACGTGGGCGAGGCGGAGGGTTTTCCCGGCGATGACCAGCGGCTCGCCGATGGTGAATTTCCGGTCCACTTCATACGGCACCACCGAAATGGGCAGCCCCCAGCCGCGGGCGGCTGACTCCAGGGTGAGGTCCTTCGAGTAGTCCTCCAGCGCATGGAGCCGCGCACCGGCGGCCTTCAGCGCGGCGGCGTCCGTGACGTGGTCGTAGTGCTGGTGGGTGAGCAGCACGTCATCCACCCGCACGCCCTTCGCGGCGATCCAGCGCGTCACCCCCTCCGGAGCGTCGATGAGGAAATTACCGTCCGGAGTTTCAACGAGGTAGCCGTTCGTCTGCACGAACCCGCCGGTGTAAATCGAGAGTTTCATTGGGAAAAGTGGCCGCGGGAAGCCATCGCGGGAAATGTACCCGTGAGGCAGGGGCAGGCTTGGTCACCTCATTCGGGCTTCTTGCCCAACCGGGTCAGCGCCAGCATGAACAACCCGAAGACCAGCAGGACGATCCCCCACTCCAGGTTGATGTTCTTGCCGAGCGATTTCTCATACATCTCGCTCCCCCGCGTGGCCACGCCGTAACCGGTGAGGATGAGGCCGAAAAGCGTGAAGAGAATGCCGATGGGAAGGCGGAGATCAAAGGCCATGACGGTGGTTGTGGAGGTTACCAGAAGTAGAAGTTGAGCGCGGTGACCGCGATGATGATGAGGGCACCGAGGACGGCGGGGCGGGTGTACCATTTGCCGCCTTCCTCAACGTGCTTCGGCGTCAGGGAATAGACCAGACCGGCGAGCTGGGCGTCGGTTTTTTCCCGCGCCTGGGTCAGGGATAGGACGACGTTGGTGACGAAGGTGACGGTGAAGGCGACGCCCGCCACATAGAAGCTCTGGGACATTTCCTTCGGCAGCTCGATGAGCGGGGTGATCCATCCGCCCTTGATGAAGCCGACGGGATTTCCGGTCGCGATGCTCAGGCCATGGAAAGCGAACGCGGAGGTGGTGCCCGCCACCAGCCCCCAGAAGGCACCGCGGCTGTTCGAGCGGACGGTGAACATGCCGAGCAGGAAGGTGGCGAAGATGGGCGAGTTCACGAACCCGAAGACCATCTGCAGCAGCGACATGATGTTGTTGAAGTTGCTGGCGAAGTAGGCGCAGCCGATGGAAAGCAGGACGCCGAAGATGGTGGCGTAGCGGCCCATCCTCATGAGCTGGCGGTCCGTCTTCACCCCCGGGAACTTGCTTTCGTAGATATCGTAGGTCCAGACGGTGTTGAAGGCGGTCACGTTCGCCGCCATGCCGGACATGAAGGAGGCCATCAGGGCGGTAAGCGCCAGCCCGAGCATGCCGTTCGGGAAGTAGTGGAAGATCATCGACGGCAGCACCTGGTTGTAGTTGGAGACGCCGTCCTTCATCGGGATGACGTAACCGCTGTTGGTCGTCATGTGGGTGAGCGCGTAGGCGATGATGCCCGGCAGGATGACCACGGCGGGGAACAGCATCTTCGGCACCGCACCGATGAGCGGCGTGCGGCGGGCCGCTCCCATGGAACGGGCTGCCAGCGCGCGCTGGACTTCCGCGAAGTTCGTGCACCAGTAGCCGAACGAAAGGACGAAGCCGAGGCCGAACAGGATGCCATACCACGGCACTCCCAGCGGATTGCTGATGCCGGCGGTGTCCTTCCACAGGTGCATGGCCTCCGGGCGGGTGGTCGAAATTTTCTCCACCAGTCCGTTCCAGCCGCCCACGGCCTCCAGGCCCAGCCATGCCAGCGGGGCGATGCCCAGCAGGATCATGAAGAACTGCAGCACCTCATTGTAGATCGCGGAACTGAGGCCACCCTTCAGGATGTAGGCCAGCACCACCACGGAGATGACCAGCAGGGAGACATGGTAGTTCCACCCCAGCAGGAGGTTCAGCAGTTCCGCCAGCGCGTGCATGGAGATGCCGGAGGAGAACAGCGTAAGTACGGCGAAGGAGACGGAGTTGAAGGTCCGCGTCTTCTCATCGTAGCGCATCTTCAGGTACTCCGGGACGGAGCGTGCCTTCGAGCCGTAATACATCGGCATCATGAACACGCCGAGGAACACCATCGCGGGAATGGCTCCCACCCAGTAGAAGTGGGCGGTCATGATGCCATACTCCGCGCCGGAGGCGGCCATGCCGATGATCTCCTGCGCGCCGAGGTTGGCCGAGATGAACGCGAGGCCGGTGATCCAGCCGGGGATCGCACGGCCGGAGAGGAAAAAGTCCTCCGAGTTCTTCATGTAGCGCTTCAGGGCGAAGCCGATGAACATCACGGTAAGGATGTAAGCCGCCAGGATCGAGTAATCGACGAAGTTCAGCTTGATGCTGGTGGAGAAGCCGGACGCCCTGATGTCCACGGAGGAAGTGGCGGCGAGCAGGGCGGGAAGAAGGTCGGACGACATTGGGGACTGAGTGGGATTCAGGGACTGCGGGAAAGTTTCAGCCGGGATACCGGGGGGATGGCAAGCGTGGTCTCACCGCACGGCGAACTTGAAGATGATGCGGTGCTGGTACGTTTCGCCGGGCCGCAGCACGGTGCTGGGGAAAGAGGGCTGATTCGGCGCGTCCGGGAAGGCCTCCGTTTCCAGGCAGAGGGCGGTACGCTTGTGGTAGGGAACGCCTCCCCTGCCCTTCACCGAGCCGTCGAGGAAGTTGCCGAGGTAGAAGTGGATGGCCGGGGCGTCCGTGGAAACGGTGAGGATGCGGCCGCTTTTCGGGTCCTCGACGGTGGCCGCCTTGCGCACGCCGCTGCCGGGGCGCAGCACCCAGGCGTGGTCGTAACCGCCTGCCAGCTTGAGCGCCTCGAAATCCTCACCGACGCCTTTCCCGATCTCGGTCGGCTTGGTGAAATCCATCGGCGTGCCCGCCACCGGAGCCTGCTCCCCGGTGGGGATGAGGCCCTTGTTGGTCGGCAGGTAGTGGTCCGCCTCCAGTGTCAGCAACTGGTCGGTGACCGGCGCGGCGGGATCTCCGGAGATGTTCCAGTAGGCGTGCTGCACCAGGTTCACCACCGTGGGCGTATCCGTGGTGGCGGTGGCGTGCCAGCCCAGCTCGTTGTCGTCGTTGAGCGTGTAGGTCACCTTCACGGAGAGATTTCCCGGAAAGCCTTCCTCGCCATCCTTCGACAGGTAGGTGAACTCCACGCCATCCGCGGTCTTTGTCCCCTTCCACAGCACCTTGTTGAAGCCGACTTTCCCGCCATGGAGGCTGCACGGCATGCCGCCGGGGCTGTTGTTCTTCGCCAGCGTGTATTCCTTTCCATCCAGCGTGAACTTCCCGTCCGCGATCCGGTTGCCGAAGCGGCCGACCGTCGCGCCGAAGTAGGCGGTGTCCTTCAGCCAGCCTTCCAGGGTGTCATGGCCATGGGTCAGTTCGGCGGATTTCCCATTCCGGTCCGGGGCTTCCACGGATGCCAGGATGGCGCCATACTCGGTGACCTTCACCCGCATGCCCTTCCCGTTCTCCAAGGTGAAGATCTTCACCTCCTGCCCGTCCGGCATTTCCCCGAATTTCTCTTCCTTGATGGATGCCGCTGCCACTGTCGAGGCAACCGATAGGAAAACAGCCACCGACTTGAAAGGGTTTTTCATACGTCTCCCCGTCTATTCCACCCGGACCGGTCCGCCAAGAGGCATTTTTCCGCTCACTACCCTGACTGGATGACCAGCGTGAGGGAGGCCTTCTTCAAGCGCAGATTAAGAATAGGGTATCGGGAATTTCTGAATCAATCTGCGCAATCCCGCATCAATCCTCTTAATCTGCGCTGAAAGAAACCGTCCACAACCCCAATACCCCACCTCCTTCTTTATCCCCCATCAAGATGGATGACGCCGCCGGGTTCCCGTGCTAGGTAAGCGGGAAATGAAACCGACCCACGATTTCGAGGCGCTGCTCGCCACCATCCTCCAGGAGTTCGACTGCCAGACGGGCACCATCCACCGGACGGACGCCAGCGGGGAACTGCTGGAGCTGGAGGCCCAGATCGGGGTGCCGGAGTTCGTGCTGGAGAAGATCACCCGCATCCCCTTCGGCAAGGGCATCGCCGGGGTGGCGGCGGAGAAAAAGGAGCCGGTGGAGCTGTGCAACCTCCAGGCCGATCTGGGCGGCGTGGCGAAGGAAGACGCCCGGAAAACCAATGTCGCGGGTTCCCTGGCCGTACCCGTCATGATGTATGGCAGCGGCAAGGTGCTGGGGACGCTGGGCATCGGCAAGCACGTGCCGCATGACTTCACGGAAACCGAAAAGCGCCACCTGGCCATCCACGCGGAGCAACTGGCCACCCTCTTCGCCAGCGAACTCTGAATTTCAAACGGAAAAGGTCCCGGCAGGTTGACCCGACCAAGGTTCCTGATAGATTGGCGGTATGACCAATGTGGAAACAGCAACGCGGATCCTGGACACGATGCTGGGGCACCTGGGTTTCACGGTGACCATCGAGGTGCAGGACACCCACGACGGACCCTGTCTCCAGATCCACTCGGGGGACAGCGAATCCATCATCGGCCATGACGGCGACCGCCTGGACGACCTCCAGTATCTGGTGAACCGCATCCTGCGCCGCCACATCCCGGACGCGGAGCGGATCAAGGTGGACTGCGGGCACTACCGCTCCATTCAGGAAGACCGGCTCCAGGAGGAAGTGCGCGCCCTCGCGGAACGGGTGAAAAGCACCGGCAAATCCCTCCAGATGAGGCCGCTGAACGCCTACTACCGCCGATTGGTGCACAATGTTCTCGTAGGGGACCCGGCGGTCGTTTCATCCTCCCCGGGCGGAGACGACCGGCTGAAACGCATCACTGTCTCTCCGAAACCAACCTCTGCTCCCGCTGAATGAAAAAATTCTTCTTTGATTGCGGCACCCGCGATCTGACCGCCTCCTTCGGAATCTTCGTCCTCCGAGTCTCCATCGGCCTGATGATGCTGCTGGGACATGGCATCGACAAGATCAAGGCATTCGGAGCCAAGAAGGATGCCTTCCCGGTGCCGGACCTGTTCCCGCTGAAATACATGACCCCGCCGATCAGCATGATGGCGACCATCGGCGCGGAAGTGGTGGCGGCGGGACTGCTCATCATCGGTCTGGCTACCCGTCCGGCGGCTTTCATCCTGGCTTTCACCATGGTCATCGCCGCATTCCAGATCCATCACAGCGATCCGTTCCTGGTGAAGGAAAAAGCACTGCTTTATCTGGCGGCTGTGGTTGCCATCCTCCTGACGGGTGCAGGCTCATGGTCGCTGGATGCGACACTTTCCAAGGAGAAACGCCGCCGCTGGTAAGCCATCCCGCTCATGGAGACCCACCGCCTCGTCCTACCAGCGGATCTGAACCAATATGGGTTCCTTTTCGGTGGCAGCCTGCTCGCGTGGGTGGATGAGGCATCCTGGATCGCCGCCAGCCTGGACTACCCGCAGAGCCTGTTCGTCACCGTGGGGATGGACCTGGTGGAGTTCCGCCACAGCGTCCGCCAGGGAACCATCCTCGCGATCAAATGCGAGCGGGCCAAACAAGGAACCACCAGCGTGACCTACGCCGTGGAGGTGCGTGACACGAAATCGGACGGCGGGCCGATCTTCTCCACGAATGTGACCTTCGTCAGCGTGGATGGAGAAGGGCGGAAGAAGGCGATCTCCGGCGAGTAGCGGCATCCGGGTGTAGCGAAGGTCGTGAGACCTTCGGCTGTGGGGAGGTCCACTGGGGACCGGAGCTGACTTACCTGGGAGAGCAACGCACCGCCGAATCTCTCACGAGATTCGCTACCGCCACGGATTCGCTTCGCCTTGGATCAACGTCGGCGGCGCAGGCCGGACAGGCATCCACCGGCGATGAGCAGCAGCGCGGCGGATGGCTCCGGAATCACCTCGATCGAGTTACCAATGGGGACCAATTCGGCGTAGTATCCTTCACCCCGACGGCTATCGCGCCCCCCCCGAATCTCCTCATTGCCATCGAAAAACCGATCGCCCCTTGGCCTTTCTCCGGAGCTTTCCTCACTGGAGCCGTCCGGAGAAGTCAGCCAAATTTCAAGCAATCCCGGAGGAATCTCACGCTCCGGAGCAGTCGAGTAATAGGCGACATAATTGCGGATCGATTCAAGATCGGACCGCCCGGTAAGTCGGGCTATACTGCCAATCGCCGACTGCTGATGAATCACATCCAGACCGGTGCTCCATTTCAGAGGGATGCCGGCCTCATCTTCCGCGCCAATCCAATAGAGCGCGGCCGCTCCCGCCTCTTGGAAGAGAAAGAAGGGCAACAACCCGGAAAGAGCCCAGCGCCATGTTGTCATCTTGGATCGATTCAAACAGATCGAACTGATCTCGCAACCCCTGAATACTGTCAGACATACCCGTTGATTCCTCATCCCCGTGCCTTCGGGATTGAACCACCGCCGCCGTCCCTCCATCCTGCCCGCCCGTGGCCGCCACTGTTGAAACCGTCGATATCATCCTTCCGCTCGAAGAGTCGGAAAACGAGGAATCACGCCGCAAGGAGGCGGCGAAAAAGCTGGGGCTGCCACGTTCACGGGTCACGGACACCAAGCTCCGCAAGCACTCCATCGACGCCCGCCAGCGTGCGGTGAAAGTGCAGCTCAGGCTGGATGTGGCGCTGGATGGACCCTTCGAAGCCGAGGAACCGCCCACCTGGTCCTGCCCTCCCCTACCCGCTGACGCGAAGACCTGCATCATCGTCGGCTGCGGGCCGGCCGGGCTTTTCGCTGCGTTGCGCTGTCTGGAAACCGGCGTGAAACCCATCGTCCTGGAGCGCGGCAAGGACGCCAGCGCCCGCCGGTTCGACCTGGCACCGATTCTCCGCGAGGGACGGGTCATCGAGGAGTCGAACTATTGCTTCGGCGAAGGCGGAGCGGGCACCTACTCCGACGGCAAGCTCTACACCCGCGCCACCAAGCGCGGCCCGGTCGCCCGGGTCTATGAAATCCTGGTCGCCCATGGTGCGCCGGATCGGATCCTGACGGACGCGCACCCGCACATCGGCTCCAACCTGTTGCCGAACGTGGTGAAAGCCATCCGGGGGTCCATCATCGCCGCGGGCGGAGAGGTCCGTTTCCAGACAAAGGTGGTGGATTTCCTGCTCACCGGGAACCGCCTCCATGGCGTGGTCACCGCAGGCGGAGAGGAAATCACCGCGGACAGCGTGATCCTCGCCACCGGCCACTCCGCGCGGGACATCTACAAGTTGCTGGCGGAAAAAAAGGTTCTGATGGAGCAGAAGCCCTTCGCCGTCGGCTTCCGCATCGAGCATCCGCAGCCGTTCATCGACCGGGTGCAGTACCACCTTTCCCCGGGCCAGCCGCGGCCCGACCTGCTGCCCGCCGCACGCTACCGGCTGGCGACGAAGATCCGCGACCGCGGCGTCCATTCCTTCTGCATGTGCCCGGGTGGCTGGATCGTCCCCGCCGCCACAGAGAATGACGAAGTGGTGGTGAACGGCATGAGCCTTTCCCGGCGCGACTCGCCTTTCGCGAACTCCGGCATGATCTCCACGGTCGAGCCGGAGGACATCCAGGACCTCACCAAGGAACACGGCGTGCTCGCGGGCATCGTCTTCCAGAAGCAACTGGAACAGACCGCGAAAAAGGCGGGCGGTGGCGGACAAGTCGCGCCCGGCCAGCGGGTCACGGACTACATCGCGGGGAAAATCTCCACCGATCTCCCGGAGACGAGTTACTTCCCCGGCGCGAAATCCTCCCCGCTCCATGAGCTGCTGCCAAAGTGGATCACCAGCCGCATGCGGGAAGGATTGAAACTCTTCGGCACCCAGATGCGCGGCTATGTTTCCAGCGAGTCGCTGCTCCTCGGCTTCGAGACACGCACCAGTTCCCCGGTGCGGATCCCCCGCCGGGATGACACGCTGGAGCACCCGGAGATCAAGGGCCTGTTCCCCTGTGGCGAAGGCGCGGGCTATGCCGGTGGCATCGTCAGCGCGGCGCTCGACGGCATGCGCGTGGCGGATGCGGCGGTGGTGTGAGAGATGGCGATCCCCGGGGTAGCGAATCTCGTGAGAGATTCGGCTGGGGGGCAGTCCATGGAGAACCGGAGCCTCTCCCCTATCAGACGCCCACTCCACCGAACCTGCGCGAGGCTCGCTACAACAATCCGACTCTCTACGGGAAATCCGGCAGCTCGACCTCGAAGCCCTCACCGGCCAGGAACTCGCCCAGCACCCCCAGCCATCTCTCCGGGGTGTCGCCGTTCTCCAGAACCAGGGGGAGGACAATCTCCCACCGATCCGGCTCCTCCGTAGGGAGAAGCATCACCCGTCCGTGGATCACCCCGCCGTGGATCATCTGGAACCGGGCCAGCGAAAACGGGAGATCCCCACGGTTGCCCTGTCCGGTCCGGATTTCCAGCTTCACCGATGCTTCCTGGTTGGAACCCTGTTTCATAAAGTGACGGTATCGAACCCCGCAACCGCAGCCTTGCGGAAGGGATCTCCTCTGGCCATGGTAAAAGGATGAAGATCCCGGGATGGCTGGTTCCTCTCCTGTTCAGTGCGGGCACCCTGCTGGCGGATGCGCCACTGCCGCCGCCAGCACACCACGCCACGGAGTCCTCGGACAAAAAGACAGTGGTTATCTCCGATCCCAAGGAAGGTACCCTCTGCAAGACAAGGAACGGCGGAAGGGTCCTGTGGCGGACCAACGGATGGTTCCGCTCCATTTTCCTGTCCGACGATGGTATCCATATGGTCACCGCCTATGACGGACTGAATCTCATTCCCGTCAATCACCGGCCTGAGATGACCATCCTCACCTTCTGGAAGAACGGGAAGATCTTCAGGGAAGTTCCGCTCAAGGAGCTGGTCCCGGAGAAGGAGTCCCTGCTCCGGACCGTCTCCCACTACGAATGGGGAAGTGTCGCAGGTGTGTCCAAGGCCGGGAAGCTGCAGGTTAACACCGCGGACGGAAGGAAGCTGGAGTATGATTTTGAGACGGGCCTGCCGTCAAAGTAACCGGCGGCAGGGGCAGAAGCAGATGAATGGCCTTGGGCTCGCACATAGAACCCGTCAACCCAGCGTCGTTCTTACACCAAGTCTCCTGAGAAAAGCATCTCTCCCGGCAAGAAAATCGGAAACCCGGACCTTGCCATGTCGCCGGGTGGGAATCACCCACCACTTCATCAAGGCGGAGTAATAGGGAGTCCCCATCTCCTCCAGTGGAATCTCGCGGTTTCTTCTCCAAGGAGAGAAGCACCACAACGTGCTGCCGTCACAGCCGATGCGAACCCAAAACACCTCCAGCACGAGAGGTATGGCCAACGACCCGAAGATCAGAACCAGCATCATTGCATCGAACCGTTGCTCCGGCCCTGAGAAAATCCAGAGGCCAATCAACCACAGGACCAGCACACCCAGCAACGCGGTGAAAATCCTGATTCCCCTGCCATACTCCAGCCAGGTCCGGTCTCCATTCGTTCTTCCCGGCTGACCTGCCGCCCGGGAGAACCGGATGATCAACACCGGAATGGCGACGGCCGCCAGAATCCGGGCCATGATCTCGATCGCTTCCTTCATGATTTCATCCTTTTGGGATGACGGAACGCCCTTTCTCCCAAGAAAAAACCGGCCTCCCTTGCGGAAGGCCGGTTTTCCGGAAAATCCACTACGAGTCTCTTAGTACTGGTAGTTCAGGTAGAAGTTGAACTGGCCGCCCTGGTCGGCCTCCTTGTCAGGCGAGCTGACCGGGATGGCGTAGTCGAGCGCGAGCGGCAGCGGGCTGATCGGCAGCTTGAGGCGGATGCCGACACCCACGTCGCTGTAGAGATCGGATGGGCTTGGATCCCAGCTTCCGGCATTGACGAAGCCCATGTCATAGAAGACGGCCGCACGGACGGTCTCGACGATCGGCACGGTGTATTCCACGGAGAGGAAGCCGAGGGACTGGCCGCCGATGACTTCACCGGTGCCACCTGCAACGTCACGCGGACCCACATCGCGGAACTCGAAGCCACGGAGGGTACGGCCACCGCCGAGGAACATCCGTTCGAAGACCGGCACATCGCCACCCCATCCATCGACGAAGGCAAGCTCACCGTTGAGGGAGAGGATGGTGTCCCACTTGAGGTTCCAGTATTTCTGCCCCTGGAGGGAGAGGGTGAAGGTTTCCACATCGCCGCCGAGTCCGGCAACGGTCAGGCCGGCGTCGAACTTGTGGCCGCTGCGTGGAAGCAAGGTGCTGTCCCGGCTGTCGTAGATGTAGTTCGCGGACAACGCGCTGCGGAGGAAGTCGCCTTCCTCGCCGTTGAGGAGGGACACCGCGGGAACATTGTTCTCCAGGTCGATCTCCACCTGCTCGAGGCGGTATTCGAACTTGAGGGAGCTGCGGTTGCCGAGGGGTTTCCGGAGGGAGACGGCGGCACCGACGTTCGTTTGCTCGAAGTAGTCGCTGAAGTAGGTGGACTGGCGGAAGAAGAGTTCACCACCGAGCGCGAGCTGCTTGTCCATGAACCATGGCTCGACGAGCGACATGCTGAAGTCCGTCCGCTCGGAACCGAGACGGAGGTTCATCGCGAAGCGCTGGCCGCCACCGGTGAAGTTCCAAGGATTGAAGAGGTCGAAGTTGGACTGCTCCAGGTTGAGGAAGCCGACGATGCTGTCGATCGAGCTGAAACCAAGGCCGACACCGACGGAGCCGGTGGCCTTCTCCTCGACGAGGACGTTGACGTCGCGGTAGCCGGAACCGCCCGGGCTGCCGGAAGCCTGCACTTCGCTGAAGTACTGGAGGTTCTCCAGACGGGCCTTGGTGGTGTCCAGTTCCACGGAGTTGAACCAGTCACCCGGCTTGAGCGGGACTTCCCGGCGGATGACCTTGTCCTTGGTCTTGGTGTTGCCCTCGATGTTGACCTTGCCCACGCGGTAGCGGGAGCCTTCGGTGATCTTGTAGTGGATGTTGACCCGGTTCGGGCCGGCGTCGGTGATGTGGGGATCGACCACCACGTCCGCATAGCCGCGGGATCCGTAGTAGCTGCGGATCATGGTGACGTCATCCCGCATCTTCTTGGAGGAATAGGCGGAATTGCTGTTCAGCGTGAGCGCGGGGTAGAGTTCATCCGACTGGAAGACGGTCATCTTTCCGAAGCTGACACCGTTGACGGTGTATTTGTCGCCTTCGTTGATGTTCACCACGAGGTCCACGCGGCCATCGGAAACCGGCTCACGGGTGACATCCACCTGCACGCGGAGGTAGCCCTTGCTCTGGTAGTAGTCGGAGATGGCCTCCTGGTCGGTGTCGAGCTGGGTGGATTCGAAACGTCCGGACTTGGTGAGCCAGGAGAACCAGCCCTTTTCCTTCGTTTTCATCTCCTTGCGGAGTTCGCTGGCGGTGAAGTTGTTGTTGCCGTTGAAGCGGATCTTGCGGACCTCGTTCTTCTGGCCTTCGTCGATGACGAAAATCAGGTCGGAGGCGCCTTCGCGGGCGGTCGGCTGGGTGCGGTGGGTCACGGACACGTCCGGATAGCCGTAGCCCTGGTAATATTTCTCGATGTTCCGGCGGGCTTCCAGGATCTGCTCGTCACTGAGGGCGCTGCCGGTCTTGAGCTTGGACTCCTTCGCCAGCTTCTGGTCCTTGAAAATCGTGTTGCCGACGAAACCGACCCCCACCAGTTCGGGACGGGTCGTCACTTCGGCGATGACCTTCACGCCCGCGCCGGATGGCTCGGCAAGGAAACGCACGTCGTCAACGAGGCCGGACGCGAAGAGCGTGCGGATATCGTTGTCCAGCCCCTCGGCGCGGTAGGTCGTTCCGGCCTTGGTGTTCATGAGGTTGCGGATGCGGGCCTCATCAACCGTCTTCGCACCGCGATACTGGATCGACAGTTCGGAAATGGTCTTTCCCTCGAAGTCCTGCGCCTTCAGCTCTCCAGCCACCGAAAGCAGCGCGAGCGAGGAATAGGCGGCGGCCCGACCAATGCGGTGGGACATCTTTTTTCGTGTCGTGTGTTTCGGACGCATGTAGTGTTCTGGATGCGGTATTAAAGCCCGTCACCCCCCCTCCCCGTCAAGGTCAATAGCGGTTTCCAACAGTTAGAGCCTCCCCCGGGCGGTCCGCGCCGGATTTCCCGGAATGCGGGAATCCCTTGCCCACAGCCCTCCTCTCCACTACATCCGCCGCGTGCTCACGATCCACAAGCTCACCAAGACCCTCGGCGGACGCACCCTGCTCCGCGAGGCGGAAATGACCATCAACTGGGGCGAGCGCGTCGCCCTCGTCGGACCGAACGGCGCCGGCAAGTCCACCCTTTTCCGGATGATCCTCGATGAAGACCAGCCTGACGAAGGCACCATCGAGCGCGACGAATACGCCATCACCGGCTACCTCCCACAGGAGGCGGGCGAGCCGACCGACGAAACGATCCTGGAAATCGCCATCGGCATCACACCGGAACTCATCGGCTACCTCCGGACCATCCGCGAGGGCGAAAAGTCCGGCAACCTTTCCTCCCCGGAGTTCGCCCACGCACAGGATCAGTTCACCGCGCTGAACGGCTACCAGCTTGAGCCGAAAGCGAAGAAGATCCTCGCTGGCCTGGGTTTCAAACAGGACGACTTCGCCAAACCCGCGCGTGAATACTCCGGCGGCTGGGTCATGCGCGCCCACTTGGCGAAGCTGCTGGTGATGGAGCCGGACCTGCTCATGCTGGACGAGCCGACCAACCACCTGGATCTCATCTCCCTGCTCTGGCTCCAGCGCTACCTGCTGAACTACTCCGGAGCCATCCTCATGATCTCCCACGACCGGGACTTCATGGACTCCATCATCGAGACCGTCGTCGAGATCGACCCGGACGCCGCCGCCCTCCTTTCCTATACCGGCAACTACACCTCCTACCTGGACCAGCGGGAGAAACGGTTCGAGCAACAGACCGCCGCCTACCGGGCGCAGCAGAAGGAAATCGAAGGCCACCAGGAGTTCATCGACCGCTTCCGCCAGGTCGGCTCGAAAGCCGCGCAGGTGCAGTCCCGGATCAAGTTCCTCGAAAAACTGGAGCGGGTGGAGAAGCCGCGCACGCCGAGGAAGCCGTTCAAGTTCAACTTCCCCCAGCCGCCCCGCTCGAACCAGAAGGTCATCGAGTTGAGCCAGGTGGAACAGTCCTATGGCGACAAGCTGATCTACAAGGGCCTCGACCTCGTCGTGGACAAGGGCGAGAAGATCGTTCTCGTCGGCCCGAACGGCGCGGGCAAGTCCACCCTGCTCAAGATCCTGGCCGGGGTCATCCCGATCAGTGGCGGCAAGCGCGAGCCGGGGTACGCGACGAAGATCGGCTACTACTCCCAGCATCGCTCCGAAGCCCTCAATGAGGACAACACCGTGCTGGAGGAGGTCATGGCTTCCTGCACCACTCTCCGTGAGGAGGATGCACGCGCCATCCTCGGCTCGTTCCTGTTCCGCCGTGCGGATGTGGAGAAACGCTGCGGCGTCCTTTCCGGTGGTGAGAAGTCCCGCCTCAACCTGGTGAAGTTCCTGGTCGATCCGCCGAACCTCCTGCTGATGGACGAGCCGACGACCCACCTCGACATCCTTTCCATCGACTCGCTGGTGCAGGCGCTGAAGAACTACGAAGGCACACTGGTCTTCATCTCCCACGACGTCCACTTCATCCGCACGCTGGCGGAAAGCACCTACCACATCACGCGGAACGAGAAGAATCCGGAGAAGGGCGCCCTGCTGACGAAGTACAGCGGCGGCTACGACTACTTCCTGGAGAAATCCGGACTAAGTGATGATCGTGGCGCGGTGACGGCGTCCTGAGCGGGAGCCCGCGGCAATGAAACGGTGGCTGTCGCGTCCCGCGGCAGGCCGTGGCTGCGGCGTCCCGCCGAAGCATTCCATTTTCAACCGAGACGCTTCGTGAAAATAGAGCGTTCATCATCACTGAAACCATCCGCAAGGTAAAGGTTCCCGGCTTTTTCATTGTGGTGGTTCACTTCCAGCCGCAGCGCGTGGATGCCGCGCTGCCGCGCCCATGATTCCACCTCTCGGAATCCCTGACGCCATTTCCCCCCACCCCGGAACTCGGGAAGGATGAAAAGTTCATCCAGCAGGACATAGCGTCCGCCGAACTCCACGCTGAAGCCCAGCGTGGCGATGAGATACCCGGCCAGCACGCCCTCCACCCGCAGCAACCACACGCCGCCGAGATCCGGATCCGCCAGCAGGTCCACGACCGCCGAGCGGACGGACGGAGCGTCATGATCCAGTTGTTCCTCGGAGTAGAATGCCTCCAGCAGGGGCAGCAGTTCCTCCACATCATCAGGGATGGCGTGCTGCCAGACGGAAAGCTCGGGCGTCATATGGGAATCCAACACGAGGATCGCCCCGTTTGCAGCCACATTCTACAGGCCCAGCATGCATCCCACCCGTATCGAGCAAGCGGCAACCGCATCCTCACGCGACCAGCCGAGGAAGCCACGCACATTTTCCACCGCACGGTCCATCGTCAGCGAAGATCCTGCGAAGGTTTCCTTGCCCGGCTCACGGACGACGCCGTCCTCCCCCACCTCCACCTCCACGTGGGCCAGCGAGTATCGGCCCGGCCCGGCACCGGCGGCGGCCATGCAGTCGGTGGTGAAGAGGACTTTTCCCGGTGGCTTCGCGCGCACGAAATTCCGCAGCACTCCGGGCGGCAGGTGGATGCCATCCGGGATGAAGACCGCCGTAAGCTCGTCCCGCGCCAGCAAGCGCTGGATCACGTTGTCATGGCGGTGCATGGTGACCGGCACACCGTTCCCCACGTGGGTGCAGAGCGTCATGCCCGCGTGTATGGCGACTTCGATGTCCGCGTCGGACGCATTGGAATGGCCGATGGCCGTCCTGACACCACGGGATGCGGCGTGCGCGATGAGTTCCGGAGAACCGCGCAGCTCCGGTGCGAGCGTGACCAGCCGCAACAGGCCGCCGGCCGCCTCTTGGAAAAGATCGAACATCCGCAGGTCCGGCGCGGACATGCGGCGGGGATCATGCGCGCCGTGATAACCCGGCTCCGGCAGCAGCCATGGCCCCTCCAGATGGAATCCGGCAATGATTTCCCGGGCAGCGGGTGACGCCTCCCGCAGTTTCCGGAGATGTTCCAGCCGCCGGCAGAGGGCATCCGCCCGGTCTGTAATGAGGGTGAGCAGGATCTTTCCCGTGCCATGGCGGAGCAAGGCGTCCATCGCCCGCTCCAGGGCGGCGGCGTCCACATCGTCCCGCTGGAAGTCCACTCCGGCGAAGCCATTCACCTGGAGATCGAAGTAAGGTGCTGCTGACATCATCCGGAAAAGTCAGTGGTCGAGCAGCGAGGCGGAGTCATCATCGAGATAGAGGAACGAATTCGTATGTCCGCGCAGCAGGGTGGCCGGACATGCCGTGCCGACCGGCCCCAGCAGGGTGTTCCTCACCGCTTCCGCTTTCCTCACTCCGGGGACGATGCAGACCAGCATCCCGGCACGGGCGAACACGGGCAGGGTGAGGCTGAGCGCGTGGGTAGGCACCGCGTCCAGCGTGGGGAAGCAACCATCGTTCACCTGCTGCTGACGGCAGATGGCATCCAGCTCCACTCTCTTGATCAGATGGGGATCGTTGAAATCCGCGACTGGCGGATCATTGAATGCGATGTGTCCGTTTTCACCGATGCCCATGCTGATGATGTCGATGGGCGCGGCGGAAAGCAGCGCTTCGTAACGGACACTTTCCGCAGAAGGATCCGCCTCCCCGCCGATGGGGTGGAACGCGGCCACCTCCACATGATCCAGGAAGTGCTCCCGCAGATAGCTCCGGAAGCTCTGCGGTGAATCCGCCGTGAGGCCGACATACTCGTCCATGTGGAAAATTTCGACCTTGCTCCAGACTTCCGGCGCGGAGCGCACCAGCGGGATGAGCGCGGCATAGTAGTCATCCTGCGATGGGGCGCATGCCATCACCATGCGCGCGCCGCCCTTCTCCGCCACGATGCGGAGGATCTCCCCATGGACCTTTGCGGCGGCGGCCGTGCCCATCTCCTTCCGGTTGAAATGGATGAAGACTGCGGGCTGGGCGAGTGGGTTGGCGGACATGGTCAGGAGTTTCTGGCTTCTCCCCATCCATACGTGACCCGCTTCTCTCCGTCTATCGGCGTATGCCTCCGGATGGGTCCGCTTTTCCTTTCAAATATGCTGCTTTTCCGACGTCGGTCATCCGGCCACGGTCGCCACCTTCAGGTGCAGGTGAATGACATCATTCACTACATGCTGGCCCAGCCTGGAGAAGAACCTGCCGGAACCGTAGATGGAACCCCACTGCGTGCGATCGAAATCCACCATCGCCTGCGCGACGTATGAGCCGTCGTCCTTCCGCGCGACGAGCGCGTCGAAGGAAACGGGCACCGTCTTTCCGCGCAGCGTGAGGTTCCCCGTGATGCGATGGTTCGGGAGGCCATCGCTGACACCATCGATGGGGTTCGTTGAAACCACCGTGAACACAGCCACCGGATGCTCCCCGATGCTGAAGAAATCATTGCTCCGCAAATGATCGACCAGCATGCGGTTCATCGCCGAGTCCGAAAGGTCGGTGCAGGCCAGCGATTCCATGTCCACATGGATCTCCCCGGCCACCAGCTTTCCATCCCGGATCTCCAAAGAGCCGTCCTTCAGTTTCAGTGAGCCGGTGTGGAAGTTGAAAAGGTTCCTGCCCGTCCAGTGGATGAAACTCGCCCCCGGATCGACAGCCAGCTTTCCCTCCGATGAAGCGGCGGCATCCCCCTTCCCCTCCGGCGTGCCGCCGTCGGCCTTCCATTTCTCCAGACCACCGGGCATCACGGAGACGTTGGTGTAACCCGCCTCCTCCAGCCGCCCGACGGCGACCTCCGCCTCCTTCGTGGAGTCACAGTATCCGCAAACGGTGAGTGCGGTGCCCGTGTCCGGAAACGCCGCCTTCACCTTGTCGATGAACGCGGTTTCATAGACGCAGAGATTCACCGCACCCGGAACATGCTCCGCATCGTAGGAGTCCGCGGAGAGGATGTCGATCAGCGTGGAGGAAGGAGAAGAAGCCATGCTCCCGATCTAACACGGCTGCGGAGCGGATGCAACTTGGGGGGGAGGAGGCCTGGCAGGGATGCCACTCCGTGGCGTCCGGCTGGGGAGATGATACCCGCCTGGCAATATCGGTTCATCAAAGAACGTCAACGGACACGGCGGCATTACCCATGATGCCGTGGTGTGAATGGCGGGGTTTCACCTGCGGATGTTGTCGCCCCCACCGGACGCCACGGAGTGGCATCCCTGCCAACGTGTTCACCCGCCGCTACCCCAGCGACCGCCACAGATGCAGCACCGCATAGCTCCGCCATGGCCGCCAGGGTTGGGAAAGCAGTTCCGCCTGCTTCGCGGTCACGCCGCCGAGGCGGTTGCGCACGGCGATATCTTCCTTTGGGAACGCGTCCGGCCAGCGCAATGCGCGCATGGCGATGTAATGTGCCGTCCACGGGCCGATGCCCGGGAGCGCCTCCAGGCTGCGGATGGTGGCGTCCGGATCGCTCCCCGGCTCCAAGGACAACGCGCCGGAGCGGAACGCCTGTGCCAGGGCGAGGATGCACCGCGACCGCGCGCTGACGATGCCCAGCCGGGCGACATCATCCACCGTGGTGGCGGCCACCTTTTCCGCCTGCGGCGAAAGGCGCGTCAGCTCCGGGAAGGGTGTCACGATTTTCTCCCCGAACGCTGCGGCAAACCTCCCCGCGATGGTGGTGGCGGCGCGCACGGTGATCTGCTGTCCGAGGATGGCACGCACCACCATCTCGAAGCCATCGAAGGCACCCGGCACGCGCAGGCCGGGATTCCCCCTCACCGCACCCCCCAGCACCGGGTCCTTCCCCAGATGGGCGGAGATGAGGTCCGGCCTCGCGACGAGGTCGAAGACATTGCGCAGCCGCCCCAGCAACGCGGGCAGCACCGGGACCAGGGAATGGCTGAACTCCACCGCCAGCGCGTGCTTCCGCACCGCATGCGTGACACTGATCCATCCCGTATGCCCGCCGATGCGGACGGTCCGCAGGTAGGCATCCTCCGCCACCCATTCCACGTCCTTCATCATGCGTCCACGGAGGAAGTCGAGGATGCCTTCCCAATCGTAAGGCGGCCGGTAGGTCAGCAGCAACGTGGAGGTATCCCCGTGGGCGGCGGCCTTCGCCCCTCCGCCCGCCGCTTCTTTCCGCAGTCGTCCCGGGGGCATCTTGTAGTGCGTGACGAAAGCATCATTGAACCGGCGCAGGCTTGCGAAGCCGCTGGCAAAGGCCACATCGATCACCGGCAGCTTCGTCTCGGTCAGCAGTTGCTTCGCCAGCAGCAGCCGCCGCGTCTGGATCAGCTCGATGGGTGAAACGCCGAGTTCCGCCTGCACGATCCGCCGCAGGTGCCGCGAACTCATCCCCAGTCCGGCGGCGATCTCCTCCAGCCCCGCCTCGTCGCTGTCGCCCAGGCCTTCCCCGATCCGCTGGACGATGAGATGGGCGATCCGGTGCGCTTTGTCCACCGGAGCATTCCCCGGTGCCAGCTCCGGACGGCAGCGCAGGCAAGGACGGAAGCCCGCCTTCTCCGCCGCCTCCGCACTGGCATGGAAGCGGCAGTTCTTCCGCGCAGGGGTTTTCGCCGGACATACGGGGCGGCAATAGATGCCCGTGGAGGTCACCCCGACAAAGAACACGCCGTCGAACCGGGCATCATGGGAGGCCAGCGCTTGATAGGCGGCATCGTCATCGATCATGCTGCGACGGTAGCCCATTCCGCGGCAGATACTCGCCATTTCCGGACATGGAATGGAAATTCGCTTCCATGTCCGGAAATGGCCAGCATCCACTCCGCGTGTGGTGCATGGTGGGGCCATGAAAACGACGAAGAGCTGGTTCACGAAAACGATGCCCTCCCCTGTCGGCGTGCTGACCCTCGTCGCCGGAGAGGCGGGTCTGGCGGCGGTGCTGTGGGAGGATGACGATCCGAAGCGCGTCCCGCTCCACCCGCGTGAGGAAAGCCCCGACCATCCCGTGCTGCGGGAGACGGAAAGGCAACTGGCCGCCTACTTTACCGGAAAGCTGGAACATTTCACCGTACCGCTGGAGTTCCATGGCACGGAGTTCCAGAAAAAGGTATGGGCCGCGCTCACCCGCATCCCCTTCGGTGAGACGCGGACCTACGCACAGATCGCGGTGGAGGTCGGCAGCCCCGCTGCGGTGCGGGCCGTGGGTGCGGCGAACGGGCGGAACCCCATCTCCATCATCGCACCCTGCCACCGGGTCATCGGTTCGAACGGCAAGCTCACCGGCTTCGCGGGAGGACTGGAGGCGAAATCTTACCTGCTTCACCTGGAGTCCGGCGGACTGCTTCTTTGAAGGGCTGGGGATCACCATCGGTCGGCGGAGTGGCAAGGCCCCGGCGGCAGCGACTCACCCAAAAGTGTTAGCCGGCAGATATTGTCTGAATCGCGGAGTCTGTTTTGTATCATGGCCCCTTCGTTCCCGGATCAGCTCGCCAGAACCATGAAACCAAGATCGTCCGCGTCCTACTCCAGCCTGCTCCTGTTGCCACTGGTCTTCACCTCCGCCCAGGCTGCGGTCCTCGGTTTCTGGAATTTCGAAGCAAATCCCGGTGTGGGTCCGAACTACGCCCCGGTCGGCACGCCTCCCACAGGAGTTACAGTGTCTCCGTTGACCGCAGGTTCCGGATTCGCCGATGGAAACTACGGGACCAACCAGGGCATCGCCGGAGTCGGCGGCTCCAGAGCCTATGTCTTCCTCGCCAGCAACGTGGGAACCACGGCCGGTGGCGCACTCACTGGCGCTGGAGCTGGAACCGGCCCGGACACCTTTACCTTCACGGTCACCGCGGGAAGCGGCTACGCGCTACAGTTCAGCCAACTGAGCCTCTACGCATGGGGTAACGCGAACTTCAAGGCCGGCACCTACAGCTTCTTCGTGCAAAGCAGCCTGACGGGTAGCACGATCCTGGACTCCCGCACCATCACCGCTGCGGAAGGTGTCACCGCCATCGGAAACACCACCAACCCCACCGCGGGGAACAACCAGTACACGCTGGATCTCTCCGCGGTTCCGGAACTCGCCAACGTCACCTCGGACGTGACATTCACCATCGGTGTCTACCGCTCCAGTGACGCTGCGGGGAACATGCGGTTCGACAATTTCCAGATCGAGGGCAACATTGTCCCCGAGCCGGGCGGTGTTCTCCTCGGTGGCCTGGGCATCGGAGCAACCCTCATGCGACGGAAGAGATTCCCCAAAGCGTGATTCCCCGGACCTTCCTACAACAAGAACCGGAGCGGGTGGCCCGACCTTTACGTCAGGACAGGCGGCTGCTTTGGTGGCGGAAGCATGGAATACCACATCGATGATCAGGCGGACGCGGACTCACTGCCTGCTGCCGTCCGGAAAGGCATCCGGGAAGCGGACCCGGATGGACTGGGAGGCCGTGACTGGCAACCCCTCCACCTTTCGCTGAAAGGCGATGACGGAAACGTGGCGGGCGGACTCTACGGAGCCACCATGTGGTCATGGCTGATGATCGACGGACTGTGGATTTCCCCATCCCTCAGAGGCCGGGGTTTCGGAAAGAAGCTGCTGCTGGCGGCGGAAGCCATCGCCGTCAGCCGGGGCTGCGCCGGATCATGGCTCGGCACTTTTGATTTCCAGGCCAGGGATTTCTACGAACATCTGGGCTACCGGGTGTTCTCCGAGCTGCCTGGATTCCCTCCCGGACACACACATTTCCATCTCTCGAAAAAGCTTATACCGGAGAGCGAGGAAGTTGAACGGACATCTCCGCCCCCGTCATCCATCCGCATCAGGGAAACCACAGTCACCGATTCCGCCGGATGGCTGCGCCTGCGTGAGATGCTGTGGCCGGGCGCGGACCACCAAGTGGACATTGCGCGGCATTTCGATCAACCCACTCCGGGCGTCACGTTGGTCGCGGAGGATGCCGCCGGGAAGATCATCGCGTTCGCGGAGATTTCCGTGAGAACGGATTGGGTGGATGGCGCGACGACTTCTCCTGTCGCGTTTCTGGAAGGCATCTTCGTGGACCCAGCCGTGCGCGGAACGGGAATCGCGCGGGCGCTTGTTTCCGCTGCCGCAGATTGGACGCAGGGCAACGGGTATCAGGAACTCGGCAGCAATGCGGAGATAGGAAATGGGAACGCCATCGCCTTCCATCTGGCATGTGGTTTCCGGGAAGCGGAGCGGAATGTCGCGTTCATCATGTCATGCCAAATGGATTCGTCGATCCAACCCACGAAATGAACGTTCCCTCGCCCCAAACCCGTTTCGGTGCCTATGCCATCCTGATCGATCAGGGTAAGATCCTGCTGTGCCGGTTGTGTAATCCGGACAAGTGGCACGGTTACTGGACGCTGCCCGGCGGAGCGCTGGAGTTCGGTGAGAGTCCGGAGCAGGCGATGATCCGGGAGGTGGAGGAGGAAACAGGATTCATCGTCCGTCCCATTGGCATCACCGGCATCGACACGATTTATAACAGAACCGTACCCTATCACGGCGTGCGGGTGGTTTATCATGCGGAGATCACCGGAGGCACGCTACGCCATGAAACCTCCGGCAGCACGGACCGCTGCGAGTGGCATGACCTTTCCCGCCTGCATGAAATCGGCCTTGTCGATCTAGTTCAGGAGATTGTGAAGTGGCCGTGGAACTCCGACTCCCCGCCATGACTCCATCCGCACCCAAGGCCATCTGCGTCTATTGTGGCTCCAGTCCCGGACTGCTGCCTGAGTATGCGGAGGCCGCGGTGCATGTGGGCAGAACGCTCGCAAAGCGCGGCATCACCCTGGTCTATGGCGGTGCCCAGGTCGGACTCATGGGCATGATGGCGGATGCCGCACTGGATGCCGGCGGACGGGTGATCGGCGTCATGCCCCGGCTGCTGATCGAAAAGGAAGTCGCACACTCCGGACTGACGGAGCTTCACTCCGTGGAGTCCATGCACCAGCGCAAGACGCTGATGGCGGATCTTTCGGACGGCTTTATCGCCCTGCCCGGCGGCGTGGGCACGCTGGAAGAAATCTTCGAGGTCTATACGTGGACACAGATCGGCTTCCACACGAAGCCCTGCGCCTTCCTGAACGTGGCGGGCTTCTACTCCCCGCTGTTCCGGTTCCTGGAGCACGCCGTCGCCCAGCGCTTCGTGCGGGAGGAACACCACCGCATGCTGGTGATGGAGGAGAGCATCGGGGATATTCTGGAGCGGTTCGGGAATTACAAAACGGCCATCACGGACAAGTGGATGGATGGGAAGCGATGAAGAGTGGCCGCCCTCATACACGCCTCCATGTGATCCTTGCCCGTGATGCTCGCAAGGCAGTCGTCATCCGCCGCGGGCCGTCGAAATGCGTGTGCACCATGGAGTGGGATCGCGACACGGACCAATTCACTATGGGCCAATGGATGCGGGGCATGATCAGGGAGCGTTTTTCCGATCTCTCGCCGGATGGGAAGCATTTCATCTACAGCGCCTACCGACCGCAGAGCCGGAAGGCCGAGGAACTGACGGTGATTTCAGTAGCACCCTATCTGAAGGCCATCGGGCTATGGGCGGGCAATGCGTTCATCGATGGCAAATTGATAGGATTCAGCACCGGCGGTGGCGGAGTCTTCGTCAGCAATACCGCATATGCGATGCACAGGATCTACTTCTTTGGTCCGCCCTATGAGGAGTTTCAACCCATCGATCTACGGGAGGTGGAAGACTCCTACAGTCCCTATCACACAGGAGATATCGGAGGATTGGGATCCTATCCCATCCGGCTTCAATGGGGAGGCTGGACCAGAGGTGATGCTACCGAAGAAGACCGTCATCACCGGCTGACTTTCAGCAGAGACATCGGCTGCAACTGGGTTCTCGAAAAGATCGTCCATGTGAATTGGCGGCCGGGAAGCCCAAGATCCAAAGGATCCATTTACGAAACCCATCGGCTTATCCACCGGGCGACCCGTGTGATCCACGACCGCCCACTGTGGGAGTGGGCGGACCTGGATCGGGACCGCCTTGTCTGGGCGGAAGGAGGATCCTTGTGGGCAGGCCGCGTGACACCCTACGAAGTGGCAGACGTAAGATTGCTACATGACTTCAATGGCATGCGTTTCAAAGCCATCAGGGCGCCCTACTAAGGTGTCTTCATGAAAAGGTTGGCCGCAGCGGTACATTCCTTGGTTGGGACGCCTATCCTCCGGGGGGCTGGCACCGACCTACCAGTGATGTGTTTCCGACGGATGATGTGGCGGATCTGTTAGATCCGGATTACCGCTGCCGCCGAGTAAGGAGGGTTGACACTCCTTACTTTTGGCTCAGCGGCGGACGATGACGGGGGTGCCGATTTTGACGGCATCGTAGAACCGCTTGGCGTGGCGCGGCGGGAGGCGGACGCAGCCAGCGCTGGCGGGGTAGCCTGGGACATTCCCGGCGTGGAGGCCGTAGGCACCGGTGAAGCGCATGAAGTATGGCATGGGCACGCCCTCGAACCGGCTGCCGGGCGGGCGGCCTCCTTTCCGGATGTCGATGTTCTCCTTCACCACCTTGCCGTTGCGGACGTAGTTGCCATAGAGGGATGACCGGTGGTCGGGGCTTTTCTGGATGATCCGGTAGCGGCCGGTGGGCGTCGTCTTTCCTTCCCTGCCGGAGGAGATGGGGGAAATGGCGACGACTTTGCCGTGCTGGAAGAGGGTGGCCTTCTGGTCCGTGAGATCGACCTCGATCTTCCGGCCGCTGGTGCCGCCGCGATCCATCATGCCGCCGAGCTCGGGGATGGTGGTGCAACTGGTGAGGCAGGCAACGATGGCGGCGAGCGGGAGTACGATGGGACGGGACATGGAAAGATGGATGTTCTCCTGTCCCACTGGTGGCGGGGATTGTCAAATGATCAGCGTCCGCCGACGTTGTGAGCGAGCAAGGAGGGTGAACATTGCGGCAGAGCCGCTATGTCCGCTTCGCTCCCATTCCTGTCCAACGGAGGCATTGGCGAATGATATAAGAGGGCGGATTTCCCCTGAAATGCTTTTGCTATGGGTTCCGGTTGCAGCCGTAGGACAGGAGTGTCCTACCTCCTTACTGGAGAATCCTTACTTCACCACTTCCTTATACTTCACCATCAGCTCATCCGCACGCTTCTTCGCTTCATCCAGCGGCAGCCCGGCCTTGACGCCGGGGCGGAGGTGTTTCGTCTCGGAGAGCCAGGCATACTCCAGCACACCGGCTCGTTCGGAGAGGATCTTGAGCGCGTCACCGGTTGGCAGGACGGGCTGCCCCGGTAGCTTCAGCAACGGCCACAGTCCCTTCGCGGCGGCTTCCGCGATGAAGCGGTGGCCGTCCCCGCCGGGGTGGACGCCATCCTTCGCGTAGATGAAGGCGGGATCCTTCGCCTTGGCGTCCGCCACGGCGCGCTTCAGGTCGGGGCGGATGTCCACGGTTTCCCAGCCCTCCGCCCGCATGGAGACCAGCCAGGCGGCGTAGGCGTCCAGCACCTTGTCATAGCCCTGGGTGTCCTTCTCCGGGGTGTCCGGCATGAACAAGGGAGCGGAAAGGAAAATGATGCGTCCGCCGATCTTCTCCACCTCCTCCTTCAAGCGGGTGGCACCCTTCTCATGGGCGGCCTGCCGTTGCGGATCGAGCGGCAGATAGATGCCGTCGTTCATGCCGTAGCAGGCGAAGACCAGCGTCGGCTTATAGGCGGTGAGGACACGGCCCAGCCGCTCGTGCAGGTCCGGCCGGGGGAATTTCCCGCCAGCATGGCCGTCCTCGGAAAGACCGGAAACGGTCTCACTGCCGAGGCCCATGTTGACGACCTCCGCATCACGGTAGATGTCGGTGTTCCGCAACGCGCCCTCCACCAGCGTGGCCCAACGGCCATCCTGGGTGATGCTGTCGCCGAGGAAAAGGACGCGTGTTTCCCCCGCGCGGAGCATGAGCGGGAAGAACAGGAAGAACCAGATGAGACGGATCATGGTCCACATTCAATCGCGCACTCCATTTCCGGACAATCCATTATTGGCCAGGCATTGGGAGCGGGAGAGTAAGGAGGAAGGACATTGCGGCAGAGCCGCTATGTCCGCTTCGCTCCCATTCTTGTCCTTCGGCGGCATTGGCGATGGACGTGAAAGGCGGATCTGTCCCGGGATGCCTTTGCCCCGGGATCCTGTTGCGGCCGCCGGAGGGACGTCCGCCCTCCTTGCCCCCACCCCAAAAAAGCGGGGCAGTCCTGATGAAGGACGACCCCGCCGGATCCTTTGGCACAGGCCGCTCCCAGCCCGTCAGTTCGGCGCGGAGCCGAGCAGGAAGATCCCCGACTTCGGACCCGGGAGTCCGGACAGCGTCAGGTTGAACACAACCTCCCCGGAATCGTTGATCGCACGGCCATAACCGCCC